>NZ_JASPJP010000005.1:0-150808 GCF_030232615.1 Corynebacterium sp. MSK035
AAAAGGCCCCATGAAGTAACAAACGGTGTGCCCGCCCCGCAACACGCCGAGCGGACACACTTTTTGCTACTTAACCCAGGGTTTATGAACAAAAAGTACGGGCTGCAAATGTGAAACTGTGCGAGTTTATGACACTTTCAATCCAGTTTTCGGGCAATTTTTGTCATAAACGTAGTCAGTAACTCGCATTGGAGTTACTTGGCTGAGCTCGACACGGGCTAAGATAGTGAAAATTATTTTTCTAGCTCAGTTTGAGGAGTGACCGACGTGCTAGCTGACATCATTGATGTGCTTGCTGACCCCATCGATGGCACTGATTTGAAGTTTGGTGATGCCGAACGAATGACTCTGAAGTCCGAATCCGGACATAGCTATGATGTCGCCCGCCAGGGTTACGTTACGCTCGCCGGTGGGGCTGGCCTGCGCTACACCGGCGATGACGCCAAGATGATTACCGCCCGCGAGGAGTTCCTCTCTGGTGGCCACTATGCTCCATTCGTTGAGGCAGTTACAGGCAACGTCCAGGACGTGCTTGACGACGCCAACGTGTCCGAGGCCGCCAGCCCAGTCATCTGCGAAGTCGGTGCGGGCACTGGTTATTACCTCGCACACACGCTGGACAGCATTCCCAATTCCCGGGGCGTGGGCATCGACGTCTCAGTGCCGGCCGCCAAGCACCTGGCCAAGAGTCACCCGCGGCTCGGTGCGGTTGTGGCCGATGCGTGGGCGCGTCTGCCGCTGCGTGATGGCTCCATCGATGCGCTTACAGTCGTCTTCGCACCTCGCAACGCGGAGGAGTTCGCTCGCGTGCTCAAGCCGGGCGGCCAGGTTGTGGTTCTGACTGCCACCACTGGTCACTTGGGTGAGCTTCGTGAGCCACTGGGCATCATTGATGTCGAGCGCGGCAAGGTCGAGCGCATGATTTCCCAGGCAGAGGGGCACCTCGTGCCTGTTGGCGACCCGGAGCTGGTGGAGTTCGGTATGAACCTCAACCAGGGTGCAATCGCCGCACAGATCGGTATGAGCCCGTCGGCACGCCATATTCACCCGGAGGTGCTGCAGGAACGCATTGCGGCGCTACCTGCAGAGATGCACGTCACCGCCCGTGCCTACGTCACTCGTCTTGGCCGCCCGGGAGACTAGCGTTTACTCCTTGACCTCGGTTTTGTGAATCTGCTCGTCCAGGTCTTCCGGATCCAGGTCAGCATCCGAGAATTCCGCCGTTAGCGGAAGGCGAAGCTGCAGGTCAGTGCCCGGGCACAACTCGATAGTGCCCGAGCGCAGCTTAAAGTCCAGCACATGCCCGCCGCCGGTGCCGCCTTCCGCAAGGAAGTGCACGTGACAGCCGGGCACCGAAATTCCCTTCTCGTACACCGGCGTGCGGAAGCCCGCAATCGTGCCCCGCAGGTTCTCGAAATCAACCGACGCGTCTTCTTCCGTCGCATCAACCATCTTCTGATACGGCTTTTCCTGCTTTACGACGGTTCGAGTCTTCACCCACTCAAATTCGCCGGTAATCCGCAGTGCGTACATAAAGTTTTGGCTCGGCACCAGGGAATCGATGATGGGGCTAATTTCCTTGCGAGTCAGGTTTTCCGGCGCATCCATCACCGTGTGGGGAACGAAGTTGGTGACCACCGTGTAGGGGCTGCGCTGATCCATGGTGGCCCGGGTCGCGGAGCCGTCGTGACGCACCTGCCAGCAGACACCGTCGAGGATTACCATTTCGCCATCGAGACCGTCGAAGGTGCCGATGCCGAAGTTTCCATGACCAAGGATTTCGCCAATGGTCATCTCGCCGTCGTAGATGCCATCGAGCAGTGCGGACATCAGTGAGTTTTGGAAAATTGTGTGTCGGACCGTTGGAAAATTCTCGTGAGTGGTCATGGAAGCCATTATATTCCCGATATTTGTAGCCCAAGCTGAGGTGGGTTTTCGGTCCGATGGTGTGGGAGGACCCTGCGGCACGAAAAACGCCCTGCGGAAGAATCCACAGGGCGTTATTTGGTGAATCGAGCGGTTGGTTCTACTTCGGCTGGATGGTGACTGACACGTGGTCAGCAGTGGAGACGATATGAACCGTCTGGCCATCGGCAGCGACAGTGGCGTGGCCACCCTCGACATTCACTGTGAACCCATTCGGGAAGTTGATTGAGGGCACAACGAGCTCGCTGGTGGAACCAGGTGCGAAAACTCCGGTGCCGTCGACGCGGCTATTGTTCCAGCTGGCCTTGTAGACACGGGTGTCGCGGTTCCAGTCAGTAGCCTGCGGGGTGCCTGCGACCGCTCGCAGGTGTGGAGCGGCGAGAATGGTCATCTTGTCGCGGTTGAAGGCATCGGCACCTACAGGTCCTGGAACCTTCGGGTCGAAGACCATGCCCTGTTCCTTCTGATTCTGCGTCGTCGGGTCGTCGCATCCACAGTAGGACCAGTACTGCCAGCCGACCATGTGGCGCCGGGCAAGCGAAATTACGCCATTGAGGGTATCGGCATCGTCGGTGGCGCCGAACTCGGAAAGCAGTGTGGCCGAGCCGTTACCGGATGAGACGATTTCCGCATTGTCGAAGGTACGACCATCGAAGAAATCACAGCCCGTGTAGGTGTTGAACAGGGCATTCGTGGTGCAGTAGACATGCCAGCTGAGAGCCGTACCAGCGGTTTCAGGAACCTCCGGGGCTGCCGGATTCGTGTTCAATCCGGTGTTCCACATGGAGTAGGGCTCGTAGTGGACAATAGCGTCCGGGTCCTTGTTGACAATCTGATTGGCAGCCTTCTGGTGCAGTTCATCGAGCTTTTCCTTAGCCGGGCCGCAGTCGCCGAGAGCCAGATAGCACAGTGGGTATGCCGAGCCTGGCCACGGTTCATTAATGATGTCGTAGCCCATCAGTCCCGGCATGTCGCCAAGGCGTTTGGCGACATGGCCCCACATGGCTGCGTAACGCTCCTGCAACCCAACACCGCCCGGCCCTTCGCGGTTATTCAGGAAGTTGTCGTATGCCCTAATGAGGCCGATATTGAGGGCCTGGTTAGCGGGGAAGCCAACCTTCAAGAGGCTGGGAACGCCGTCGTCAATGACAGCCCAATCCGGGGCAAATTCGCCTTCGAACTTCTCGTTGTACATGTCCTGGTGGGCATCGACCAAGACCGCGATTCCACGCTCAGTGAGCATGGAGATAGTGCGGGCAATGGAATCCAGGTATTTGTCGTTGTACTTGCCGGGCTTTGGCTCTACTGCTTTCCAGATAATGCCGACTCGCATGGAGTCGAAGCCCTGCTGCACGAGCCAGTCAGCATCGTCCTCGTTAAAGCCTCCGGCCTCTGGGGTGTAAGGATCGTGCTTGTAGACGATGTTCGACCCCTGAGTGAGGAAAGCACGGCCATCACCGTCGGTAAACCAGCGACCGGACTGTCCAAGGGGACCACGCTCGGTGATGGTAGCGGTACTAGGGGATGGGGCTACTTCTGTAGCGAGCGCCTGATGCGGTAGTGCACCCGCTAGCGCTATGGCAATGGCGGCACCAACTGCTGCCACCTTCTTAGTGAATCTCATACTCAGGATGCTATTGACCAGTAATGATAAATTCAGCCAAAACTCAAATTAGGTTTAGAAAAGTGGGCAAGGGCATAAGTAAATGTCCTGAACGGGGTTAGTAAAAAGGCTAAGAAAGGCCCACCGCTTCCTTCTCGGAAGCGATGGGCCTTATGAGGAGACTCCGTCCACCGCGCATCCGTGGCGTCTCGCAGACAGCCAGCTACATCAAAGACTTATAAACCTCAACGGTCTGCTGAGCGATGCTCTCCCAGCTAAACACATCTTCAGCACGCTTCTTACCCGCCTGGCCAATCTTGGTAGCGCGGTCGCGGTCGGCGACCATGTTGTTAACCGCGGCAGCGATTCCACGCTCGAAGCCCTCCGGATCAGACTCGTCGTAGTGAACCAAAGTGCCGGTTTCGCCATCGACGACAACCTCCGGAATGCCGCCGACATCAGAGGCGACAACGGCGGTGCCACAGGCCATAGCCTCAAGGTTAACGATGCCCAGCGGCTCGTAGATGGACGGACAGACGAACGAATCCGCGGCTGTCAGGATCTCCTGGATCTTCTCCTTCGGCAGCATGTCCTGCACCCAGAAAATGCCATCGCGCTTCTCCTGGAGGTCATGGACGAGCTGCTCAGTCTCCTTCGCGATTTCCGGGGTGTCCGGAGCGCCGGCGCACAGAACGAGCTGCACACCGTCGTCGAAAAGCGATGCGGCCTTGACCAGGTGAGCGACACCCTTCTGACGGGTGATGCGGCCGACGAACGCGACCATCGGGCGAGACGGGTCAACGCCGAGCTCCTCCAGGACAGACCAGCCGTTCTGTTCCTTGGACTCTTCCCACGTCGGGCGCGGGTGCCACAGCTCGGTGTCGATACCGTTCAGGACAACGTGAACCTTGTCGGGGGAGATACGCGGGTAGGCGTCCAGGATGGCGTCCTTCATGCGCGCGGAAACAGCAATGACAGCGTCTGCGTACTCCATAGCATTGCGCTCGGACCAGCTGGAAACGTCGTAACCGCCGCCGAGCTGCTCGCGCTTCCACGGGCGGTGCGGCTCCAGTGAGTGCGCGGTGGCCACATGCGGAATGCCCTTGAGTAGACCGGTGAGGTGACCGCCCAGGCCTGAGTACCAGGTGTGAGAGTGGACGACATCAATGTCGGTTGCCGCGGCGGCATTTGCCATGCGCAACCCCGTGGACAGCGTCTTAATCGAGGCGTTGGCATCCTTCAACTCCGGGTCAACGCCGTGGACATATACATCCGCCTCATCGCGAGGAGCACCCATGCAGTGCACATCGACGTCAACGCCGTCGAGGCCGCGCATGAAACGAGTCAGTTCAGTTACGTGAACACCTGCTCCGCCGTAAATCTCCGGAGGGTATTCCTTGGTCATCATGGCAACACGCATAGTTCCAGCGTAACCAGATTTGACAATTTCCGTCGCTTGATATGCCTGGGTGTGGGTAGCGGGGAGGGGAGACTGGCAGCGAGGAACGTAAATCGCATATAGGTTGGTTGGTGTGAGGAGTCAACCACATGTTTTGTCCATTGTCCTTGCCGGTGGCGAAGGCAAGCGTCTCTTCCCGCTGACGGAAGACCGCGCTAAGCCCGCCGTGCCTTTCGGCGGTAGCTATCGGCTTATCGACTTCGTGCTGTCGAACCTGGTCAACGCAGGTTTCTTGAAGATCTGTGTGCTGACCCAGTACAAGTCCCACTCGCTCGACCGTCACATTTCGCAGGCGTGGCAGCTGTCTGGCATCACCGGCCAGTACGTCACCCCGGTGCCGGCTCAGCAGCGTCTGGGTAAGCGCTGGTTCACCGGTTCGGCGGACGCGATTCTGCAGTCGCTGAACTTGGTTTACGACGAGGATCCGGAGTACGTCATCGTCTTCGGTGCCGACCACGTCTATCGCATGGATCCGCAGCAGATGCTGGAGGCCCACATCGAGTCTGGCGCTGGCGTGACGGTCGCTGGTATCCGCGTCCCGCGTTCTGAGGCCAGCGCATTCGGTGTCATCGATGCCGATGACAACAACCGAATCACCGAGTTCCTGGAGAAGCCGGCTGATCCGCCCGGCACCCCGGATGACCCGAACTCGACGTTCGCGTCGATGGGTAACTACATCTTCACTACCTCCGCGCTTATCGACGCTATTAAGCGTGACTCGGAAGATGAAAACTCCGACCATGATATGGGCGGAAACATTATTCCGATGCTGGTAGAGGAGGGCGAAGCTTTCGTCTGGGACTTCAAGGACAGCTACGTTCCGGGTGAGACCGAACGTGACAAGGGCTACTGGCGTGATGTCGGTACCATCGATGCCTTCTACGAGGCCAACATGGACCTGATTTCCGTCCACCCGGTGTTTAACCTCTACAACAAGAAGTGGCCAATCCACACCTTCTCAGAGGAGAACCTGCCTCCGGCCAAGTTTGTCCAGGGCGGTATTGCTCAGGCTTCGATGGTCGGTGCTGGTTCGATTGTCTCCGGTGGTACGGTCCGCAACTCGGTGATTAGCACCAACGTTGTGGTCGAGGATGGCGCGACGGTGGAGGGCTCGGTTCTCTTCCCAGGCGTTCGCGTCGGCCGCGGAGCAGTGGTTCGCCATGCGATTTTGGACAAGAACGTTGTAGTTTCCGACGGCGCCATTATCGGTGTCGATCCGGAGAAGGACGCAGAGCGCTTCAAGGTCAGCGCTGGTGGCGTTGTGGCCGTTGGTAAGAACCAGGTTATCTAGACTGTCTGAGTCCGACCGGCTGAAAAGGCACGTACCGTGGGGTACGTGCCTTTTGCCTTTAACCCTTTTTGCTACCTAGTTGCTACCTAGCCCCAAAACTGGCAGCCCTAAAAATTATGGGCTGCACGTGTGGCTAAGGGCTTCGCATGTGAATACGGGCATGGGCTGCAAATGTGAAACTGTGCGAGTTTATGACACTTTCACGCCATTTTTCGGGCCATTTTTGTCATAAACGCAGTCAGTAACTCGGCTCGACCCGTCGCCACCAACCATAAACGCAGTCAGTAAGTCGCAGTGGCCCACCGCTGCCGCTAGCCGGCCGGCCAACAGTAGAAAACTACTTCTTCACCAGCACAGTGGTGCCAGCTGCTAGAGGTAGGCGCATCACGTAAGCGTCGTCAAGCTGGAGCATATATTCGTCGGCTTCGCGGGCAGCGACGGTGTCACGGTCAGTGCGTGACGAGTCAGCGACAGTGCCGTCGAGGAGCGCGCCGGTCAGGACGAGCGCGCCACCGGAGCGAAGCAGCGGCCAGGCCTTTTCCTGGGCGGCGCGGAGGATCGCCGGGGCGACGTCCAAGTAGACCAAGTCGTAGGAGTCGGCGGCCAGTCGATCCATGACCTCCAGCGGCTGCGAAGGCAGGAAGCGCTGTCGGTTGGGGCGGATGCCTGCGGCTCGGAAAGCGGACTTTGCCAGAGACTGGTGCTCGAGCTCCGGGTCGATGCAGGTGAGAACGCCGTCATCGCCGAGGCCGGCGGCCAGGTGCAAACCGACTACGCCTGCCGCAGGCGATGCGATGACAGCGGCGGGGTGACCGTCGCGGCGGGCACTGGTCAGAGCCATGAGCGAGGTCAAAGCGGCGCCGGTCATCGTATCGGGGACGGCAACTCCGTATTCGCGAGCGCTCTCTCGGGCGCTTTCAAGGGCCTCGGAGACTACGGTCGTGTTGTTGACGTGCTGTGCAATAGCGTCACGTGCGGATAGCGGGGTAGCAGAAGAACTCGTTTCGGACACGTTCTATAGCGTAGGAAAAAACTTCGGGCAGGGCAGCGGGGCGCGCCGGTCAGTGCCGGACTAGGTGGGTAAACAAGCCTCAAGTTTGTCTGGACTCTCAAACTATTTTCAGGGTAAGGTCACTACAAACCTAAGGTTGGTAAGGAACACTGAACCTCATGCCCGAACGAGTCAAGTCCGAACGAGTCAGCGTAGGCGCCAGCCGCGAGGACGCCGCGTCCGCTGACGTAACTGAGCAACTGTCCGGCACCGCGGCTTTTGACGCAGGTGTGGGGGAGATGCCGTCGTGGTCGGAGCTGGTCCAGGCCCACGCGGATAGTGTTTATGGGCTCGCATATCGGTTGACTGGTAACCAGCAGGACGCGGAAGACCTGACGCAGGAGACATTCATGCGTGTGTTCCGCTCGCTGAAGTCATACCGTCCCGGCACTTTTGAAGGCTGGCTGCATCGGATTACCACTAACCTGTTTTTGGATATGGTCCGGCATCGGCAGGTCATCCGGATGGAGGCGTTGCCGGAGAACTACGACCGCGTCCCGGGTACGCTGAAGACCCCGGAGCAGGCCGTCGATGACGCGATGCTCGACCCGGATTTGGAAATCGCGCTGGCTGAGCTGCAGCCGGACTATCGCGCGGTGGTTGTCCTCTGTGATGTGGTGGGGCTGACCTACGAGGAAATTGCCAGCACCCTTGGGCTCAAGATGGGCACTGTGCGTTCGCGTATTCACCGGGCACGTTCCAGCTTGCGGGCGACGTTGGAGCGCCTGGAGAAGGAACGACAGGAGCTGCCGGAGTCGGTCACCGCAGGCTAGATTTCCCGCACTCAATCCGCGGGAGCGGCTATTGTGGGGCTAGTTAAATAGGTGCGATTTCTGGAGGTGCTGCAGTCTGTGATTCAGCAGGGCGATGACAAGCGTTTTTTGTCAACGGAGCATCTCGGCACCGAGGCGATTGCCGCTTTTGTTGACGGCGAGTTGTCGGTCGTAGCTGAGCGTCGTGCGCAGGCGCACCTGATGGCATGCCCGGAGTGTCGCCGGGAGGTCGCGAAGCAGCGGCAGGCAGCCAAGCGTCTGCGTGATAGTGCGCCCTTGCACATTCCAGCTGAGCTGCGCGCTCGTATTGCTGATTTCGCAGGCAGTTGCGAGGACTCAGAGCCCCATCGGTCGGCGCGGCATCTCACGCACCGTCCGCCGGAGTCGCTGAGTGCCGCGTTGGAGCAGATCGTTCGCGGTTTTCGTAAAGGTGGTAGTCACTAGTGGGCAAACATCGCTCTTTCGATGATTCCGCGTTCGCCCCGGACTCCGATCGTGCCGCCGCAACTGGCGGGTTACAGCGTGCTCCAGGGCAGAAGCTTGACGACGACGCCAGTGCCACCGCCCAAGAGTATTCGCCGTGGCAGGATTCGTCGTCACGCATGACGACGGGGCGTCCAGCCCGCAAACCCGAAGCGAAAAAGAAACCTCGCCCGAAGACGGCTCCCCGCGTCAGCGCGCGGGAAGTGATTTTTGGCCGCGAGGTGCCGTGGCGTGTGATTGCGGCGTCATCGGCCGTGGTGCTGCTGATTGGCGGTGTAGGCGGCTTTGTTGGCGGTTGGGCTGGCAAGTCTTTCCGCTCGGACTACCAGCGTGTGGAGCTGCAGCAGATTGAGGGGCGGCCGGGCAACGGTGATTTGACCGAAATCGGCAAGGTGGCGGAGGCTCTTCGTCCCGCGGTGGTGTCGATTGCGGTCAGTGCCGGTGAGGTCTCGGGCGTGGGCTCGGGGTTTGTCATTGATGGTGACGGTCATATTTTGACGAATAACCACGTCGTTTCGGCGGTGGCGGACCGGCAGGATATGCAGGTCTCCGTAACGTTTTGGGACGGCGGCAAGCTGAAAGAGGTGCCGGCCAAGATTATTGGCCGCGACCCGAAGACCGACCTCGCCGTAATTAAGGTCGAAGATGTTGCGGGGCTGACCGTGGCGCAGCTTGGTGATTCCAACGCGGTTGCGGTCGGTGACACAGTGATTGCGATGGGCTCGCCGCAGGGGCTGGGCGGCACGGTGACCTCGGGAATTGTCTCCGCGCTTAATCGGCCGGTGCGCCTGGCCGCTGAAGGGACCGACACGGACGGTTACGCCGATGCGATTCAGACCGATGCCTCCATCAACCCGGGTAACTCGGGTGGTCCGCTGGTGGATATCCGCGGTGCCATTATCGGTATTAATACGGTGATTTTCAGTAGCTCGGGTGGCTCACAGGGGTTGGGCTTTGCGATTCCAATCAATTCAGCCGTTGCCATCGCTGAGCAGCTCATTGCCGGTGAGCAGCCGGTTCATCCTGGGATTGGCGTGACAGTGCGCACGGTTTCCAATGGCGCACTGACTGGTGCCGAGATTGCCAGCATCCTGCCGGGAGGCGTTGCCGACCGGGAAGGCCTGCAGGAAGGCGATGTGATTACGGCTGTGGGAGACCGCGCGGTATCGTCCGCAGATGAGCTCACGGTGGCGCTGTGGACTGTTGGCGCTGGTAATGAGGCGGTATTGAAAATCGTTCGCCACGGAGCCGAGCTGGAGGCGAAGATCACGCCGGAGTAGGGGGGCGCTGGTTTCGACCGGTTTCGGCTGGTTTCTGCGGATTTGGCAGATTTGGTGGATTTGGCCGCGCAATGCTGCATGCGAGGTGCACTGTAACTAAGGTGGTATAACGTGTTTTCTAATGTTGGCTGGGGCGAGATTCTTGTCCTCTTTATCCTCGGACTAATTCTCATCGGACCTGAGCGGTTGCCGAAGGTAATTGAGGACGTCCGCGCATTGCTCTTGGCTGCGCGCACCGCAATCAATGACGCACGCGATAACCTCTCGGACGAGTTCGGTGAAGACTTCGATGATCTTCGCAAGCCGCTGCAGGAGCTCAACGATCTCCGTCGTCTCAACCCGAAGACCGCCATCACCAGGACGCTTTTCGATGGCGATGACACCTACCTGGACATGCTCTCCGGTAAGCCTGCAGCGGGTGGTGGCGGAACTGGTGCAGCCGGAGCTGCGGGCGCTGCAGGAACGGCCGGGGCTGCGGGTCAGCAGTACCAGCAGTCCAATATGAACCAGCCAGTGCAGCCGGCTCTGTCGCAGCAGCCAGCCCAGCAGCCGGGAACGTGGCAGGATCCAGTTGCCCAGGCCCGCCAACAGCAAGCGCAACAAACACCACAGCAGCCGCAACAACCTCAGCAGCCCCGTGGGGTGCAGGCCTGGGTCGACGACGACAACCTATAGCGGTCGCAAACCGTTCCCGACCGCAAGTTACTGACTAGGTTTATGACACTTTGAGCACAAATTTTGCCACGAAAGTGTCATAAACCTAGTCAGTAAGTGCACGCAGCCGCTTCGGCGGATACACCGCTCGCACCACTAAAAACACCACCAGCAACACATACGCCCCAGACACCGCAGCCACAAAAGCAGACGCCCCCTTCCCGGCACCGAAACTACCGGGGAGGGGGCGTCGCTGTGATCGTCGTAAAGCGAAGGCCTACTTCGGAGTCACGCCCAGGCCGAGCGACTTGCCTGCGAGCGACTCGCGACGAACAACCAGCTTGTCAGCGATGGCGTTCAGGGCCTCGCCCGCGCCCGAATCCGGCTTGGACAGGACAATCGGGGTGCCCTTGTCGCCGCCTTCGCGTAGCTCTGTGTCCAGCGGCACCTGGCCGAGCAGCTCGACCTTTCCGCCGGTGATCTGGGTAAGACGACGGGCAACGGTCTCGCCGCCACCTGCGCCGAAGACCTCCATCTTGGAGCCGTCCGGCATCTCCATCCAGCTCATGTTCTCGATGACACCGGCGATGCGCTGGCGGGTCTGCAGCGAAATGGTGCCGGCGCGCTCTGCGACCTCGGCGGCGGCCATCTGCGGGGTAGTAACAATCAGCAGCTCAGCGTTCGGCACGAGCTGCGCCACGGAGATGGCGATGTCGCCGGTTCCCGGGGGCAGGTCGAATAGCAGGACGTCCAGGTCGCCCCAGAACACGTCCGCGAGGAACTGCTGGATAGCGCGGTGCAGCATTGGCCCACGCCAGACAACCGGTGCGTTGTCGTCGACGAAGTGTCCGATAGAAATCAGTGACACGCCGTGCGCCTGCGGAGGCATGATCATGTCGTCGACCTGGTGCGGCTTTTCCTCGGAGCCCATCATGTGCGGAATGGAGTGTCCGTAGACGTCGGCATCGAGGACACCGACAGACAGACCCTTCGCGGCCAGCGCGGCGGCGAGGTTCACGGTCACGGAGGACTTACCGACGCCACCCTTACCGGAGGCGACGGCGAACACGCGGGTGCGGGAGTCCGGCTGGGCGAATGGGATCACCGGCTCGGAGGCGGTGCCGCGGACGGCGTTGCGGAACTCGCGGCGCTGCTCGTCATTCATCACATCGGTGGTGACGGTGACGTTGCCAACGCCCTCGATACCGTTCAGCGCCTCTTCAGTGCGCTCGATGATGGTGTTTTTCATGGGGCAACCGGCAATGGTGAGGTAAATCTCCACGGCCACGTCATTGTTGTCCGCCACCGAGATGGACTTGACCATGCCAATCTCGGTAATCGGGCGACGTACCTCAGGATCTTCGACCTGCGCCAGGGCGGTGCGAACTTCAGCTTCAGTAATCGTAGACATTATGTAGTGAATCTTATCGTGAGACCCCGCAAGACAAAGAACTACTGACAAAATCAGTAATTTGCCGCTTTACGACGGTCACAGCGACCAACCCCTCCGGCAAGCGCGGTGGCGGTGGAATGGGCGGTGGACCAGACGGCGGAACAATTGCCAACCGTCAGACGTTGTCCTTGATAGAACGCTTTATAGCGATAGTTTTAGCAATATTTTTAGCAACTGAGTCACCTTTTACTGTGACAACAACTGCAAGGGAACGGTGAGAGTACCGATGGCAAATGGGGAAGCGGGCAGCGGTTGGGGGAGCGGCCGGGAACAGAGCATGAAGTCCCGGTTGCCTCAGCGCCAGGTACCCGAGGGGTGGCCGGTGGGCAGTTTCACCAACTACTCCGACGCGCAGGCGGCGGTGGATTCGCTCAGTGATCGCGATGAGTTCCCGGTTTCCGACCTCACCATCGTCGGTGTTGACCTGATGCAGGTGGAGCGCGTGGTTGGCAGGCTGACCTGGCCGAAGGTGCTCGGCGGCGGCGCGCTGTACGGGCTGTGGATGGGCCTGTTCTTCGGCCTGATTCTGGGGCTTTTCCAGGAGGATTGGGTTAGTCCGCTGATTGTTGGCCTCGGTATGGGCGCCATCTTCGGCATCGTGCTGGCCGCAGTTCCGTACGCAATGCAAAACGGCAAGCGGGATTTCTCGAGCACAACGGAGATTGTTGCCCGTCGCTACGACGTCCTGTGCAATCCCCGCAATGCCGAGCGCGCCCGCGACCTGTTGGCGCAGCGGGCTCTCGGTGGGAACCGCGGGTAGGTTGTTGTACTCGTCGTAAAGCGTTGCCTGCCAGAAGCGGAAACTACAGCCACTTGTTGCGGCGCAGGAGCCACACCAAAAACGCCACAATGGCGAACATGATGGCGAGGACGATGAAGTACCCGTACTCCCAGTGCAGTTCGGGCATGCGGTCGAAGTTCATGCCGTAGATACCGGCCAGGGCGGTTGGCACGGCGAGAATAGCCGCGTATGCCGAGATAGTACGCATGTCCTGGTTCTGCTGCAGCTGGATCTTCACTGCGGCGGCGTCGATGAGGGAGGAGAGGCGTTCGTCGAGTCCGGCTACGAGGTCCGCCGCGGCGAGCTGGTGGTCGAGAACATCGGAAAGATAACGGCTGACGTCCTTAGGCATGATGTCTTCTCGCAGATTCATCAGGGAGCGCAGCGCCGGCGTCAGCGGATCGATTGCGTGGCGCATCTCCAGAATCTCTCGTTTGAGGATGTAAATGTCCTCAATATCCGACACCAAATTCGGCTCGAAGACGGCATCTTCCATAATCTCCACGCGATCTTCCAGCTGCAACGCAATGCGCAGGTACGCATCGACGAGGTTGTCCGTCAGCGCCCACAGCACGCCCGCGGGACCGTAGTCGATGGCGTCGGTGGTGTTCTCCACGCGTGCGCTAATGCGCTGCATATCCGAGCTCGGCATGCCCATCCGAATGGTAATGACGTACTCCTGGCCGATAACAATCATCAGCTGGCCAGAGCGAATGATTTCATTTTCGTCGTCCGCGAGACCTTCCGGGGAGTAGTGAATCGAGCGAATAACAAAAACAACGTGATCATCGTGGATCTCAATCTTGGGGCGCTGGCGGTTAGTCAGTGCGTCCTCCACCGTCAGCTCATCCAGCCCGTAAAGCTCAGCGATGGCATCCATCTGTGTCGCGTTGGGGCGCGACAACGACAGCCACGTGAAGCCCTCGCCAAAATTCCGTACCTCGGACAGCCCGGAGAAGTGGTCGTAGGTGCCGGGCAACCGCTTGCCGCCGATGTAGACGCCGCAATCGCGCAGGGCATCGCGCACCGCCCTCGACTGTCCTGTTCCTGTGCTTGACGACGAGCCGTTGGTGCGCGTCACCTTCGAGACAGCCGACTTCGCTGCGGATTTAGCCGCATTCGTCGCCCGAGCGGTTTTACCGGGTTTTCCTGTGGCCGACGGTTTTTGGCTTTGACTGGCCGAGCTAGTTCGCGGATTGCGAGCCTTCGCCGAAGCGCTGATGTTGCGGCTTTTCTCTTCGCCCATTCTGGGTGACCTCACAATCCGTTCGTAGGTTACGCTGGTGTCGATGATTGATTTTAGACGTGCGAACGCCGGGTTCCACTTTCGCATCCGCTCAATGGGGTGCAAGGGTAGCTCCACGGCTACTGCGTGCACTTTTACCGCCCTGGCATTGGTCACTGGGGCGACGGGGTTCGGTCTTGCCGCATGTTCTGATTTGGATCCGCAGATGCCCGTTCCTCCCGAGCAGGAGGCGGTGGTGACTGTCGGGGCAGACCTACGCAACCCTGAGCAAGCAGCTCTTGCGTACGTGTATGCGCAGAGCTTTGAGAGGATAGGGCGGCAAGCGGAGGTCGTCGGCATTCGCGATGCTGACGACCGGTTGCGGGCCGTACGCAATGAAGCGGTCCTGGTCTCCTTCGGATGCACAGGTGAGCTACTCGGCCTGAGCGACCCTGCGTCGGCGGCTTCACTGGCGGAGGAATACGCGGACGACTCCACCCCGGACAAGCAGTTCAGCGGCGAGTGGCGCGACCGTGTGTACGACGCATTTTCGCGGTCGCTGCCGGGTGAAGTTATGGCCACCGACGCGGGCATGGCACAGGGCTGCGCGGATCTGTCAGCTGACAATGCTGGGGCTGACTTGCCGCAATGGCTTGTGCCTTTCTACGTCAAGCCAGCGCTGGACCGAGATGATCGAGTCCGCGTGCTCAATGAAATTGCGGGTTCGCTGAGCACTGAGGACTTAAAGCTGATGACCCGGGCTGTGGCTGGTGGCGCCAGCCCTGAGTTGGTCGCTCAGGAGTGGCTGGATAAGGCGTAGTCGGGGTGGCGGGGGCTAGTTGTGGCGGTATCGGACGTGTATCTGCTGTTGGCTGCCGCCAAGTTTGTTGATTAACCCATGAATGCGGGCTGCAAATGTGAAACTGTGCGAGTTTATGACACTTTCATGCCATTTTTCGGGACATTTTTGTCATAAACGTAGTCAGTAACTCGCATTGAGGACTAAGTAGTAAATGGTGCCGACCCGGTGGCACGCCGACCGGACACGCTTTTTGACTATTCGCCCTTGATGCCTGGCAACGATCGCCCAAGCAACAAGAAAGGGGCTCCAACCGTTCGGTTGGAGCCCCTTAGCGTTTACACGCCAACTGGCGAAGACCAGTCAATGAGACCTACTTGAGAGCCTCTTCCAGCAGAGCCTTCTCCTCAATCTGGTGGACCTTAGCCACACCAGTTGCGGTGGAGGACTGTGCACGGCGGGAAACGCGGGTCAGCTTCGGCATATCCGGCAGAACCTCTGGGAGGTTCAGTGCCAGGAACGGCCACGGACCCTGGTTAGCCGGCTCATCCTGAACCCAGCGGACTTCCTCAAGATCCGGGTAGGACTCGAAGATGTCGCGGAGGCGGTTGTGCGGCAGCGGGTGCAGCATCTCCAGGCGAGCGATTGCAAGATCGTCGCGCTTGTGCTTCTTGCGCTTCTTCTCCAGCTCCCAGTAGATCTTGCCGGAGCAGAGCAGCAGGGTCTTGATGCCGGACTTGTCCTTGGACTCGAAGTTCGGGTCATCGATGACCGAGCGGAACTTGTTCGGGTTGGTGAAGTCCTCGACAGCAGACGCTGCCATCTTGTTGCGCAGCATCGACTTCGGCGAGAACACAACCAGCGGACGGTGCAGGTCGGACAGGACGTGGCGACGCAGCAGGTGGAAGTAGTTAGCCGGCTCGGACGGCTGAGCAACGGTGTAGGAGCCCTCGGCTGCGAGCTGCAGGAAGCGCTCGATACGTGCCGAAGAGTGGTCCGGGCCCATGCCCTCGTAGCCGTGCGGTAGCAGCAGAATCAGCTTGGAGGTCTGACCCCACTTGGCCTCGCCGGAGGAAACGTACTGGTCAATGGTGGTCTGAGCGCCGTTGGCGAAGTCACCGAACTGTGCTTCCCAGAACACTGCTGCGTCCGGGTTACCCAGGGTGTAGCCGTACTCGAAGCCCATGCCTGCGTACTCGGTCAGAGCCGAGTTGTAGATCATGAAGCGACCACCGTTCTTGGACTTACCGTAGGCGTCGATCGGGTTGTATTCCGAACCGTCCTCGGAGTCAATCAGAACTGCATGGCGAGAGGTAAAGGTACCGCGGCGGACATCCTCACCTGCGAAGCGGACGTCGATGCCAGCACCGGTGAAGGAACCGATTGCCAGCAGCTCGGCCATACCCCAGTCGATGCCACCTTCCTGAGTCATCTCCGCGCGCTTCTTAGCGACCGGCGCAACACGCGGGTGAATCTTGAAGCCCTCAGGGAGGTTGACGTAGGACTGACCAATCTCGACGATTTCAGCCTTGTCGATGCCGGTCTTGAGACCGTGCGGCAGCGGCTGAGAACCGGCGATACCAGTCTGCTCGCCCGGCTTTGCGTCCTGAGCTGCGCGAACCTCGTTGAAGACCGCTTCCATCTGGTCGTGGAAGTCTCGGCGTACTGCTTCGTACTCTTCCTCGGAGATGTCACCGCGACCGATGAGGTCCTCGGTGTACTGAGCACGAACGCTTTCCTTCTCGTCGATGATCTTGTACATCAGCGGCTGAGTCATGGACGGGTCATCGGCCTCGTTGTGGCCGCGCTTGCGGTAGCAAACCAGGTCGATGAAGACGTCCTTGCCGTAGCGGTTACGGTACTCAACAGCCAGCTGGCCGACCCAGACGACAGCCTCCGGGTCGTCACCGTTGACGTGGAAGACCGGGCAGCCGTATGCCTTGGCGATGTCGGTTGCGTAGTAGGAGGAACGACCGGAGTCCGGCGAAGTGGTGAAGCCAATCTGATTGTTCACCACGATGTGGACGGTACCGCCGACCTTGTAACCACGCAGGGACATGAGGTTCAGGGTCTCCTGGACAATGCCCAGGCCCGCGAAGGATGCGTCACCGTGCAGCAGCAGCGGCATGACGGAGTAGCCCTCTTCGCCCTTGTTGATCTTGTCCTGGCGTGCACGAGCAAGACCCTCAACGACCGGGTTGACGGCCTCGAGGTGGGACGGGTTCGCAGTCAGGGTGACGTCAATCTCGCCCTCGCCGAACATCTGGATGTGACGGCCAGTAGTACCCAGGTGGTACTTGACGTCACCAGAACCGCCGATCTGTGCCGGGTCGATGTTGCCTTCGAACTCGGTGAAGATCTGGCGCAGTGGCTTGCCGACGATGTTTGCGAGCACATTCAGTCGACCGCGGTGTGGCATACCGATGACGACCTCATCCAGACCAGCACCAGCAGCGGTGTCGATGGCGGAGTCCATCAGCGGAATCAGCGACTCTGCGCCCTCAAGGGAGAAGCGCTTCTGACCGACGTACTTGGTCTGCAGGAAGTTCTCGAATGCCTCTGCGGCGTTTAGCTTCTGCAGGATGTACTTCTGCTCAGCGTGGGACGGCTTTGGCTGGCCGCCCTCAATGCGCTCTTCCAGCCACTCGCGCTCTTCGCGGTCGAGAATGTGAGCGTACTCGGAACCGACCTTGAGGCAGTATGCGTTGCGAAGGCGAGAGAGAACCTCGCGCAGCGTCATCGTCTCCTTGCCGCCGAAACCACCGACGTTGAAGGTACGGTCCAGATCCCACAGGGTCAGACCGTGTTCCTCGATATCGAGGTCAGCGTGGTTCGGAGCAGAAGTATTTGGCTGGTCAGAACGCAGCGGGTCAATGTCAGCCAGCAAGTGACCGCGGGAACGGTAGGCCTCAATCAGACGCATGACGCGGGTGTTCTTGTCAATACCCGTGTTCGGCAGATCCTGCGCCCAACGGATTGGGGTGTAAGGAACATGCATGGTCTGGAAAATGTGGTCCCAGAACTTGTCGTCGACAAGCAGATTGCTCATCGTGCGCAGGAACTCACCGGACTCTGCACCCTGGATGATGCGGTGATCGTAAGTAGAGGTGATGGTCACCAGCTTGCCGATGCCCATCTCTGCCAGACGGTCCGCGGAAGCACCGGCGAACTCAGCCGGGTAATCCATGGAGCCGACACCGATAATCGCGCCCTGCCCCTTGGTAAGGCGCGGGACGGAGTGGCGAGTACCGATACCGCCCGGGTTGGTCAGGGAAATGGTGACGCCCTGGAAGTCCTTACCGGTCAGCTTGCCGTGGCGAGCACGAACGACGATGTCCTCGTAGGCGTCGACGAACTGCTTGAAAGTCAGGGTTTCACACTCGCGGATAGCAGCAACTACGAGCGAACGAGAGCCGTCCTTAGCTGGCATATCAATGGCCAGGCCGAGGTTAATGTGCTCCGGGGTAACCAGAACTGGCTTGCCGTCAACCACCTTGTAGTTGTTGTTCATGTCCGGGTGGAGCATGACGGCCTTCACCATGGCGTAACCAATGATGTGGGTGAAGGAGATCTTGCCGCCGCGGGCGCGTGCCAGATGATTGTTAACCAAGGTGCGGTTTTCAAACATCAGACGTGCCGGCATATCGCGAACCGACGTAGCAGTCGGCATCTCCAAGGAGACATCCATGTTCTTAGCGATAGCCCGTGCGACGCCCTTCAGAGGCTCTTCGCCGGATTCAACAGCCGAAACCTTGGCTGCTGCATCCATCGGGGACTTCTTCGGCTTCGGAGACGCCGGCTTGTTCGGGGTCTTAGTTGGTTCGCCCCCCTTGGATTCACGACGTCCGGTTGCCTTAGCTTCCTCCTTCGTGGCTGCTGCTGGCTTTGCCATATTGGAAAGGTCCTCGCCCTTTTGGGACGGGGTGTGGGTTGCGAAGAATTCGCGCCATTCCTGACCCACAGATTGTGGATCCTTCTGGAATTGCTGGTACATCTCGTCGACCAGCCATTCGTTCTGGCCGAAGCTCATGTCGCTGCTCACGGCAGGTACTCGCCTCTTTTCGTCTTAGTTTTACTAACTCACGTTTATTCTAATTAGCGCAAGTGTCAAAGTGTCATTCAAGGATAACGAAAATTCTGAATTACTACACCGTCGCGCTCCCCATATGGTACTTGCTCCAAAGCTCTGCGTATTGGCCACCCGCCGCTAGGAGCTCGTCATGGGAGCCGTCCTCGACAATACGCCCGTGGTCAAGTACCAAAATCCGGTTGGCCCGAGCCGCTGTAGCCAGGCGGTGGGCCACAATAATTGCCGAGCGTTGACGCGACGCACGGTCAGTGGCTTCAAGGATTGCCGACTCTGTTGCAGGGTCGAGTGTCGCGGTGGCTTCGTCGAGAAGCAGCAGTTCAGGACGCATCATTTCGGCACGAGCGAGTGCGATGAGCTGACGCTGTCCGGAGGAGAGCCCTCGGCCATCTGGGCCGACGGGGTGGTGGAAGCCACCGGGCAGGCTGGCAATGGTGCTGAGGGCACCGACGTTTTTCGCGGCCTGCTGAATTTCAGCATGACTGCTGTCCGGTAGACCGTAGGAAATATTTGTTGCTACTGTCCCCGAAAACAGGTGTGATTCTTGGGGGACATAGCCGAGGGTGCGTCGCCAATCGTTAAGAGGGAAGTCGCGGATGTCAGTTTCGGAGGCTCGCACCACACCGTCAACTGGATCGTAGAACCGAGCAAACAACTTAATGATTGTTGATTTTCCGGCGCCGGTGGATCCGACAATTGCGACTGTTTCTCCGGCAGGAATCTGCAAATCGAGAGCATCGAGAACCTGCGGGCGTTCGTGCTCAGAGTCGGCGGCGGGGTAGGAGAAAGTTACCTTGTCTAAGCGCAGGTCGCCAGCAGCTGCGCGGGACGCGCCGTCAGTAGTGCCGTGATCTGGCATGGGGGCGGTCTGTAGGAGGTCATCAATGCGATTGAGGCCGACCTTCGCCTGCTGGTAGCCGTCGAAAACATGGGACAGCTGCTGAATCGGGCCAAAGAGCATTCCTAGGTACAGCGTGAAGGCGACGAGTACGCCGGGTGTCGTGGTTCCCGAAGCAACCTGTTGGGCACCGACAGCCAATACCGCGGCTGTTGCCAACTCAGAGACGAAGTTGATGCCGGGGAAGAATAGAGCCACGGCCAGCTGTGCTCTCTGACGAATTGCGCGGTACTTGTTGGATTCCTCGGCAAAGGAAGATTCGATATCGGCGACGCGGTGGTACATCTGAATCTCGCGAAGCCCACCAATAGTCTCCTGAAAATCAGCGTTGACCAAGGAGAGCTGCTCTCGCGCAGCCTTGTATAGGCGCGAGGAGATCCGGCGGAATACCAGAGTGGACACCACAATGATGGGAAGCGATGCCAACGCCACTGCGGCGAGTGACACCTGTGTGGCAAGCAACAGCGCTGTGACACCGAGCAGAGTAAACGCGGCGATAGCCCCTTCTGCCAGTCCCGTTTGCAGGAAAGAGGACAGCGCGTCGATGTCGGTTGTCATCCTCGTCATGATGGCGCCCGAGCGATTGGCCTCGAAGTAGTTAATGCCAAGCGACTGCAGGTGACGGTAGCAGCGCACACGCAGGGCATAGAGCAGCCGCTCACCAGTGCGCGCAGTAATAACAGCATTTGTGGCTACGGCAAGCCAACTGATGAGGACCGTCGCCAAGCCACCTGCGGCGCAGGCCCACAGCACGGCCTCATTGTGCTCACTGATGCCGTGGTCAATGGCGTAGCGCACGAGCATGGGGAACGCCAGATCGGCGACGGCAATGAGGGCGAGTAGCGCAATGACACTTATAAATAGGCCACGGACATAGGAGAGCAGCCGGCGCAGAGAAAAAAGCTCGGAGTTGTCGAGTGCCGCAGCGGGCACACGCGGTTTTTCGGTAGCGGGTGGGAGGTTTCGCACACGCTCGAGAAGCTCAGGCGTCGCAGGAGCATTGGCGAGAGCCGCCCCCATGCCACCACGACCGCCGCCGCGGCCACCTGGACCACCGGGTCCACCTGGACCGCCTGGACCTCCTCCGGCTCGGCCAACCCCGCGGCTCATTTGAGAAGTGGCACCTCCGGGAAGCCGCGCAGCGGTGTCTGGCGTGGAGTTGTCGGAGGTTGGCGCGGTTTCGTCGGGCCAGAGTTCCTCGGGGCTGGGGTCCTCACTGCCAATGGGGTCGAGAACGAGGTTTTCGATTTCGGGGTAGGCGCTCTGGTCGATGTCCATCAGCTCGGTGAAGCGCGGATGAGAAGTAATCAGTTCGGCCTTGGTGCCAATGCCAGTGATGGCACCGTCTTCGAAAATGGCGATGTGGTCCGCCTGCTCGAGAGTGGAAGATCGATGCGCCACGATGACGATAGTCGTTTCCGCTAGCTGCGAGGTCAGCGCGTTGAAGATTTCTAACTCTGTTGCAGCATCGATTGCTGAGGTCGCGTCGTCGAGAACCAAAACTCGAGGACGGGCGAGGAATGCCCGTGCTAACGCGACGCGTTGAGCTTGTCCGCCGGAGAGATTATGCCCGCGCTCGCCGATGGCTGTGTCCCACCCCTGAGGCAGATCGTCGACGAAGTTGACCTGGGCGGCGGTCGCTGCGGCGTTAATCTCTTCCTGGGACGCCGCGGGATTGGCGAATGCGATGTTCTCACGCAACGTGCCCGCAAATAGATAAGGAGTGTCCGGAACGACAGTTATAGCGTCATATACGTCGCTGGAGAGAATGCGCGCCGTATCTGTGGATGTGCTGTGGCTGGGCGCATCGATAGTGATAGTTCCCGAATCCGGCAGATAGTGACGGCCGAGTAACTCCGTGGCGATAGTCTTTCCGGACCCCGGTGGGCCAATCAACGCTAAGGTCGCCCCTGGCGCGACGGAGAATGAGACATCGTCGATAAGCGTGCGTCCGCCACGGCTGTGGGTGACGTGGTTGAAGCTGATGCCAACAGGACCGTTGGGGAGGGGGAGCGCGTCGGTGGGTTCGGGGTTGTCTGGTCGGGCGTCGATGACATCGGAAATGCGGTCGATGCTTGCCGACGTCAGCTGTATCGAGATGACCATGTTGGAGACCAGACGCGACAGGGCAGTCAGGCTGGTGAGATACGTGGCAAACGCCACGAACGTGCCTAGGGTGATGTGTCCGTTAATCGCGAGCCAGCCACCGACTGCGATATTTCCGACGAGGGACAGTTGCGGCAACGACTGCAGCGCCGGTTGGAATCGAGCGCTGAGTTTTGCCGCTCGCAGGCGTAGGGAATAGAGCAGCGACGAGTTACGCTCCATCCTCGCAACTTCGTTGTCACCCTGCGCAAACGCCTTGACAACGCGAATGCCGGAAACGGTTTCCTCGACTTGTCCGGCGATCTCGCCTGCTTGCTGTTGGGCAGCCCAGGTTGCGGCATGGAGTTTGTCACGCGAATTCACCGCAATGTAGACAATCGCTGGCACGACGGCGAGGCCGACCAGTGTCAGGGGCAGCGAGAGGGCGAGCATGATGCCGATAGTGATGAACAGCTTGACGACGGATCCCAGTGTCAACGGCAACATCGCCAGTAGTCCGGACACTGCCTGGAGGTCGGAAATTGACCGTGACACGACCTGGCCGGTGTTGACTCGGTCTTGTGCTGGACCATCGAGGTTTTGTAGGGAGCGAAGGATCTTTAGTCGCAGGTCGTGCTGAACATCAATGGAGAGTTTGCCGGAGAAGAATCTGCGCCCCACCTGGGCGACGAAGCGTACTAACGCGATGGCCAGAAAGACGGAAATGACTGCCTGCAGGGGAGTTAGGGAAGGCAGTAGGCGCGCGGGGACACCGCCATCGGAAGAGCCCGTTGCCACATCAATGGCATCTCTAGTGAGAAGCGGAAGTACGGACTCTAGCCCGACAACGATTAGCGCTACAACAATGACACCATAGAGCGGTAGTGGCCTGTGAAGAGACTGTTTCCACAAGAACTTCATGGGAGAGGTTCTGAGGGGTTTGCTCTGGGCCATGGTGGGTACCGCTCTTCCATTGAAAAACGTCGCTGAAGGGTAATCGGGGTAAGAGGAACTACTTATTCTTCTTTTTCTTCGGCCACTTCAGCGCCGAGGGAATAGAGAACCTCGATGACTTTGAGTCCTTCTTCGAGTCCTCAGAGGTGTTGGATTTAGCCGGTAGCTTTCGTTCAAAGCCCGACCAATCCTGGGGAAGCGGGCCCAGAGATGCGCGAGTGGAGCTGATAAGAATGCCACCGAGCTTGCGGTTGGCGGAGGCCCCAACCACGGCGCCAATTCCAAATGGCAAAATCTTACCGATGATGGCCAGGCGAGCGTTCTTCATCAAGCGCTTGCGTGCCTCGCGAATCAGCAGGCGGTTTGCTGCACCCAGCTGCGGAACGCCAAGCCGTGGCAGTAGAGAATTTACGGAAGTTTTGGTCTGCTTCCGCAGCGATTCCTCGCCAAGCAGAGAGGCCATAATAGCTGTCCCCTCAGAACCACTCATGGCCGCAAGAATCAGCGTGCGACGGCGTTGCGGATCGGTGATGTCAATATTGCGCAGGGTTGCTGAGGCCAGTGTGTACCAGGCTGATGCTTCCAGGAACAGCAGCGATTCACCGGTAACCGCAGCCAAGCCCGTAATCATGCCGACGCCGGGAAGAACCGCACTGCCGCCGGCGGCACCACCGGTGCCGGTGACCAGGTTGAGGTAGTGGGAATCAATACGTTCTTGTACCTGCGCCGGAGTTTCATCTTTTTTGCGCTTGTGCAGGGAACTGACGTACCCGGTGATGGCAGACGACTGCCAGCTCATGGTCTTATCCAGGGTTTGGATAAGAAGGGTTCCCAGTTTTCCGGCATCACGTTCGATCGCTTCGGGGGTTGAGTTCACCGCATCAGTTACTGTGCGAGTTGAATCCTTCTTCGTCTTTTGGAACAAAGTAGTAGACCTCCTAAACGGGTCCGTTGAGAGCCATATGCCCATATAAACACTACTGAGCTGTGGGGAAATTCCGTAGTCGGTGGAAAAATAGACAGGTGTACGGCGATTAACACAGTCGATAGAAGGATGAGACTGGTGAACGATGTCACGCGGGGTGCCGCATTGCCTCCCGAGTACTCCCAGCTTTTGGCGGACTTTCCTCGGTTTTCCGCAGATGTCACGCCTCACGACGGCGCTGCGGAGTGGCACCTTTCTACCGAAGCTGTAGCCGCCGGAATTGAGGCTGGGAGAAAGCTGTTTCCCATGCCCGAGGTTGAGGTGGATACCCGTTTCCAGGCCCAGTTGTGGTGGTGGTCCATGTGCGGAGCATTGGTAGGGCCATCGCTGGCATGCGTGTTGGTGTCCGATCGAGTTCCAGTGTGGCAGTGGTCTTCTTGGCTCACATTTCTTCGAGATGACTATTGGGTTGGGTTCCAAGCTCAACAGTTTGAAAGCATCTCCGCTGAGGATGTGGATGAGCTGAAGGATTCCGGCGAAGCACTGGCTCATTTCTTGGAGCCGTTGGCTCAGGTTGTTGGAGAAGTCGGGGAAATCAAGCCTGCCCCTCTTTGGGCCGTGGCTGCCGATGCCGTAGCTAACGCCGCAATATCCGCCGGTAATGAGCTGATGGAGCCCTGGCGTGGAGCGCTTATTGGCAAACATGTCGTTGAGGGAATACAGAGAGTACATCGGGTTCCTCTTCCTCGTTTCATGGATTCCTGCGGAGGCGAGGTGCTCCCCTGGGATGAAGCTGCTGCTGAGGCGGGAGAAGAACCGGACTTCGATGTAGTTACTCACCTGGAGAGAGCTACTTGCTGCATGATTTATCACAGCCCAGATGCCGATCTGTGTGTCTCCTGTCCAAAACGTTCTCGTGAGGAACGCCATCAACTCTGGGCACGCTACTGAGCGCTCTGTTTTCGAGAATCGACAGCTGGCGGCCTGCTCCTCAACCGACCGCGTTGGCGGCTTTGCAGCAGCACGCACGCTGCCGGCGCGATCTTTCGCAGCAATTGCCGGGGGCATGAGCCACCCCATGATTGCGCGTTTGTCGCTACGATTGGCTGCGGGTAGAGGCCAATTATCTTTCAAGGGAGGATTCCACCCATGAGCTTTTTCGAGCAGATTGCTGCGGCACTGGACCGCGAGGGCATTGAAAGCCGTGTCAACGATGACACCCTCTTCGTTCCCATTACCTCTGACCTGGAGGTTCAGTTCGTCACCATTGATGAGGACATCCCGGCTGCCGAAGTTTACGTAGCCGCTGCCGATGTGGATGATGAGGACGATGAGTTCGAAGCTGTTCTGGTCTCCGCTGTATTCTCCGTCGAAGACGCCGTCGCGGCAGTCGCCCACCATGTAGCTACTGACCAGGTTGTTGGCCTGCTGCGCACTCTGCTCGATGGTGATGATGACCGCATTGCTGACCTGGAGTTTGAACAGGACCCCGAAGAGGCAACCTTGGTCACCTCCGAAGTTGGTACCTCCTCGTTGGTCCAGGTTTTGGTAACTGCCCACAACAACGAGCCCAGCGCACACGTCCGCTTCATCTCTCAGGACGCGAACTTGGACGACATTGTCGACCAGGCCATCGCAGAGTTCTGGGACTCGGACACCGAAACGGTTCTCACCGATGATGACCGTCGCAAGATGTTCGCTGACCTCTACTCTGACATCCAGACCTTGCGCAATGAGGTTCTGACGCTGGGCACCTTCAAGGACTTTGACAAGCTGATGGATGTCCTTGCGCTCGTGGTAGACCGCGCAGAGGAATGGGAAGATCAGCTGGCACCCGTCGATGACGGGTACGCGGAGTATATCTACTCTGATCACGTTGCCTCCTTGGACGGGGAAGATGATGACGATGACGACGATGATGACCTCTATGACGATGGCGACTATGACGACGAGGACGACGAAGAAGGCGACGACAGCGAGTAGCCGTACTGTGGCAGCACTGTGACCAGTGCTAAGCCGCTGATGGGCGAGAAGAAAAGAGCTCGTTAGGACACGGCAGTGGCCGCGCGTCCCTGGTGCCAATCCAGCTATAACGGCGCCCGGGGAGTGCGAGGTCAGTGCCGTTTTCGTGTATCTTGCTGCAGTCCTGCGCACGATGGAGTGCCTCAGCCACAGCCCGAGTACGTCGGCGGTTTTCTTCCCGCGTCCGATTCGAACCGCCAATTCCGCGGAGGACTACCTCCGATGAGGATTCCACCTTGACGGAAACGGAGTACATGAACATGGGCTCATCCTTCAGGATGAAGTATTCCGCGTGCACGTCGGCAAGCTGGGAGACCAGTGCGCGAGGAAGCGCTATCCGTGACGCGCGGACGGTGACCACAGGCCCGTCGGGAAGCGAGAAGGTGTGATCTAGCGCGCCGGGCGAATGCCTACGGCCGATGGTGGGGTGGCAGAGGATTGTGCGGATGAGGTCGAGGTCTTCGAAACATTCTGCACGGTAGGTAGCGGATAGTGGGGGAAGAGCTAGGCGGCGATGAATGGGAAACTCGTCTGCTGTGTTCATGGTTCACAAGTTATCGAACACCCCGGACTCACATTTTCGAACATATAGAACTAATGTTCGAGATATGTTTAGCATCAATTGGCTACCCAAGTGGGGGTAGTCAATTGGCTAGGTGCCTGGTGTTATTGCAGGGACATGTGGGGTTGTGGAAACGATTCGATAACGACTTTTGTAAAAGTCCAAGAGTCTGAGAAAACGCTATTTCTGTGGGTGGGGTGGTGGATTAGTGTGGGGGATGGTCCTAAAGGAAAACTAAAAATTTGAAAGATTCGTCTCAATGAAGCACGCAAGAAGTCGAATGGCGGTATCGGCTTTCGCAGCACTTTTGTCCTTAGCAGCCCCGGTCGCGGCACATGCTGTCGTGGTTGGTCCGGGTGACCCGATTCGAACTCCCATGGAGGGAAGCCCGTGGGATGGGCACCGAAATGTCAACTCGCCGATGTGTTCGGCGGGTGTTCCTGGGACGGTGACGGACCGCAATGGGGAAAAGCATCGGGTCATGTTGACCGCAGGGCACTGTGTGAATGATGCTCCGGATGTGGGTCTGCCAATCGTTACCGGTGAGGTGTATGTGCCAACCACCGAAGGCGATAAGCGCATTGGTACGACAGGTGCTCACCGTTGGGAAGTGCCGCAGGAAGATGTCGGACTGGAGTCGTTGCCGGCGGCCTTTAATGGTGCAGACTATGGAGTAATCAACCTTGATCCGGACGTAGAAACTACCGGCGCAAGTTACTCCATCGATGAAAATGGTCAGAGCTACGGGGAGCCTGTAGCGATGACTGGCATTCAAGACAATGAAGATCTGCCGCGTGGCGAGGTCTCCTTCGATAATTTTGGCAAACCTATCTGTAAGGACGGCATGCGTACTGGACGTGCCTGTGGCTATCAGGTATTTCGGGCTCGAAACGGCATTTGGACGGTTGGTATTGGCGTTGACCATGGTGACTCCGGCGGAAATGCCTATGATCCGACCACTAACGAAGTTATTGGCGTAAATTCGATGACCTTCGGTCCGGTCTCGCGTGTGATGCCCGCGGATATTGCCATTCAGGAGGCCTACGGCATTCCCGATGGTCAGGTAAATGACCACTTCGAGGTATCGGATTCCACGGCTCAGCGCGACTCCTCCTACCGCACCCTCAATGAGGATATGGCGGCGGATCAGGAGTATGCCCGGGCGCAGGATTCGCAGGCTTCGCAGGAAGCTTCTGTACCGCAGTTAACTGATCTTGTGGACCAGTTGCCGCAGTCGCCGCAACTGCCTGAGCTGCCACAATCGCCCCAATTGCCACAATCGTCACAGCCGTTTGAGCTGCCTCAGTTGGCAGAAATTCAGCTTCCAAGCTTTGAGGGCTAGCGCCAGTCTGAGAATCTGACAAAAATCACCCCCGAACCGTTAAGAGAGCCAGAATCATCCAAGGCGGATGGTTCTGGCTCTTGCATTGCTGTTGAACAAACTTTTTGATGCGTAATGCGCGTGCCGTGAAGGCGATTGAACGGTTCCACGACTGAGAATTTCACCCTAGGTTCCATTTTTGGAGAGCTTTGTAAAGGTGTCCCTAATACACTGAGTGGGACAAGTTTTCTGTACAGAAATGGAGTAGCGCACACTATGGCCAGTTCGAAGAAGGTCGCCACACTTACGGCTGCACTGTCGGTAGCTGCAGGTGGCTTTGTGCCCGGAATCGCGGTAGCTGAGGCTGCACCGGCAAACTCGGATGTTGTCATCGGCCCGGGCTCGCCGTTGCGAATGCCGTTCCCGAGCAGCAAGAACATCGATGGACGTCATGTTCAGTCCCCGATGTGCTCTCTGGGAGTTCCTGGCACCGTTGTGGATCAGAATGGTGTTTCGCATCGTGTCATCATGACTGCCGGCCACTGTGTTGTGGCGAAGGATACTGAAACCGGCGAAGAGGTCACCGGCCAGTTCTTCATCCCAACCAAGGATGGCGACAAGCTGGTCAACAAGGACTACATGGGCACCGATGTCATGCCGGAAGAGGGTGACTTCGATGAAAACACCACTATGCCGGAGTTCTTCAACGAGCTCTTCAATAGCGGTGACTACGGCATCATTGAGGTTCAGGACGACATCAAGACCACCTCTATGTCCCACTCTGTGGATGAGTTCGGCAACGTCCACGGCGAGCCGGTTCAGATCGTCGGTATCGAGGACAAGCGCACTCTCGAGCCGATGGAGATTTCCTTCGACAACCTCGGTGAGCCCGTGTGCACCGACGGTTCCCGTACTGGCCGCGGCTGCGGCTTCCAGGTCTTCCGTGTCCGCAACGGTGTCTGGGCTATCGCTCCGATTGACCACGGCGATTCGGGCGGAAACGCTTACAACCCGGAGACTCGCGAGGCCATCGGCGTTAACTCCATGGGCATCGGCCCGCTGAGCCGCTTCCAGCCGATTGACGTTGCTCTTGAAGAGCAGTACGATATTCCGGACGGCCAGGTCAACGAGCGCTTCAAGGTAGAGACCTCCACCGAACCGCAGTCCGAGTTCCGCACGATTGACGAGGACGTCCAGTTCACCAACCAGCACGTCCCGCAGGAAGAGCCGGACCTGGGCCCGATTGGCGAGCTGCTCCCAGAGGGCGTCGAGGTCCCGCCGGAGATTGCGGACATCATCTCGGAGAGCCCATCTCTCCCGGAGCTGCCGATTCCGGAGCTGTCGGGTGCGACCGCTCAGGCAACGCAGGCAGCCAGCAACATTTCCTCGCAGGCGAACCTGCCGAGCCTGTTCTAATCAGGTCACCGCAGTCTCGTAGATAGGGCGTTCGCTTTACGACGCTCCGTCCAACCCCCTATTCCGCCACAGTGGCGGGGTAGGGGGTTTGCTTTCGTTAGTCAATCGGCTTTGCGTGAAGGTACTCGAAGAATGTGTCGGGAACGGGATGTTCAAGGTGAAGCTTCATTGTGACAACATTCGAGTCTTTCCCCTTAACCCCCTTCATTTTTGCTTGCTGGGGATCACTTGGAGTGGCTTCGCCAAGGTAGGTGAATCCTTCATCTGGTAAATCATCCCTGCGTACAAACAAATGGATAGGGAATTTATGTTGGATGATGCTCTGGACTTCCTGACTCTTTAGTGTCCTATTTGAACGTGTAAACCAACGCATCGTCGAATGGTCAATGAATTCATCCTCGTATGCGATGCGAGGAGCAAGCCCTTTGTGCTTTCGGTAGTTTACAAAGATTGGAATCGTCTGCGAGTGGGAATCAATCTTGTAGCCATTTAGCGTGCCTGATTGATCCGACCGAAGCCTCAAAAGACGAGAAACATCCTTTCTGGAATATCGTTGATTGCGGCGAAGCACACCCGCGAAATAATCATTTTCGCGGGACAGGAAAAGACCAGTTTGAATGATGTCATCCACATGCTCTCGAAAGCTGTTTGGATATGACGAATCCCACTTGTTGTACAAAGTCAAAAATTCCTCAGTCAGACTGTAACGTGAGGTTTCGTCATCGTACCGGACCAATCTAATTTCTTCGTAGGCCCGCTTCGGGTAAAAATCGAGGTTGAGCACTCGTTCGACAACAGAGAGATCCAGCTCGCTGTGAGAAACAGCCCTTGTGTCGAGTAAATCTGAAAACTCTTCACGTGTGATGGAACCATGCTTAATAAGCTGGTCAAGTAGAAGTAACTCTTGGGGTTGCTTTCCGGGAAGTAGCTCGCGGGACAAAAACTTCAAGTATTCACTCTGCTTATCCGTTGGTCCTGTTGCTGCTTTGTCCACCTGGTGTAGGAGTTCCCAATAATTCTTGGTACGCCTGGTGGAGATCACTGTAGGGTCAACGAGGTTGAATCGAGCAAAATCCATTAGTCGTGGTACACGATTCAGTCGGTACTGGAGAAGTTGAATATCCTTTTTAAATTCAGCAATCGTGTCCACCGAGGCTGTATCGATGGCTTTAAGGATCTTCTCCTTGGCAATTTCATCAAAGCTCACAGTAGAGCCCGATGGGATATTGGAGGGATCAACGACTTTGCTCTTGAGCTTCGACTTATTTCTAGATGAATCTCCGAAAAGAGCCATCGGGATCATGTAATTGTTCTTGTAGTTTCCAATGAAATCAATTACTCGGAGATGGTCTTTTCCTGGGGCTTTGCGAAGGCCACGGCCCAGCTGTTGGGTAAAAATGATGTTTGATTCGGTGCCGCGCAGCATCACTACTTGATTTACTGCCGGAATGTCGATGCCCTCGTTGAAAATATCAACGGTGATGATGTAGTCGAGTTCGCCTGCAGATAACTCCGCAACGACAGCATTTCGTGTCGAGATTGAGTCTTCACCTAGAAGCACCTTCGTCCGTAGCTGCCGGCCAAAGAGCTGCTTTTGGTTAAGCTGCTCCGATAGCGCTTTCGCTTCGTCTTTCCGACTGCAAAATATGAGCCCCTTAACTCTCTCAGGAAACCCGTAGACACGGAGCTTCTCCAGGAGATAGTCGATACGATCTTCAGCGACGAGAGCATCGATGGATGCAGTCTTATCACCGATCGCTCGAACTCCATCATCAAAATCGGTGACACCGAAATAATGGAATGGTGCGAGCATGTCGGCTTCAAGAGCGGCTTGCAGTCGGATTTCGTAAGGAACGTTGAAATCAAAGAGGCGAAAGATGTCCCCTGAATCTGGACGCTCGGGAGTTGCGGTCAAGCCGAGGACAAACTCACTGTTGAAGTATGCAAAAACTGGCTTGTAGGAATTAGCAGCGCCACGATGAACCTCATCAATAATGATGAAGTCAAAGGCATCTGGAGAAAAGGTTTTGTAAGTCGATTGGGAATACAAGGATTGAACTGAGGCAAAAAGGTATCGTGCATCAGTTTCTCTTTTCCCACCAACCAAGAGTCCAAAGTCGGCGTCCGTAAGCTCAGAACCGGAGTAGGCAAGTACCTTTTGGAACTCACTCTTAGTCTTTTCCAGAATCTGTTCCCGGTGGGCAACGAACAAGACCCGCTTGGCCTGTGCTTCTTTAACTGCTAGTGCAGCAAGGATCGTCTTCCCCGTGCCGGTAGCGGAAATTATGAGGCCTTTCCGCTCGCCTGACTGCCTCAAGTCAGCGATATTCGACAGCGCTACCTGCTGCATTTGATTGGCGATAACTGGGCCCTCGGGCAGCAACTTTGTGTGCGTGTTTTTCGAAACTGGAGGTACGCGGTTTTGTTCGTACTCATCGACCCATTGATGAGTTAGTGGGATGCAACGGCTACGTTGCATATCAATGGCAGTCTCAATTTGGAATGTGATATCACCATTCTGGTGACTGGAAAAGTGCAGATTCCACTCTTCGTTTTCCTGGAGCGCCTTTTGCGTCAAATTTGCGCTGCCGACGATGGCTGAAAGCTCAACCTCCTTGTAAAAGAGGTATCCCTTTGGATGAAAACCCCGGTGATGATCTTCGGGGTAGATGTAGACGTTCAGTCCCTCAATTTCGAGTAGTTCTCTGAACATCGATGGTGAATTGAAATCAAGGTAGTTCGACGTGATGATCGTCATTGGGCCAGAAAACTGAAGGAGATCCTCCTTCAGCATGGCAAGAGCGGCCGGAGAAATAAATGCTACTGAAAATATGAAACTCGTAGCGGTGCGTAGCTCCTCGCGGAGCGCATTGTACATAGTGGCCGACTCGTCGTTGCGAATGAGTCGGGGATTGTATTTTTTGTCGGCAACGGTGTTTTTATCGATGAAGCCGTAGCGTAGGTCTCCGACCAGGGAATTCATCATTGTTTTAGCATACTAAATGCGCGCTGCGTCGCTTGTATTGATTACTGTTCGTTTACAAGAATGTCGACTGTAGGGATGTCCGCTGGCGCCCAATCAACGGAATAAAGCTCGGACGGTTCTAACCAACGATATTCAGTGTGCTCCGTTAGCTTGATTTCGGGAGAAGAAACGGAACAAAAGTATGTCGCAAGTGAGATAACGGCGAAGTCATACTCATGGTCGACAGTGAGAATGTGGTTCCCAATCTCAGCGTCAAGTTTTAGCTCTTCTCTTAGTTCACGGGCTAGAGCCTCACGAGGGGACTCGCCTTCTTCGATCTTTCCACCGGGAAATTCCCAATAGTTTTCCATCGAGCGACCTGGGCCGCGTTGGGCGGCGAAGATTTTTCCTTCGTAGGTAAGAACGGCACCTACAACTTCGATTCGTTTTTTCATCTCAACTCCGCGTTCTGTCATTGCGCCTCATTCTAGTAATCGTCACTGTTTGCAGATCGGGCTATGGTGAACTCTTGGGCTTCTTATTCTCTCTTTTGCACAGTAGAAAGGACCGTTACCTTGTCAGCTTCCCGTTCGCGCGACCTGCTTCGTCGTAAAGCAAAGTGCGAATCTCAGCCGGATATCGCATCGGAGGTGGGAAGCAAACCACAAGGTCGGGATCCTTGGCAGGGTGAATTAGACGGGACTAAACAGCCGATTCCGCGAGAGATTTGGATTCTGGTCAGCGCTGCGTTCATCATCGCGCTGGGCTTCGGTCTGATTGCACCGATCTTGCCGCAGTACGCGCGCAGCTTCGATGTGGGGGTGTTCGCGGCCAGCTTCGTGGTCAGTTCGTTCTCCATTTTCCGGCTTATCTTCGCACCGGCATCGGGCTCACTGGTAGAGAAGCTCGGATATCGGCGCACGTACCTAACCGGCATCAGCATCGTCGCGCTCTCGACTTTGCTTGTCGGTGTTGCGCAGACATATTGGCAACTGCTGGCGTTTCGTGCGCTCGGAGGCATCGGTTCGACGATGTTTACGGTCTCGGCAATGGGGCTGATTGTGCGGATTTCACCGCCGGAGATCCGCGGTAAGAGCTCGGCTGCCTACGGCACAGCCTTCCTGTTGGGCAATGTCTTTGGACCAATCATTGGTGCTGCGATGGGCGCATGGGGCATGAGGGTGCCGTTTTTCATTTACGGTGGCGCGCTGATTGTGGCAACGATTGTGGTCGGTATGTCGCTGAGTGCAGAGCATCTTCGCCACGTAGTGCCCAAGCGCACAACCCCGGTGCTGAGGTTCTCCGAGGCAATCCGCGACTCGGCATATCGAAGCGCACTAGTCGGAGCTTTCGCCAACGGCTGGTCGAACTTCGGCGTGCGCGTCGCGATTGTCCCGTTGTTCGCCGCGGCAACGTTTTCCCATGTCGGCGCACCAGAACCGGGCAGCGATGGGGCAGTAGCCGCCACTGCCACAGCTGGTTTTGCGCTGACGGCCTTCGCACTCGGCAATGTTACGGCACTGCAGTTTTCCGGCCGTCTCTCCGACCGCATTGGCCGTCGCCCACTGCTCATCACAGGGCTGTTTATCAACGGCGTATTCACTGGCGCTATCGGATTTAGCAGCGGCGCCATTCCGCTACTGATTCTCTCCGTCCTCGCGGGTTTCGGCGCTGGCATGATCAATCCATCGCAGCAGGCTGTGCTTGCCGACGTCATCGGCGCCAACCGCCAAGGTGGAAAGGTGCTCGCCAATTTCCAGATGGCTCAGGACTTCGGAGCGATTTCCGGCCCGCTGATTGTCGGCGCAATCGTGGATGCCGCAGGGTTCAAGGCCGGTTTCTTTGTTTGCGGTGTCATTTCGCTGGTCGCAATGGTGGGCTGGATCTTCGGGCGCGAGACTCTACCAGCCCACTCGTCGAACAGCGGAGCCAAAGAAGCCGAAGCGAAAACAGCTTAAGCAGAGGCGGATTTGCTAGTTTCCTTGCCTTCATCGAGCTTTCGGCAAATAGCCACGTAGATAGCGCCAGTAATGTTATGCACCACAGCGGCCACCGCGCCGGGAAGCGCTGCCTCCGGGGTAAAGAACTTCGCTGCCATACCGGAGGACAGGCCAGCGGACTGTGTACCGACCTCCACGGCCACCGTGCGCTTGCCCGCAGTCGGCATCCCCACCAGCTGGCCTGCAAAGAAGCCGAGCACGTAGCCCAGGACGTTGTGGATGATCACAGCCACAAACACAATCAGGCCAATGTTCGCCAGGCTCTCAGCGTTCTTGGCCACGGCACCGAAGACCACGCCACCGATACCGAGAATGGAAATCCACGGCAGAATCGGCAGGATCTTATTAATAAACGAGTCGGCCACAACGCGAATAACCAGGCCACCAACCACAGGCAGGAGGACTGTCTGGCAGAGGCTCCAGGCCATCCCGAGGCCGTCGACATCCGTGTGCGCGTCGGCAAGCACGAGCATAAGAAACGGCGTCATAATCGGCGAGACCAGTGTCGACACACTGGTCATGGCGACGGACAGCGCGACATCGCCACGCGACAGGTATGCGATGACATTCGACGAAGTGCCGCCCGGAACAGAGCCCAGCATGAGCAGACCAACAGCGAGTGCCGGGTTGAGTCCGAGGACTTTAGCCACGGCAATCGCCAGCAGCGGCATGATGACAAACTGCGCAATAACGCCGAAGAGAATCGCCAACGGGCGCTTAGCGACCTGCTTAAAGTCCGGGATGGTCAGGGTGAGGCCCATCGCGAACATGATGATCATCAGGAAGTACGTGATGTAATCCGTCAGCGGAGTAAACGGGGCGGGGAAGAAGAATGCCAGCGCCGAACCCGCCAAAATAAAGCCCGGAAACCCGAGAACTTCAATCATTGCCGAGAGCTTCGACGGTGCCTTATTTTCCTGCCTGCCATTCCCAGAAATCTCCTCGGGAGAATGTGGTTTTAGCGGGGACTGCCGGGGCGAAGACGGCTGCGTTTCTGGTGCGTTGTTATAGCTGGACATTCTCTAGCGACCTTGGGCTTATGCGTTGCGAAATTGCAAAAATCCGCCGAACGGTGGGTGTTCCACGGCGGAAAATAGCTGATATGTGTACAAACTTGTAGGGAAAATGTTAGCCAGCTCACCCTAGGAAATTACAAAGTAGGCACCCCGAAGTGGGTGCAATGCGCTCGCTTGACGACGGCCCCAGCGCCGGGCCTCGTCCAAGAAATCGTCCGTCTAGTGTCGTGACCTTGCGGACAGGAAATGGTTTTTTGACCGACGGTGGCGTAGTCTGGGCAATCGGTGTGAAATCCTGACGACAATGTCGCAGAGAATCTGGCAGCGGTATAAATTCGCTGGTGAAACGCTTGAAAGTGCATAGTGCATGATGGGCGCCCCTCCTCGGAAGTAAAAGCTGAATTGGGTTTGGGCGCAATTTTTCGAAGTATGTGCAAGAGAAGCGATGTCATCGCAATTCCGACGTGAGAGCACTGAAAAACAAGAACGTAAATTGGGCGGGTCATGTATGTGCGACCCAACTGTGAGTAATCAACTGTTGAATATTGAGTGTGCGGGCGAAAAGGCCCAGGAAGAGCCCCAAATGGCTAATAATGAAATGAATGGCAGCGTCGAGGAAAACCGCGAGGATCAGCGCGAAAACCGCGAGGACGCAATTGTGAAGGCCGAGGATGTAGTGGCCGAGGAAGCACCGGTGGTCGAAGAGAAGGCCGCTGAGGAAAAGACCGAAAAGGCTGAGGTCAAGGAAAAGGCCGAGAAGAAGGCCGAAAAGAACAAAGACGACAACGGCGACGACACCGTCGGCTTCGATGAGCTTGAGCTGCCGGATGACATTGTCAATGCAGTTCGCAAGGTTGGGTTTGAGACTCCGTCCCCAATTCAGGCTGCAACTATCCCGACTCTGATGAGCGGCCGCGACGTCGTCGGCCTGGCTCAGACTGGTACCGGTAAGACCGCGGCGTTTGCGCTGCCGATTCTGGCTCGCATTGATCGCTCCGTCCGTGCACCACAGGCTCTGGTGCTTGCTCCGACCCGTGAGCTGGCGCTGCAGGTTGCGGACTCCTTCCAGTCGTTTGCTGATCACCTGGGCAAGATTCAGGTCCTGCCAATCTACGGTGGTCAGTCCTATGGAGTGCAGCTGTCGGGTCTGCGCCGAGGTGCGCAGATTATCGTCGGCACGCCTGGTCGTGTCATCGACCACCTGGAGAAGGGCTCGCTGGACATTTCCGACCTGCGTTTCCTGGTGCTGGACGAGGCCGATGAGATGCTGCAGATGGGCTTCCAGGAGGATGTCGAGCGCATTCTTGCCGACACCCCGGATGACAAGCAGGTCGCGCTGTTCTCGGCTACCATGCCGGCTGCGATTCGTCGCCTGTCCAAGCAGTACCTGACGGAGCCGGAAGAGATTACCGTCAAGTCCCAGACTCGCACTGCGGACAACATTCGCCAGCGCTTCCTGATGGTCAGCCACCGCAACAAGCTGGACGCGCTGACCCGCATCCTCGAAGTCGAGGAATTCGAAGCGATGATCATGTTCGTGCGCACCAAGCACGAGACCGAGGAGCTCGCCGAGAAGCTGCGTGCCCGCGGATTCTCCGCTGCTGCCATCAACGGCGACATCCCGCAGACTCTCCGTGAGCGCACGATTGATCAGCTCAAGGACGGCCGCCTGGACATCCTGGTGGCAACCGATGTGGCTGCTCGTGGCCTGGACGTTGACCGCATTTCCCACGTGGTCAACTACGACATTCCGCACGACACCGAGTCCTACGTCCACCGCATCGGTCGTACCGGCCGCGCTGGCCGCTCCGGCGAGGCGCTGCTCTTTGTCACCCCGCGTGAGGGACGCCTGCTGCGCTCGATTGAGCGTGCAACCAAGTCGCAGCTGCACGAGATGAAGCTGCCGACCGTCGATGAGGTCAACGACTCTCGCAAGCAGAAGTTCGCTGATGACTTGACCGAGGCGCTTGCTGATTCGCAGGTTCCGGTCTTCCGTGAGCTCATCGAGGAGTACGCAGAAGAGCACGACACCCCACTGGTTGATATCGCCGCCGCTATCGCTGCGCAGGCACAGTCGGGCGACTTCCTAATGAAGGAACCGCCGCGTGGCCGTCGTAACGACCGTGACCGTGATCGTTTCGACCGCGACCGCAACCGTGGCCGCGATGGTCGCTCCCGCGGTGAGCGCGGTCAGGGCAAGCGCGCTGACCTGGTCGAATTCGACCGCGAGGGCACCGCAACCTACCGCATCAGCGTCGGTCGTCGCCAGCACGTCCGCCCGGGTGCCATCGTCGGCGCCATCGCCAACGAGGGTGGCCTGTCCTCCAAGGACTTCGGACACATCGACATCCGTGGCGACCACACACTGGTCGAACTGCCGGCCAACCTGCCGCAAGAAGTCATCAACAACCTCTCCGATACTCGCATCTCCGGCCAGCTCATTGGGCTGAAGCTTGACGACGGCACCTCGGTCGACGACAGCGATGACTACCGCTGTGGCCGTGGTGGCTACCGTGGCGATCGTCGTGATGGCGGCCGCGGTCGCGGAGGATACCGTGGTGGTCGCGGTCGCGATGACCGTCGTGGTGGTGGCCGTGGCCGTGGTGGCTACCGTGGAAACTTCGATGACGGTGACGATTTCGGTGGCCGTGGTCGCGGTCGCGATGACCGTCGTGGTGGCGGTCGCGGTCGCGGTGGCTACCGTGGTGGCCGTGATGACCGTCGCGGTGGTTACCGAGGCGGACGCCGCTAAACCTGCTAGGTGAGGTGAGCTGGGGGGGAGCGTCGTCAGGCGACAACCGACGACCGCCCTTGGCGCTGACCTAGAAAATAAAAAAACTGCCGGTGCGCATGTACTTCCAAGCCCTAAAAGTCGGGCCGAAACGTACAGGCGCACCGGCAGTTTTATTGTGTCTGAGCGTGAGCTCTAGATGAAGAACATCAGGATGCCGGCGACAACCCACAGCAGGGAGAAGATGCCGGAGAACATAGCCAGCTGGCCCTTCTGCTTGTCCCAGTCGAGCTCTTCAGCCTTCTTGCGACGCTCGATGAACTCCGGATCGTCAGCATCCTCGTCTTCGTCAGCGATGCCGAGGCCGGCCATCATCAGACGCTGACGCGGAATGACCAGGAAGAACAACAGTGCCCAGGCGATGATAGCCAGCAGAATTGCGGCGTGCATTGCCCCGGACTTCATGTAGGTCGACACATCGGTGAACATGACACCGAAGCCGAGCAGCGGCACGAGCAGCGACCACATGCCGTAGGTGCGCGAAATGGCGTGCATGGTGCGCGCGGCGCCGACCGTTCCAGCCTCTCCGCCGCGGGCTGCAAGCGCGAGCTTCGGGAACATCGAAATTGCGACAGTCACCGGTCCAAGCAGCAGAATTGCCGCCAGGACGTGAACCATAAGAACTACGTTTTGCACGTATTACCTTTCCACGACTGAATGTAGGCCTCGCGTTCAAGCGAGGAGTGGCCTGGATATTTCTTTATTAAGACCAGTCCTTAACTTAACGTGCTCGCACTATTTTCTCTATTTCGTGCCTTTCCTCGCGCGGATTCCACACGCAGTGGCCATCGCCTTCCAGTCTGCCGACGATACGGGCAGGTCCCATTTAATGGCCACCGCTAAGTAACGATGCGAGTAGTCACACGCCTTCGCATCCTCGGGAAGCCATTCCGCCGGGCTGGCATCTCCTTTATCCCGGTTGACCGCGCTTCGCGTGGGCACGAGGTTGGTCTCGATATCGTTGGCAAATTGCCGACGCCTCTCGGGATCCCAGGCGTAGGCTCCGAAATCCCACGCCGCTGCCAACGGATAAATGTGGTCGATATCGACCTCATGCGCACCAACCGGGTCACCCGTGTAAGGGTCGGGGATTTCGCGCGGGGAGCCGTCGTCAAGCGAACACGCAGAGCCCCCGAACCACGCCGCCAACACTTTATGGCGTGTATTGCAATCGGCAGAGCCTGCCCAGACGTCGAAGCGCTCGCGTTCGTACCCAGTGACGGTGGGGCGGTCGGCGACGACGCGCACGGTGCGCAGTTGCTTGACGACGGCTTCCGTCTCCGACCCCGCGGGGGAGGAGGTGACGAGAACTCGCGTAAGCGCAAAGGATGAGACAAAGGCGGCAGTCAGGGCGGCGGCCAGGATGGCAAATAAAAAAGGGCGCATACCTAGTTGGGCGCGAAAAATACTTTTTCGGTTCCCTTGTAGGTATGCGCCGGGGCTAGCCTGCGGGGCTAGCGGAGGCCAAGCCTAGATCAAGGCGTTAGACCAGAGCCTGCTTTGCTGCGTGGTCGAACTCTTCCTTGATCTTCTCGTTCGGCTCCTTGGTAAGCAGCGTGACAATAATCATCACGACAGTTGCAGCGGCGAAGCCCGGGACGATCTCGTAGAGAGTGTCGCTGAGCGAGCTCATGCCCCATGCGAAGGAGACAACCGCACCGGTGATCATGCCGGCAGCAGCACCAGGGGTGTTCAGACGCGACCAGTAGAGGGCGGCCAGCAGCACCGGGCCGAATGCTGAGCCGAAGCCAGCCCATGCGAAGCCAACCAGATCCAGAATGGAGCTGTTCGGGTTAGCAGCGATGATTGCGGCGATGATGGCGATCAGCGCAACGGCGACGCGGGAGAGCGTCATGTAGGTCTTCGGACGCAGGGACTTGTTGACCGTTGCCTTAAACAGGTCCTCAATCAGCGCGGAGGAAGATACCAGCAGCTGCGAAGAAATGGTGGACATGATTGCTGCCAGCACTGCAGTCAGAATCAGGCCTGCAATCAGCGGGTGGAACAGGATGCGGGTCATGTCCAGGAAGATGGTTTCGTAGGAAGACGCATCAGTGACCGAAGCATCTGGGTTCGTAGCGAAGAAAACAGTTGCGGTCAGGGCCACGAGGACCGAGCCGAACATGCACAGTGCCTGCCAGCCAACGCCCCAGCGGCGACCCTCAGTTGCGTCCTTTGCACTGCGCAGAGCCATGAAGCGAACGATAATATGCGGCTGGCCAAAGTAGCCCAGACCCCAGCCGAGCAGACCGATAATCGTAATTAGCGGAATACCAGCGAACGGATCGAAGAAGGTCTCAACCGGCTGTCCCTCGCTGCCCGGGTACGGGTTGTTAGCAGCAAAGCTGAAGATGTCCGAGAAGGAGTTGCCGTTGTTAATCAGGTAGATGATGCCGACAGTCGGAACCGTCAGCAGCGCAATGAACATGATGATGCCCTGCACCGCGTCCGTGTAGGAGACAGCAAGGAAGCCGCCGAACAGGGTATATGCGACAGTGATCCCCGCAACCAGCAGCATGCCGACGAGGTAGCTGCCACCGAACGTCGACTCCCAGTAGCGGCCACCTGCGACCATGCCCGAGGAGACGTAGAAGGTGAAGAACAGCAGAATAATCAGGCCTGCGGAAACGCGCAGCACCTTCGACGTATCGTGCAGACGGTTCTCCAGGAACGACGGCACGGTAATCGAGTTACGAGCAATCTTGGTGTAGCTACGCAGGCGCGGTGCGGTGAACTTCCAGTTCAACCATGCGCCTGCGACCAGGCCGATTGCAATCCAGGTCTGATTCAGGCCTGAAAGATAAATCGCGCCGGGCAGACCCATCAGCAGCCAGCCGGACATGTCCGATGCGCCCGCTGACAGTGCTGCGACGAACGGATGCAGACCGCGACCGCCAATCATGTATTCGTCATACTCTGCGGTCTTTTTCCATCCGGTCCAACCGATGTAGACCATCAACAGCAGATAAATGACTAGTGCGATGATGAACCATGTTTGTTGGTCCACAGGGCAACTCCTCATTATTTATTAGGCGTACAGTCGGACTCACGCACTGCCCAGCACGCCGGAAACCGTTTCCTGGCGCATCACTCAATTTCAATTGAGTCCGTCCGCTTGACGACGTTCACAGCGTCGCAGCAACATCGAACCAGAAAGTGGCCGACAGAAACAGCGGAACCTGCGATTCGCAATGAAACACAACTTCAGCTTCCAGGCTGTCTACGTCAGTCAGCGGAGCCTACTGGCACATGCGAACCATGGCAGAACTATTGCACGAGTCACACATTTTTAATTCTTGTAGCTCATACGACGTTTGCATGTGATGCGCTGCATTGCAAGATAAGAAGCGTTGAAAAAGGCTTTAAAAATCGGTTAAGTGCGACAAATTACCTGGGAAAAGGGGTATTTGGGTGGAGGTGAAGTAGTTTTTGCAAGATACATAATTCGAACACGCGTGCTAATTTTGTGGTGTGATGGAAAAGCTGCTCCGGGGTGCGTGGCAGAATCTTCATTGAAGAAATATCTGGTGGCGAAGTCGCCGGGTGATTAGACGGTGATGGCTGAGCAAGCAGTGGGGAGGAAGTAATGGGCCAAGTTGCTAAGTCAGCGGTGCCGTTGCTGCTGCACGCGGTCTGGAAGGATGATTCGGGTCTTCACCTATGGGTGGAGCGGCCAGAGGGGCACCGGATTATTGCGGACGTGGATTTGCTGGAAGTCCCGGCGCATCAGCGTCGGCTTTTTGCAGTCCTGGACCGGGGGAGTCGAGCGCAGCTGACGCTAAAACTGCGCACACCGAAGGGGCGGGCAGTAGAGAAAACGGTACCCACATGGGTGTTCCCGCCATGGGCTGCTGTGACAGCACTGGTGCAATTGCAGGAGGAAGTTTCCTCGGCGGCGATGGCGCCGGATCTTAGGTTCTTTGTAGATGTTGTACAGGGATTGGATGCTTTCGCACGCTCTGGGCGGGCATTGGTGGCGCTGACGTGGGAAGACAATGAGTGGTGGCCGACGTGGCGGATGTCGGAGGGGTTGAGTGAGATTGCCTGGCAGAGTCAGGTCATTTCCCGTACACCACCGGTGTTGATTGATAACGGAGGTGCCACGGTGGCTGAGGATTTCATCAATCGCATGTTTCATTGGGTCACCAACGCGCTCCTGGCCGATTTGGATGAACCGGCAGAACAGCGCCAGAGCTTCGTGCGGTCGTTGTTGCAGTCGGATTCCCTGGGGCGCGCGACACCGGGGGTGGCGCAGTCGCTGGCAAAGTGGAGGCTGTCGGCCGATGGTGAGGATGTTCGCCTCCAGCTAATGGTGCAGGAACCCGTTGGTTTTGAAGGCCAGCTGGAAGACTTGCCGGATGTGGATCTTCCGCAGCTGTTGGAGTTGCGGGATCGAGCGGATGACGAAGGCGGCTCAGTAACTCGCCTCAATCCTCGTTCAGCTGCGGTGGAACATGAGACTCTGTGGCCATTGCGGATGTACTACCGCATCGGTGTCGCAGCTCCGGAGCGCCTGAACCCAGAAATGTGTCGCCGGTCCGTGCTGTCGCTACTTCGCCCGCAGCTATTGGCTGCACAAGAGGCATTCCCGACGCTCAAATATGCGAAAGCAGCGGGCCACCCGGGCTTAGATCTGCTGCTGACCTCAGAGCAGCTGATAGAGCTTATGACTGATGGCATCTCGCAGCTGGCAAAGGTCGATATCGATGTGATGCTGCCGCCGAACTGGAAGTCGGTGGAGACCACCCTGCAGTTGCACACTGAAGTCGTCCAGTTAGATCCGACGGGGCCTGCTGGGCGCCGTTCGGAACCGAAACTCGGATTTGACCAACTGGTTGATTACGAGTGGAAGCTGGCCGTGGGGGATGCCGTACTGACGGAAGCGGAAATGCGTGAGCTCGCTGCATCGAGTACGGGGCTAGTGCATCTGCGCGACCACTGGGTGCACGCGAACCCAGAGGTAGCTAGAGAAGCCCTGAAGTTTTTGGTGGAGCAGACCAAAGCCGGGGAGGAGACCGGTAAGGGGCAAGCCACCCTGAAAGAGCTGGTCTTCGACGGTGGCTTGGAGTCGCAAGCTCCAGCAGCAGTGCCAGTCGCCCCCAGGGATCCCTCTTGGCTCAAGGCGTTGGTGTCGAAGTACTCAGACGGTTCCACGGCCCTCGCAGAGTCGGCCGAGGTACCACCGAGTTTTGTCGGTGAGCTGCGAGAGTATCAACAGCGCGGTGTGGAGTGGCTGGCGGATATGTCCAACCGCGGCTTTGGTGTCATTCTCGCTGACGACATGGGGCTTGGTAAGACTGTGCAAATTCTGGCGCTGTTGGAGTTTGAGCGCTGCCGTCGTCAAGCGGATGCGAAGGATCAAGAGCACAAGGCTTCGCTTCTGGTCGTTCCGACAGGTGTGCTGCGCAATTGGGCAGCAGAAGCGGCAAAGTTCACTCCAGAGCTCAAGGTTGGGCTGCTGCATGGTTCACACCGCCCTCATGGTGAAGAACTACAGGAATTTATCGGGAAACACGATGTTGTTGTGACGACCTATGGTGTTGCTACCCGCGATGTGAACGAACTGTCCCAAGTGCAGTGGGATCATGTGATTGCTGACGAAGCGCAGGCAATTAAGAACCCCAACGCCCAGGTATCCAGAGCGCTGCGGAGCCTGGGCTCGCGACACAACATCGCCATGACTGGTACTCCGGTGGAAAACGACTTGGGCGAGCTGCGCACCATCATGGATTTCTGTAATCCAGGCATGCTGGGGTCGGCGAATGCATTTCGCAACAAGTTTGCGATTCCCATCGAGCGTGATGGGAATGCGGAAATGCTACTGCAATTGCAGTCGATTACAGCACCTTTTATTCTGCGCCGACTCAAGTCGGATCCAGCTATCGCGCCGGACCTGCCCAAGAAGAATGAGCAGGTGGAGATGGTTTCTCTCACGACGGAGCAGGCTTTCTTGTATCAGGAAGCTGTGAAGGACATCGAGGACAAGCTCAAGCGCTCGAAGCGGAATCGCTCTGGCAACTTCGGGCGAAAGAGCATCATCCTCGGCGGCATCATGAAGTTGAAGCAGATTTGCAACCACCCAGCGCACTACCAGCACGACGGCTCAGGGCTGCTTAATCATGGGCAGCATCGCTCGGGCAAGGTTGCACGGCTGGAAGAGCTCGTCGATGAGATTGTCCAAAACGGTGAACGCGCGCTTGTGTTCACGCAGTTCGTGGAGTTCGGCAAGATGCTCGCCCCTCATTTCAGCAAGCGCCTGGGCGTGGACATTCCGTTTATCCAAGGGGCAATGACTCCGGCACAGCGCGAGAAAGTAGTGGCAGAGTTTAATGCCCCGGACGGCCCACCAATCATTTTGCTGTCTACTCTCGCGGCAGGTGTTGGCATCAACCTGGTTGCCGCCAACCACGTCATTCACATTGACAGGTGGTGGAATCCAGCAGTTGAAAACCAGGCCACGGACCGCTCTTACCGCATCGGTCAGCGTAAAGACGTACACGTGCACAAGCTGGTCAGTGTGGGAACGTTGGAAGAGCGTATCGACGAGCTGATTTTCGAGAAGGCAGAATTGGCGGATGCAGTTGTGCGTGCTGGTGAAACCAAGCTGACGGAGATGGACTTTCACCGTTTGCGGTCTCTGTGGCAATTGGACAAGGACAAGATTCAGGCACTGCGTGAATCGATGGACGCAGCGGAGTCAAAGTCCGGTGGGACGGTGACTGATGGGGTGAACCCGGAGGGCACGGCATGGGACTCCACAACCTCGGATGACGATTCGATTCCCAACAATGTGACCCCGTTTAGAGTCCAGAAGAGGTGGTACTGATGGCCGGTGACGGAGACGTGACATGGGGCGACAATGTCATCTTTGCCGAGTTTGGCAAGGGGCCCTCTGGAAAGCGTGGTCGTAAAAGGACTACGGCGCGAAGCGCGCCAGCAACCAGCTCGACGATTGAAAAGCTCCTGGCCACCCAGGACTGGGCTGGTGCATTTACCGGACAGCAGCGACGTGGAACCGCAGCGCGCGTGGCGGTCGAGCCACGTACTACTTTTGCCCGGTGGGTGTGGGAGTTCATCATCCGTGGTGCTGATTCGGGTCGTGTTCACAGAGGTGAGAAGTACAGGTTCGACGGCAATGTGCTGGGGCTTCGAATCGCGGATGGTTACATCATCGGTGAAGTGCAGGGCAGCCAGCCGGAACCATTCTCAGTCTTTATTCGGTTCCCACGGCGGGAGCAGAAACAAACTGACGACGTACTGCGGTGGTTGGTGAACAATCCGTCGGCCTTCACAGAGTTTGAGCACGGCGAGTTGCCGTATGAGCAGATGGAAATGCTGTTGTGCGATGGTGAAGAGCACATTTATAGCGAATGCACCTGCCCGGACCCGGCACCTGTGTGTAAGCACACCGTTGCAGTCGCCGCTCAACTTGTCGCTGATATTGACCGTGATCCGCTGTCGCTAATGCAGCTGCGCGATTATCCGCAGCGCGAATTGCAACGCCGACTTCAGGAACTAACACAGCTGCGAAACCGGACTGCGCCAAAGCGCCTCGGGCTTGGCGGCGCGGTTCGGGAGGATCCCAATAAAATCGCCCAGAAGGCGGATGGCGCTGGTGGAAATGATGGCGGTGACAACGAGCAGAAAAAGGTTGCCGAGCTTTTCGCGGTCGAAGCCGACTACTGGGGCAATGATTTGGAACGAGTCAGTGTTCCTTCGCTCGAGGTTATTGCCCCACTAACAGTTACCGACCGTAGTTTGCTGCATGAAGCATTGCAGCCAACCTGCGTAATTTCGAGAGAGACCATTCGTGCAGTCGCCGATTTGGAAGATTGTTGGCAACATCTGCAGGAATCGCTGAGCCTGGGACAAAAGGAGCGCTAGTCATGAAATTCATTCACACCTCAGATTGGCAACTGGGAATGACTCGGTGGTTCCTAGAGCTCGATGGCGGTGAAGCCCAAGCTAGGTTCCACGAAAGTCGCCTCAACGCCATCGACCGCATCGGTGAGTTGGCGACTAGCGAAGGCGCTGAGTTCATCGTCGTCGCTGGAGACGTGTTCGATTCCAACACATTGCCGGACAAGGTGTTCTTGCGGGCTCTTGAGCGAATAGCCAAGCTACCCGTGCCGGTGTATCTCCTGCCCGGCAACCATGATGCGCTTGATGCTTCTTCCATTTATCGACGTAGTGCTTTCGAATCTTTGGAAGACCGAGGAGTTTACGTAATTCGCGACAGCCAGCCCATTTCCATCCGTGACGGGGTGGAACTCATCGGTGTGCCAGTACGCGGCAAGTATTCGGCAGACGACATCGTGGCGGAAATAGCCACGGAGCTTGAGCCGGCCGATGGAATCCGAGTGATGGTCGCACATGGCCAAGTAGAAGGCTTTGGTGCTGATGCGGGAGCCACCATTGATTTGACCAGCTTGGAACAGGCTATTGACCGTGGGGCGTTGCACTATGTGGCGCTGGGGGATTCCCACTCCACGAGCCAACTTGACCATGCTGGCAGAGTTTATTTCTCCGGCGCACACGAAACCACAGCGTATGACGACAAAGAACGGGATTCCGGCAATGCGCTAGTCGTCGACATCGCAGAGGACGACTCCGAAAAGGGCTCAGTTACCGTAGCCTCCCACCGAGTGGGGCGGTGGGCTTTTCATGCCATCGACATGGATATCACTGGCGCGGAAGACCTCGATGAGTTCTTTGCTGAACTGGACGGTATAGAGACGAAGACAGACACAGCGGTGAAGTATTCATTGCGAGGAACCGTGACACTGTCAGAGTCGACGACCTTTGAAAACCGACTTGAGCAGTACCAACAGCTTTTCGCTGCACTTTATCGCCGGGAAAGTGGCTCCGATTTGACGGTGGTTCCGTCCGAGGGGGATATCTCTAATCTCAATCTCACCGGTTATCCGCTCATAGCTGCAGAAAAACTAACGGTCTTGAGCAAAGGGCGAACCGAGAGCGGCAGCCCCCTATCAGAATCTGAAACCACCGCAGCAGCCGATGCGCTTCGCTTGCTGGCGCGCCTGGCCGGAGAGAAGGAATAAATCATGCGTTTTCACGACATCGAATTACACAATGTACGTGCGATTGATTCACTCTCAATCACAGGGCTCGCCGAGCGTGGCGTGGTAGTGATTTCCGGTGAAAACGAGTCAGGTAAGACGACAATTGCCAAAGCTATTCACGTTGCGCTGACGACAAAATGGAAGTCCAGGTCAAGCGAAGCGCTTAGTCTGAACAGTCACTCCAGCCAGGAAAAGCCGCAGGTTAAGCTCCGGCTGGAGCTTGACGGCTACGAATTTACGCTGGACAAGGTCTTTGGTAGCACCAAGGACACCGGCACAATCGTCACCGTCCACTCTCCGACAGCCGAGGTTCTTAAAGATGACCAGGCGGAAGAGTGGCTGGCCGCCCGAATGCACAATGCGGACACCAAGAACCTGTGGCAGGTTTTCGTTGCTGAACAGGGACAAGCGCAAAAGACACTCTCCTTGGGCGGGTATGCGCAGGTCACAAGCGCACTGCAGTCGGCATCGGGGCAGCGCGCGGAAACCGCAGAAGAGGTAGGTCTGTTTGAAGCCGTTGAAGCTGAATACGGCAACTATTTCCAAAAAAATGGCAAAGAGCGCAAGCAGCTTACCGACGTAGACAAGGAGCTGGCGGAAGCCCAGCGGGTGCGCGACGAAGCGGCGAAAAAGGTCCGGGAATTCGAAGCGCTCAATGAGGAAGCTGCTCGTAATGAAGAAAGCCAACACACGCAGCGGGCATCGTTGCCAGAAGCCAAAAACGAAGTCGAGCATTGGGCGCAGGCGCTCGAAGAACTCGAAAAGTTCAGGGTTGCCGTGTCCCAGGCACAGGAGGTCTCTGCAGCGGCGAAGCAGCAGCTCGACTTAGCTAAACAGGCTCAGCAAGAGCGCGAAACCTTCATTCAGCAGGCACAAGATGCCAGGGATCAGCATTCCGCCACAGAGAAGAAAGTTGCTGAACTTAAGGAAGCGTTCGATAAGGAGGTCGCAGCTTTAAAGAAGGCGCAGGAGGATCGCGATGCAGTTGTGACCGCGTACCGCGAAGCTCGAAAAGCAGAAGAGCTGGCTGCAGCTGAAGTCGCATTGGGGGAGAAGCGCGGCTTGGTTGAAGCCTTGTCGAAGCGAGTGGAGAAGCTCGATGCGCTCCGCGCGCAATTGGCAGAGCAAAAGGAGGTAATTGCTCGGAATTCCGTTACCGAGGAGGTAATGGAAAAACTGTTGACCTGCGAACGCGAAGTTGCAACAGCCACCGCTGTGCTGGAGGCGTCGAGCCCGAGTGTGCAGCTCTCGGCTAGTAGTGCGCAGGAGGTCACAGTCGACGGCGAGAAAGTGGGGCTAGCTCCGGAGGCTGAGACAGTTCAACGTGCGGTTACTAAGCCGTTGGCCATCGAAGTTGGCGACGTCACGGTTGCTATCCAGCCCGGAGACGGCTCAGATTCGCAGCAGCGCAAGCTAGAAAAAGCAGAGATATCGCTCAAGGAACAGCTTGAGGCGGCAGGCGCTGATTCCGTCGCGGAAGCACAAGAGGCACACACACGACGGCGTGAAGCGGAAAAAGCAAGATTCCAGGTGGAGACATCCATAACTGCGGTGTCCGACGGTGTGGAGTATCACCAGCTCACCGCAGAGTTGGACGATGCGAAGGAAGAAGCACGAGTACAGGGCGAGCGGTATCGGGCACTTGCGGGCGAGGATGCGCCGACGGAGATTGACTTGGTAGCGGCGAAGGCGCGGTTGGAAGAAGCTGCAGCGGGGCGTAGGGATGCCGAGTCGAAGCGTGACAATGCCGATATGCGCTTGTCGAAGCTGGAAAAGCGTCCTGCACACGCCAACTATACGAAGGCCAGCAGCGAGCTTGAAGGGGCTCGGTCCGTCCTAAAGGTCCGCGAAGATTCGCTCACGACGGCGCGAGAAAAAGCCTCGGATGCCGAGATTTTTGCTGCGGTGGAAAACCGAGGCAAGGACTATGAGGTGGCAGAAGAGCAGCTGGCTGCGGCTCTGAAAGAGTTGGCGCAGCGGGATGCCGACGACGTGGAAGCATCGCTCGCGGGCGCTAAGCAGCGACGGGATGCAGTTGAGAATCGCCTGGCTGAGCTGGAAAAGCGCCGGCAAGAGATTCGGGTGCACTTGGACTATTTCGACAGCGCGAATGAGAAGCTGGCAGCTGCTGAGGGGGTAGTGGAGCGAACACAGCGAGATCGGGACTCGATGCGTCGCCGTGCAGCCGCCGCCAAGACTCTTATGGAGGTAATGACACAGGCACGTGCGGCATCGCGGAATGCGCTGGCTGACCCCTTGCTCCGCAAGCTCGAAGAGTACGGCGGCGGTGTGTTCGGTGCGGGAACCCAGTTCACGATGAATGAGGACTTGCAGATTGAGTCACGGTCCAATGCTGATGGCAAGTTCGATGTCGATGAACTATCTGGTGGAGCGCAGGAGCAGCTGGACATTCTGCTGCGCTTGGCCGTTGCCGGTGTCCTGGAGGGCGGCCAAGGCGCTCCGGTGATTATTGATGATGCGTTAGGTTATTCAGACGAACACCGTTTGCGGCGGATGAATAATGCTCTTGCCAAAGCGGGGCGCGATATGCAGGTATTAGTCCTGACGTGCGATGAAGCCCGTTTTGATCGCGTGACAGGAGCGGAATTTATGAAAATTCAGGATTTGGTTTCAAGATAGTAGGCTCTGTACATATGCAAGATGTTCCGTGGTTAAGTGATGAAGAGCAGCGGTTATGGCGCTCAATTCTGAACGCTAAACGGGCCGTTGACAGGTCAATTGACCTTCAGCTGCAAGATTCTCTCGATATTTCCACTGCAGATTTTTCGGTTCTGGTTGTTCTCTCCGAGGCTGAAGACAATGTTGTGCGCATGCGCACCCTGTGTGAGTCCCTGGAATGGGACCGCAGCCGAATGTCGCACCAAATTACTCGCATGGAGCGACGTGGACTAGTAACTAAGGAACGCTGCGCCTGCGATAACCGTGGTATCGATGTCACGCTTACTGAACACGGTCGAACCGTGATTGAGAAGGCGGCGCCGAACCATGTGAAGCTTGTACGTCATGTCTTGTTTGACGTGCTCGGTGAAAATATCGACTATCAGGGGATTTCCGCTGTGCTCGATAAGATTGCAGCGACCGCCAATGCTGCGGTCACCGATTCCGTCGACGGAAAAGCAGAGTAGTCAAAAGTTTTTCTGTGAGTGTTTTCTCATTTGTCTCCGCTTCGAGGCTCTCACCATTAGCCTAGAGCAGTATGAACTCATTTGAATGGCTGAGTGATGATGAACAGCTCTTTTGGCAGTCGATGGTAGCTGCTTTTCGCGAGGTAGAGCGCAATATTGAGCGGAGCCTACGCACTCGCACCGGGCTGACGTTCGCTGACTTTACCCTGCTCATCGCTTTGCATGAGGTGGAGGATGGGATTCTGCATGTTGACAAGATTTGTGATCGACTGAAGTGGAACCACCCCCGCGCGCTGCTGCATACCAACAGATTGGAAAAGCGCGGATTTATTCACACCGAAGATCACGGCGAAGACCCGGACTCGGATTATGTCGTCGTCCTAACAGGTGTTGGTCGACACGTGTTTGCCGAAGCGGCGCCGGATTACGTAGACACCGTTCGCGAGGAAGTTATTTCGCCACTTGCGAATGAAGACCGCGAAGTGATGTTGAGGTGCTTCCAGGCGGTTCTCGAAAGGAAATAAGCCTCCTACGCCCTGCTAGTAAAACCACCACTAGCAGGGCGCTTTTTTCTCTCCGTTTCAATCTGTAAGGTAAGGCGTGCCTAATGCAAAGGGATGAGTATTCACTTCTCTTTGTGCGCCCTAAACACCAAAAAAACTACGCAGAGATAAATAAGGCAGAAACAAGAACGCATGAGAGTCAATATTTTCGCCAAGGCTAAAACCGCGCCAAAGACCAAAACTCTGGCCGCAATCGGGTGTGCAGCGCTGAGCTTCGTCGCTACAGCATGCGGTGCGGACGCAGAGTCGAACACGGCTGCCGACAACAAGGGAGAACTCACTGTCACTGATGTCGCAGGTCGCACTGTGACCTTCGACAAGCAGCCAGAACGAGTCGTGCTCGGTGAAGGCCGCGCCATGTTTGTCACCGCGATGCTTGACCAAGAAAACCCGGGTGACCATGTTGTCGCCATGGGCAGCGATCTGCATTCGGGCGCTCCATCGTTTGAAGCCAAGCTTTTCGAGACGAATCCAGAGCTGAAGGATATGCCGACCATCGGCAATATTGCCAAGGGCGATGTCACAGTTGAAAACCTCATCTCCCACGACCCAGACGTGGTCGTCATGACCCTTGACCACAAGAAGGCCGCGGAGGAGTCCGGCTTCCTCACCAAGCTCGATCAGGCAGGTCTGAAGTACGTATTCACCGACTTCCGTCAGAAGCCCCTGGAGAATACCGCCAAGTCCGTCGAGCTCCTCGGCCAGATCGTCGACGAGCAGGACAATGCCAAAAAGTTCACCGACTTCTACACTGAGCGCGTCAACGAGATCACCGAACGTGCCGCCAAGCTCGAAGACAAGCCAAAGACCTTTGTCTGGCGAGCAGCTGGTCTCAAGGATTGCTGCTCGACCGTCAACAAGTCCAACCTCGGTGACCTCGTCACAGCAGCCGGCGGTGAAAACCTCGGAGACAGCCTCATCAATACCGAATCGGGCAGCGTGACCGCAGAGAAAGTCCTGTCCGTCCAGCCGGAAAAGATCATCGCCACCGGCGGCTCCTGGGCGCTCGACCCGCAGAAGCCGGAAGTCCTGCCACACGTTGAGCTCGGTTACACCGCCACTCCAGAGACCGCACAGCGCACTCTGGAAGGCCTGCTGAAGACTCCGGGTTTTGACACCCTGACCGCGCCGAAGAAGGGGGACCTGTACGCCGCCTTCCACCAGTTCTACGACTCGCCGTACAACGTCTTCGCCCTCGAGCAATTCGCCAAGTGGATTCACCCCGAAGAGTTCGCTGACCTCGACCCAGTCGCTGACTTCGCCAAGTTCCACAAGGACTATCTGCCCTTCGAACTCAGCGGCACCTTCTTCACCGCGCTGGAGCCGACCAAGTAACCCATCTTCCACCATCGAAGAAGGAATCCGATGACTTACACCAATCTGCACGCTCCCGCGTCAGGGCTTGACGACGAACCCCGCGAGCCCACCTCCACCAACGACAGTGGCGGTCAAGAGTCGCAGCCCGCCACCGAACAGCACGAGTGTCCGTCGTCAAGCACGACCTACGACTCTGCGCGACAGTACCGACGACGCTCCGCCCGGAAGATTGCCGTTATTGCGGTGCTGGTGGGGCTGGCCGTGTGCGCGTTTGTAGTAGCGACGATCGTGGGGCCGATGTCACTGAGTGTGGGGGATGTCGTCCGGGGCATCGTGAGCCCGAATGATGTTGACGAAACCACTCGTACGGTGCTGTGGAAGCTGCGCCTGCCTGCATCAGTGATGGCAGTGCTGATTGGTGCAGCGCTGTCGCTTGCCGGTGCACAGATGCAGACAATCCTCGACAACCCACTGGCGGAGCCGTTTACCCTCGGTATTTCGGCTGCAGCGGCGTTCGGTGGGGCGGCATCGATTGTGCTGGGCTGGGTGATCATTCCGCATGCGCAGTTCAACCTGGCGGCCGTGGCCTGGGTATCATCCGTCATCGCGGTGGCGATTGTGGCGGCGGCGTCGGTATGGCGCGGCTCGGGTAAGGAATCGATGATTCTGCTGGGTATTGGTCTGGTGTTTCTATTCCAAGCGCTGTTGTCGCTGTTGCAATACCGCGCGACTACCGAGGCGCTCCAGCAGATTGTGTTCTGGACGATGGGCTCGCTCCAGCGCGCGAACTGGGTGGCCAACGGCATTATTGCGGCGGCACTGCTGATCGCCATTCCGTTCACCATTCGCTATGCGTGGGCGCTGACGGTGCTGCGACTTGGCGATGCCCGCGCAAAAGCCGTGGGCATCAATGTGGATAGGCTGCGCATTGCGACGCTGATTGTAGCCTCGCTGCTGGCGGCAACCGCAGTGGCCTTTGCCGGCATCATCGGCTTCATCGGACTGGTCGGTCCACACATTGCGCGCATGCTGGTCGGTGAAGAACAGCGCTTCTTTGCCCCGGCATCGATGGCGGCAGGCGCGGCGCTGCTGGCGGCAGCTCATGCGGTATCCATCACGGTGGTGCCGGGTGTGGCAGTGCCGATTGGCATCATTACCGCAATCGTCGGTGTCCCATTTTTTGTTGGCTTGGTTTTCCTGCGTAAGAGGACGGTGTGGAACTAATGGGCGTATTTCTCGATGTCAACGAAGTAGCTGCAGGCTATGGCAAGCGGAAGGTGCTGCGCGGGGCCTCAGTACGCACGCTGAAGCCCGGTACGGTGACGGGTTTGCTCGGGCCCAACGCTGCGGGCAAATCCACACTGATGACCACTCTGGCGGGGATTCGAAAGCCCATGTCCGGGGAGATTGCACTGACCCGTGACAATGAGCGGGTCATCGGCTCCGAACTGCGCGATGTGGTGGGCTACGTGCCGCAGGATCTGCCGGCTAGCGCCTCGCTGACCGCATTCGAATCGGTACTGGTCTCTGGTCGGCGCGCCGGGCGTCTGCGCGTGCGCGGCTCCGAGATTGAGCACACGGCGGCGGTTCTCCGGAAGGTTGGTATTGAGCACCTTGCCGACCGCTTCGTCGGCGAGCTCTCCGGCGGTCAGCGTCAGCTCGTCGCCGTCGCGCAGATGTTTGTCCGCGATCCCGAGGTCATGCTTCTCGACGAACCCACCTCCGCCCTCGACCTGCGCCACCAGGTGGAACTCCTACAGCTCGTCCGCGCGGAGGTCGCCTCACGGAGCTCCTTGGCGCTCGTCGCAATCCACGATCTCAATCTCGCAGCCCGCTACTGCGATGAGCTTGTCATGCTTCACGACGGCCACGTGGTTGCCCAGGGGAGTCCTGCTGACGTTCTCACACCGGATCTTTTGGCCCGCGTCTATGGAATTCGAGCCCGCGTGCTTAATGATGGAGGCGTGCCTGTGGTGTGTCCTATTGAGGAAGACCAGGTTTCTGAGGCCGCATAGTGCGGATTTGGCTGGGGTGCGGGGCATTTCGCTAATCGCCCCAGCCACGTGGTAACATCTCTTCTCGTTGCACTTGTTGTACTTGTGCCACACGCCCCCGTAGCTCAGTGGATAGAGCGCCGGTTTCCGGTACCGAAGGTCGGAGGTTCGACTCCTCTCGGGGGCACGTCTTATCCCTTAAGCGGTTAGGTTCGATTAGATTCGCCTGGTTGCTTGAGGGATTTTTGTTTCGGGTGTACCTGGCGGAAGCGGACCAATCCGAGTTACTGACTGCGTTTATGACAAAAATGACCCAAAAAATGGCCTGAAAGTGTCATAAACTCACACAGTTTCACATGTGCAGCCCGTCGGGGGATCCCGGTTAATTGACCGGGCGACGAACCGTACCGTCCGGATAGCGGGCAAAGCGCCCCTCTTCAAAGGGTGCAACCGGATCGTTGGAATCAAACCGCCATGCGCCGAACTCGCCACGCTGGTAGGCATCGAATGCCTCAACGAGCTCTTCGCGGCTATTCGCGACAAACGGGCCATGCTGATACACGGGAGCGCCAATTGGTCGGCCTTGGAGGATGAGCGCGAAGGCCCCCTCGTCACCTGCAGAAATGTCCAGTGCCTCGGTTGAGCGTAGCACTGCGCCCTCTTGCACCAGCGTTTCGCCCTCGACGGAGAGGCTGCCGCGTAGAGAGTAGAGAGTCCGAATTGTCTCGGCATAATTGGTTGGTGGCAACGTTAGCTGTGCGCCCGGCTGCAGGCGCAGCACCCACACGGCTACATCGGAATCTGGTGCAGCGGCCCAGGATTCCGGTGGCGGAGCAAGCGGCTGAGTATCGCCGAATGCGCCCGCGATGACCTTTACGTCGTAGCCGTGGCCATTGTCATCAGTGCCGGTGACATGCGGAGTGTCTTCTGCCCAGAACATCTGGAAGTGTGGCTTTGCCTCCTTGCCTTCGGGCGGCAGGTTCAGCCAAATCTGGAACATGTGGTGGGGATTGGGGCCATCGACATGCAAAAGCGGAAACATCTCTGCGTGCGCTGTACCTGCGCCGGTGGTCAGCCACTGCGTGTCGCCCTCGCCGTAACGAGCCTGTGCGCCCTCGGCGTCGGTGTGGTCAACAAAGCCTTCCTCGACGATCGAGATGGTTTCAAAGCCGCGGTGTGGGTGGGAAGGGAAACCGGGGACGGTCGTGCCGTGGTACATGGACCAGCCGTCCTTGCCGGAAAAGTCCATCCCGATATTGCGGCCAAGAAGCGAGGCATCGGGAGCCATAGTTTGGCCCTTGGCCTGTGGATATAGGTCATAATGGTGGACGGCAAACAGGAATGGGTCCATGCCGGGGAGCTGTGGGTTGTCGGCTACTGAGAACTTTTGAATGATTGCGCTCATGGAAGGCTCCTTTAGCTAGGTTGTTTCATTTTCCATAACGCATTGTTGTCATGTCAATATTCCGAGGTTTGGTTGAAACCGCTGTGGAGCTTCGATTTGAGGTTTAGCCTGGAATCTATGACGGAAACCGAAGTTGCGCTGAAAAGACCCAAAAGCCCTAGTGCAGTATGGGGACAAGCAGTTATCTATGCTGCCATTTTCGGGTTCTTAATCGGAGTCATTGCATGGGCGGGATTGACAACTAAGTGGATTTTTCCCGGTGTGTTGCTACTAATCGCGGTTCAGTTCGTTTTTGATTACCGCAATAGGGAAGGGGTCTTTGACCCGGACTGGGAGGACAATGCCTTCAAATGGGATAAAAGGGCGCGACAAGGTTGGGCTGCAGTCCTTGCGCTGTGGTAGTTGCATCAAATGTGCCGCGGCACCATGTTGGCGCTACCGCTGCGGTGACAATCGTGGCGGTAGCGGTGATGCTATTCGTGTCAGTCAAAAGGTACTGGCCAGGGCGATAACAGGGAGTATTCGCCCCTACCCAGCAATAATCACAATCAAGGTGCGCGGGCCGTGGACACCTTCGACGCGGGAAAGCTCGATATCCGAGGTCGCAGAAGGCCCGGAAATCATAGTGATTGGAGCCGTGGGGTCAACCTCTCGCAGGCGGGAAATGGCCTCCGGAATGCCAGAGACAATCGTTTCTGCTGGGACGACACAAATATGCTTATCCGGCACCAAGGTCAGGGCTCGGCGCCCGGAGGTAGCGGAGCCGTCCAGGAAAATGGTGCCGGTCTCCGCGCAGGTAACCGCAGAGCTGGTGACAATGGCATCGAGTTCGTCCAGTTCGCGGGCGTTGAAACCGGTATCGACGCGGATTTCGGTCGCCCCTTCAGCAGTCTCGCCAGAGCCAAGCCCCGCAACCCAGTCGCGGTCCAAGCCCTCGGGGATACCAATCAGCGAGGCCCCAACATCCGCAATAGCCTTCTTCACTGCGTCATTGATTTCAGTTGCCGAGCTGCCACAACGGCGCACATCGGCTTTGTAATCGGCGATGCGTTCGTCGGCAAGCGAAACGATGTCCTTGTGGGGCAGCTCCGAGCTTCGTTCATAGTCGCGTGGAACGGAGAAGTGCGCGCCGGGCTCGCCGGTGATAATGCCCACGTCAGAGGCTAAATCGCGGCCCTCAAAGGCAATCTTCTGCGCGTTGCGGATGCGGCCGAGAATGTCGTTTTTGGCGCCAGAGTTGGTCATCGCTAGGACTCCTTTTCGCTTTGGCCATTGATCTTGGTCGGTACCTGATGCGCCGATTCACGCGCCAACTGAGCGGAGAGATCCTCCGAACCCCACACGGAGCGGAAGGGCTTCTGCGGCGGCACCGGCGTGTCACGCACATCGGACCAACCGCTGAGGAACAGCGGCAGGGCGTGAATTTCGCCGTCCTTGAGGCCCAGCACGCGGGCGAGGGAGGCCATCTTTGCGCTCATATTCCAGAGCTTCTGATTGCCCATGATGAACCCGAGCGTGGCAAACAGCTTGCCCTCCACCGGCGGGCGGTGTTCCGTGACCTTACGGTGGCGCAGCTCCAGCAGTGCCGCAGGGATGTCAATTCGCACCGGGCAGACCTCAAAGCAAGCCCCGCACAGCGAAGACGCATAGGGCAGCGAAGCATTCGGATCATCGTAGGAATCCATGCCAGTGAGCTGCGGGGACAAAATCGCACCAATCGGGCCCGGGTAGACCGAACCGTAAGCGTGCCCGCCCACGTGTTCATAAACAGGGCAGATATTCAGGCATGCCGAGCAGCGAATGCACTTCAGCGCTTCACGCCCAATCGGATCTGCAAGAGTGGCCGAGCGCCCATTGTCCAGCAACACAATGTGGAAATTCTTCGGGCCGTCGCCGTCAGTCGTTCCCGTCCACAGAGAGGTGTAGGGATTCATACGCTCGCCTGTCGACGACCGTGGCAGTAGCTGCAAGAAGACTTCCAGATCCTGGAAGGTGGGAAGCAGCTTCTCAATACCCATCACCGAAATCAGTGTTTCCGGCAGTGTGAGACACATACGGCCGTTGCCCTCAGATTCGACGACGGCTACCGTGCCGGTTTCGGCTACACCGAAGTTGGCGCCGGAAATCGCAACCTTGGCCTCCATAAACTGCTCGCGCAGGAACTTACGGGATGCCTCGGCGAGATCGGCCGGATTGGCTTTCAGGTCCGGGTCGACTCCGGGGATTCCATTGAGGAAGATCTCGCGGATATCTTCGCGATTGCGGTGGATAGCAGGAACCAGGATGTGGCTCGGCATGTCGTCGGCAAGCTGAACGATGAGTTCCGCCAGGTCGGTTTCGCGGGCGGTGATGCCGGCGTCGGCAAGTGCTTCGTTCAAGCCGATTTCCTGCGTGGCCATCGACTTAATCTTGACGACCTTTTCTTCGCCGGTCTCTTTCACCAAGTCCGTGATGATGCGGTTTGCCTCGGCGGCATCGCGCGCCCAGTGGACGTGACCGCCGGCATTCGTAACTGACTCTTCAAACTGCTCCAGCAGTTCCGGCAGACGCGCCATAACATCGCGCTTGATGTGGCTGCCCGCGAGCCGCAGCTGCTCCCAGTCATTCTTCTCGGCTACGACATGCGCGCGCTTCTGACGAATCGAACGCGTGGCATGACCGACATTTTCGCGCATGCGAGTGTTCTTGAGCTCCTCGTGCGCTGCGGCCGTGAACCCGCGCGTACCGCGCAGATGCCCGACGTTGTGCGGCGCGCGGGGAGGAAGGGCTGGCATGCCGACGTTAATTGCGACCATTACTGTTCACCTCGCAGGGAAGCCTCTTGGCGGTTGTGCACATCAAACGGGGTCTCCTTGGTGGAGGCCAGAATCTCGGCCATATGGATGGCGTGCACGCCAGAGTCCTGGCGACGCAACGCGCCACCGATATTGAGCAAGCAGGAAGCATCGCCAGCGGTGACGAACTCCGCTTCCGTAGCGCGAATATTGGCTGTCTTGTCGGCAACCATTGCAGCGGAGGTCTCCGCATTCTTCACCGAGAAGGTGCCGCCAAAACCGCAGCACTCCGCCGCGCCAGGCAGCTCGCGCAGATCGATTCCATCGACCGCGCTGAGCAGCCGCCACGGACGGTCACCCACCTTGAGTACCCGCAAGCTGTGGCAGGTGGAGTGGTAGGTCACTGAGTGGGGGAAGTAAGCACCGACGTCAGTCACACCAGCGACATCGGTGATGAACTCGGAGAGATCCAGCGTCTTGTTCGCGCAGGCCTGTGCCGCGTGGACTTGGGCACGGGTACCGTAGCGGCCCGCAATCATCGGATGCTGGTGGCGAACGGCGCCGGCGCAGGAACCGGACGGGGCGACAACGTAATCAATCGAGGAATCTGCAAAAGCATCAGCGTAGGTGTCCAGCTGAGGAAGGACTTCCTTCTGGTACCCGGTGTTGACGTGCATTTGGCCGCAGCAGGTTTGTTGTGGTGGAAAGACCACATCGCATCCTAGGCGCGTGAGAACTCTGGCGGTCGCACTCACTGCATCTGGAAACATCATGTCCCCGATGCAGGTCGCGAAAAGTGCTACTTTCACGGTCGCTCCAAAAAGGGTTGAGGGGTAAGGCAATAATTTCCTACCTGAATGCTACGCCTAGCCCCGGATTAAATCTGTTCTCAACCTGAATTCGGCTGGATCGTGAAAGGGGCGCAGGACAGCCGGAGGCGGTGGCCTGCAGATACCCCTCAAATCAATCTTTTGGTGGCTGATGTTTCCACGACTGCGATTGACCTAATAGGATAGGCAATCGTGAATCCTGCTGATCTTGCTGTACTAGTCCGAAAAGTCACCGTCGAGGTTTTGACTGCCCACGATGCCGATGTCTCTATCGTGCCGGAAAACCCGACCGTCGAGCGTCCGCGTAACCCTGAGCACGGCGACTACGCAACCAATATCGCCATGCAGCTGGGCAAGCGCGTCGGCATGGTGCCGCGTGACTTGGCAACTGAAATTGCCACAGCGCTCGGCGCTTCTGAGGGCATCGATGAAGCAACCATCGCAGGCCCGGGCTTTATTAACATCCGCCTGGCCTCCGATGCCCAGGGCAAGATCGTCGAGGACGTCCTGGCAGCGGGGGAGAAGTGGGGCCATGCCGACTTCAACTCCAACCTCGACGTGAACCTGGAGTTTGTCTCCGCAAATCCGACCGGGCCGATTCACCTGGGTGGTACTCGCTGGGCAGCAGTCGGTGACGCTCTCGGTCGTGTCCTGTCTGCCACCGGTGCCAAGGTCACCCGCGAGTACTACTTCAATGACCACGGTCGCCAGATTGACCGCTTCTCCGACTCCTTGGTTGCAGCCGCTCGCAACGAGCCGACTCCGGAAGATGGCTACGGCGGAGAGTACATCCAGGACATCGCCGCTGCTGTGCTGGAGAAGAACCCGCAGGCACTCGAGGGCTCTGAGGAAGAGGTCCAGGAGCACTTCCGCGCCATCGGCGTGGACATGATGTTCGAGCACATCAAGAAGTCTCTGCACGAGTTCGGCACCGATTTCGACGTTTACTTCCACGAAAACTCGCTGTTCGAGTCCGGTCAGGTGGAAGCAGCTGTCAATTCCCTGAAGGAAAACGGCAAGCTCTACGAAGCTGACGGCGCATGGTGGCTGAAGTCCACCGATTACGGTGACGACAAGGACCGCGTGGTCATCAAGTCCGACGGCGACGCAGCCTACATCGCAGGTGACATCGCCTACGTTAAGAACAAGTTCGACCGCGGCCACAACCTGTGCATCTACATGCTGGGTGCCGATCACCACGGCTACATCGCACGTCTGCGCGCGGCCGCTGCAGCGCTCGGCTACAACGCCGATGGCGTCGAGGTGCTCATCGGTCAGATGGTCAACTTGCTTCGCGACGGCAAGGCTGTCCGGATGTCCAAGCGTGCGGGCACAGTGGTCACCTTGGACGACCTGGTTGAGGCAATCGGCGTCGATGCTGCTCGCTACTCGCTAATCCGTTCCTCCGTGGACTCCAGCCTGGATATCGACCTGGGGCTGTGGGCTTCGCAGTCCAGCGACAACCCGGTCTACTACGTCCAGTACGGCCACGCTCGTCTGTGCTCAATCGGCCGCCGTGCCGAAGAGGCCGGTGTGACCAGCGAAGGCGCTGACTTCTCCCTGCTGGTAGAGGACCGTGAAGGTGAGCTCATCCGCACTATCGGTGAGTTCCCGGCCATCATCAAGTCTGCTGCTGACCTGCGGGAACCACACCGCATTGCCCGTTACTCTGAGCAGCTCGCCGGTGTCTTCCACCGCTTCTACGACACCTGCCAGATTCTGCCAAAGGCAGACGAAGAGGTATCCGAGCTACACCGTGCTCGTCTCGGCCTGGCTGAGGCTACCCGCCAGACGCTGGCCAATGCTCTGCAGCTGCTCGGTGTTACCGCACCTGAGCGCATGTAGTCGAACGCGCCCGTAAAACTACACCCCGTTGCTCCGCCCGGGTAACGGAGAAAGAGAGCTGTTTCGTGCCTATCGACGGCAATGGTTTCGAACTGGGTGGCTACACCCGACCCGACTCCACCCAATTTAATGAACTACCAGCGCATGTCTGGCCAACTACCGCCCGTCGTCGGGGCGCTGACGAAGAGAATCCCGGCTCGGTGGAAATTGGTGGCGTGAGCCTGGTCGACATTGCCAAGGAGTTTGGCACTCCGGTTTTTGTCGTCGATGAGCAGGACTTCCGCTCTCGCTGCCGCTCGATGGCCAAGGCCTTCCGCGGCGCGGAGAATGTCCACTACGCATCCAAGGCTTTCCTGTCGAAGACCATCGCCCGCTGGGTAATGGAGGAGGGGCTGCATCTCGATGTCGCCTCGGGCAACGAGATGGCTATCGCTCTGGCTGCGGGATTCCCAGCCAAGGACATGACCTTCCACGGCAACAACAAGTCCACCGCTGAGCTGCGTGATGCTATCTCCGCCGGCGTGGGCAAGATTGTGCTTGACTCCCGTTCGGAGCTACGTCGCCTGTCCGAGGTAGCGGCTGAAGCAGGCGTGGTGCAGGACGTGCTCGTTCGCGTGAAGCCCGGTGTGGAAGCGCACACCCACGAGTTCATTGCTACTGCGCATGAAGATCAAAAGTTCGGCTTTTCCCTCGCGTCCGGTTCGGCGCTGGAAGCTGCCAACCTCGTAGAAGAGGACGACAATCTGCGCCTAGTTGGTCTGCACTGCCACATCGGCTCCCAGATTGTCGATTCCGACGGTTTCATTCTCGCCGCCGAGCGCGTGTTCTCACTGGTGGAAAAGCTGGTCGAACGTCACGGCACTGAAATCTCGGAACACTTCAACACCCTCGACCTCGGTGGCGGTTTCGGAATCGCCTACACCGCAGGCGAGCAGCCCCTCGACGTTGCTCCGCTTGCCGACGAGATCCTCACTGCTGTGGACAAGCTTGCGCAGCATATCGGCATTGCGACTCCGGCAGTGGCTGTTGAACCAGGTCGTGCCATCGTTGGCCCGTCCATGGTCACGGTGTACGAAGTGGGCACTTTGAAGGATGTGACCATCGATGATGGCATGACCCGTCGTTACGTATCGGTCGATGGCGGCATGAGTGACAATATTCGTCCGGCGCTTTACGGCTCGAACTATGATGGTCGCGTTGTTAATCGCGAGGTGTCCGGTTCCAGGATTCCCACCCGCGTCGTCGGAAAGCACTGTGAATCGGGAGACATTCTGATTAACGATGCGAACTACCCGAACGACATTGTCGAGGGTGATCTGTTCGCGCTCGCTGCTACTGGGGCATACTGTTACGCAATGGCCAGCCGCTACAACATGCTGACGCGACCACCAGTAGTGTCGGTATGCGATGGTCAAGTGACCCAAATATTAAGACGAGAAACCGTACAAGACTTACTAAGCCTGGAGTGTGAAACGCCACGATGACTGCCGCAACGAATAATCCTGGAAAGGGCGAGGGCCACAAAGTTGGTGTCGCTATTTTAGGTCTTGGCACAGTCGGTACTGAGGTTTACCGCCTGCTCAACGAGAAGGCTGAGGACTTCGAGCGCCGCATCGGCGGACCGGTCGAGGTCGTTGGTATTGCTGTGAGCGACAAGACCAAGCCGCGTCCGAATGTGGATCAGGATCTTCTTACCGACGATGCTTTTTCGCTGGTTCAGCGCGAGGACGTTGACCTGGTAATCGAGGTCATCGGTGGCATTGATTACCCACGTCGCGTTGTGCTGGAGGCACTGCGTGCCGGCAAGTCGGTCGTGACCGCCAACAAGGCACTCGTCGCCGCACACGGTGAGGAGCTCTCTGAGGCTGCCGATTCCTCGGGTGTCGACCTGTTCTTTGAGGCAGCTGTGGCGGCAGCTATCCCGGTCGTCGGTCCGCTCCGTCGTTCGCTGGCCGGTGACACTGTCAATAAGGTCATGGGCATTGTCAACGGCACTACCAACTTCATCCTTGATGCGATGGACTCCACCGGTGCGGACTATGACGAGATGCTGGCAGAGGCCACCCGCCTGGGTTACGCCGAGGCCGACCCGACTGCAGACGTCGAGGGCCACGATGCCGCTTCCAAGGCAGCTATTCTGGCCAGCCTGGCATTCCACACCCGCGTGACTGCTGATGACGTTCACTGCGAGGGCATTACCGAGATCACCGCTGACGACATCGCAGCTGCCAAGAGCGCAGACTGCACCATTAAGCTGCTGGCTACCTGTGAGCGGGTTACGGACGAAAATGGCAAGGAGTCCATTTCCGCCCGCGTGTACCCAGCGCTGATTCCACGTCGTCACCCGCTGGCAACTGTGCGTGAGTCTTTCAACGCTGTCTTCATTGAGGCCGAGGCCGCTGGTCGCCTGATGTTCTACGGCAACGGCGCTGGTGGTAATCCGACCGCCTCCGCAGTGCTCGGTGACCTCGTTGCAGCTGCTCGCAACATTGTCCACGGTGGTCGCGCACCGGGAGATTCCACCTACGCTAACCTGCCGATTCTCGACTTCGGTGACGTTCGCACCCGCTACCACATCGACCTGCACGTCGACGATCGTGTCGGAGTGCTTGCCGATGTCGCTCGTACCTTCTCTGATCACAACATCTCCCTGCGCACCGTCCGCCAGGAAGAGGGCGCCAACGGCGCTCGCCTGGTCATCGTGACCCACAAGGCACTGGAGAAGGATTTGGAAGCAACGGTCGATGAATTGCGCGCCAACGACGCGGTTTTGGCCGTCAACAACGTCATTCGTATCGAAGGAATGGATATCTAAATGGCACAGGAGCTTTTCCCGGGTCAGAAGGTCACCGTCACGGTTGCAGGTTCGTCAGCGAACTTGGGCCCGGGCTTCGACACCCTGGGGTTGGCAGTTGCGCTCTACGACATCGTCGAGGTCGAGGTCATCGAGTCCGGTGTCGTCGTTGAAATTCACGGCGAGGGCGAAGTCGACCTGCCGCGCAACGAATCTAATCTGGTTTTGCGCGCGATTCGCGCGGGCCTTCGCGCCGCAGGAGTCGAGGCACCGGGGCTGAAGGTTATTTGCCACAACACCATTCCGCAGTCGCGCGGTCTAGGCTCTTCCGCAGCCGCCGCCGTTGCTGGTGTCGCTGCCGCTAACGGTCTGGCGGGCTTCCCGCTTACCGATGACCAGGTAATCCAAGAATCCTCGGTATTCGAAGGCCACCCGGATAACGCTGGCGCATCCGTTCTCGGCGGGGCAGTGGTCAGCTGGACTGACAAGCCTGTCGATGGTCGCACCGCACCTCAGTACCGAGCAGTGAGCATTCCGGTGCATGAGTCCATTCAGGCGACCGCACTCGTACCGGCATTCCACGCCTCCACGAATGCAGTCCGTCAGGTGCTGCCGAGCGATGTTTCGCATGTCGACGCTCGTTTCAATGTCTCCCGTACTGCGGTTATGACCGCAGCGCTGCAGTCCCACCCGGAACTGCTGTGGGAGGGAACGCGAGATCGCCTGCACCAGCCGTACCGCTCCGACGTGCTGCCGGTGACCGCAGAGTGGGTCAACCGCCTGCGCAACCGTGGCTACGCGGCATTCCTCTCGGGTGCTGGTCCGACCTGTATGGTTCTGGGAACTACTGCAGTAGATGAGAAGATCTTGGACGATGCCCGCGAGGCTGGCATCAAGGTCATGGAGCTGGGAATCGGTGAGCCGGTTAAGGTCGTGGTCGACGGCTAAGCCGCAGCTGCGGCCAGGTGCCGGGCCAGTGGCTTAGCCTGCTACCTACTTTTCGCCCGGCCCCTTCAGTTTCACGATGCTGTACTGACCTGCGCTCAAGTGCGAGCGCAGGTCTTTCTTGTCGAACTTGCCCACTGAGGTCTTATCGATTGAGTCCACGAAGGCCCAGTACTCCGGCAGCATCCACTTTGGCAGCTTTGGCCGCAGTTCATCGCGGAGCATTTCAGCGGTCTCCTTGCTCTGTTCAACTTCCGGCATCAGCACCGTAATGGCCAGTGGGCGCTCACCCCACTTTTTATCTGGCATGCCGATAATCGCGCACTCGAGTACCTGTGGGCTTTCCATTACGAAGTTTTCCAGCTGAGCGGAGTAGATCCACTCACCACCGGAACGAATGACATCGCGAGCACGGTCATGAATAGTCAGGTAGCCGTCGTGAGTAATCGAGCCGACATCGCCAGTGCGGAGCCACCCGTCCTCGGTGAACTGTTCGCTAGCCTCGTCGACCTCCGCACCGCGGAAGAAGTGCGCGGTGCCTCCATCTTGAGCCTCCGGAGAGCTGTAGTAGCCTCCGGTGACCGTGTTGCCGCGCACCTGCAGCTCACCCTGGTTGCGGTCATGCAGGTCGAGCACGCGGTCGTTGTCATCAACAATGCGGAACTGCATGATGTCCGGGAAACGTCCTTGGCTGACACGGTAGCGTTCGCGGGCCTCACCGGAGGCGCCGTACGGAGGTCGTGCCACGGTACCGATAGGCGAAGTCTCGGTCATGCCCCAGAAGTGGATGACATCGACACCGTAGCGCTCTTCCCATAGCCGAATCAATGCAGGTGGGACAGGAGAACCGCCCGAGAAAATCTCCTGCAGACTCATGCGCTTCGGAGGATTGCTGAGGTAGTGTGCCATGAGGTTAATCCACAGCGTCGGCACGCCCTGAGCTACGCGCGGCATTGAGGTTTCGATGATTTCTGCCAGACGCGGTGCGGACAGGTCCGCGCCGGGGAAGATTAGCGACGCCCCGCACATGAAGGAGGCCAGCGGCACGCCCCAGGACAGGACGTGATAAATGGGCACACAGCAAAGCCACGGGTTTCCATGCGAGATGGCAAAGGAGTCAGTGGTGCGCATATTCAGGCTGTGCAAGTACAGCGAACGGTGGCTGTAGACGACACCTTTAGGTGCGCCCTCGGTGCCCGTCGAATAGCACATGGCTGCACCGGAGTTTTCATCGAGCTCAGGCCAGTCGAAGCGGCTGGGGCGTCCGTCGATGAGCGATTCGTAGGAGTACCACGGGATACCATCCGGCAGTTGCTCAGCCACGTCAGACAGATCACCGATACCGATAATGATGACAGCGCGGACGCGCGGGCAGTGCGGAAGAACCTCGGCGAGCAGTTCGATCTCGGTCGGGTCCGCGATGATGACCTGGTCATCGGCGTGATTGATAATGTGCACAATCTGATCCGGCATGAGCTGCTTGTTCAGCGGCTGGAATACCGCGCCCATGGAGGCGACGCAGAGGAAGACCTCGAAGTGTTCGGCGCAGTTGTACATCAGGGTAGCGATGCGCTGATCCCCGTCGATGCCGAGCTCATCGCGAAGTGCATGTGCCAGCGCACTAGCGCGTGCGGCGATGGCGGCAAAAGTGGTGGTCTCGGGGCCGTCACTGTTCCAGGAGGTCACCGGAGTCCGACCGTGAATGGTGCGACCGTATTCCACAATCTGAGCGATATTGAGAGGAATATGAGGCATCGTACTGCGCATGAGCTCTACAGTACCGACTCACAGCCCCGCGACCTAGCGAAACGCAGGTGAGAACTAGTGTTGCTACCTGACTATTTGGTGACTATCCTTGGGCAATAGGTCGTTTTCAATACGCGGCTAGATACGTACTTCTTCATGTACTCCGCATGCCGTTGACTTTCGCAGTTGTTCACACAACGCGATGGCGCAACGTGACATTGAAAACACATAAATCAGTAGTGCGACTACATAGTCTTGCGGTGCTGTGGACCTAAAATTTCCTAACCATCTTCAGCCCGGACGCTCGGGTTTGAGATGCGGAAATAATGTAGGCAAGATGCCTCGGTTTAGTTTCAACGTCGAGGTCTTTTGCCTGGCTTTTTCGATAGTTTCCCGTCAGCTGCGGCTACTTTTCCGCACGTGGTAAAGGTTCGACGACGGAGCACACGCGGTGGCGGGCAGTAAGAGCGAAAAAGTGTCAATGACATAGCCCCCTGTAGAGAGTGACTGCAGGGAAGGTCGATGAAAGGACATCCGTGACCGATACGGACACCACTGCCACGGCAGGCGGCCCAGAGAATCTTGCGGCCCTCCGAATGGCAGAACTGCGTGAAATCGCTTCCAGCAAGGGCATTCGCGGCATCTCCGCCATGCGCAAGCATGAGCTGATTGAGGCCATTAAGAATGGTGCCCCGGCTGCTGGTTCCGCTCCAGCTCGGAAATCTCGCGCGAAGAAGGCTGCGGCTGGGGCTGCGGATACCGGCTCCAAGGCGAAGGATGCCAAGGAATCGCCGTCGGAAAGCGCGGATAAGGGTTCCAGTAAGAGCGCCGACAAGAGCGACAAGGGCAACGACAAGCGAGACGACGCCAACGCGGATGGTCGCGAGGAGATGTCCCGTTCTCAGCAGCGTCGAAATCGTCGTAACCGTGCTCGTCAGCGCGAGCAGGAGAATCAGGACGATCGCAGCAACGATAGCCGCGACGATTCCGATAACGGCAACGACCGCGGTGATCGCAACGACAATCGCAACGATCGTAATGATCGTAATGACCGCGGTGATCGCAACGACCGTAATAACCGCAACGATCGCAACAACCACGATCGAGACAACGACGATGAAGGCCGCGGCAACCGCAACAACCGCCGCGGTCGCAACAACAATCGCAATAACGACCGCAATAACCATGACGATGACGGTCGTGGCAACCGTAACCGCCGCAACCGTCGCAATCGCCGCGACCGTCGCGGACGCGATAACAACGGTGGGGGACACGGCGGTCAGGACGAGATCCGCGAGGATGACGTTCTCCAGCCGGTGGCTGGCATCGTCGATGTGCTAGATAACAAGACCGCATTCGTGCGCACGTCCGGATACCTGCCGGGCTCTAACGATGTGCTGGTGTCCGCGCAAATGGTTCGTAAATACGGTCTGCGCAAGGGCGACGCCGTCACTGGTCAGGTCCGCATGCCGCGTGAGAATGGCTCGGGCCAGGTCACTCATGGCAACGGCCGTAATCGCCGCAAGTACAACCCGCTGGTCAAGGTCGAAACTGTAAACGGCATCGATCCGGAGCAGGCAAAGCAGCGGCCGAACTTCGCTAAGCTCACCCCGCTGTACCCGAACCGTCGCCTGCGTCTGGAGACCGAGCAGAAGATCCTCACCACTCGCGTCATCGACCTGATTATGCCGATTGGTAAGGGTCAGCGTGCGCTCATCGTTTCGCCGCCGAAGGCCGGTAAGACCACGATCCTGCAGAACATCGCGAACGCTATCGCGACGAACAACCCCGAGTGCTACATGATGGTCGTGCTTGTCGACGAGCGCCCGGAGGAAGTCACCGACATGCAGCGCAGTGTCCGTGGCGAGGTTATTGCTTCTACCTTCGACCGCCCGCCGTCAGATCACACGGCAGTGGCCGAGTTGGCTATTGAGCGTGCAAAGCGTCTGGTGGAACAGGGGCAGGACGTCGTCGTACTGCTGGACTCCATTACCCGCCTTGGCCGTGCGTACAACAACTCTTCGCCGGCATCGGGACGAATCCTCTCCGGTGGTGTGGACTCCAACGCTCTGTACCCACCGAAGCGCTTCTTGGGTGCTGCCCGAAACATCGAGGAAGGCGGCAGCCTCACCATCATCGCCACCGCGATGGTGGAGACCGGCTCCGCAGGCGATACCGTCATCTTCGAGGAGTTCAAGGGCACCGGTAACGCCGAGCTGAAGCTCGACCGTAAAATCTCCGAGCGCCGCGTGTTCCCGGCAGTGGATGTCAACCCGTCGGGTACTCGTAAGGATGAGCTGCTGCTCAGCACGGAGGAGGCTCGCATTATGCACAAGCTGCGCCGCATCCTCTCCGCGCTAGAGTCGCAGGCTGCTATTGACCTGTTGATTAAGCAGCTGAAGAAGACCCGGAACAATAAGGAATTCCTGATGCAGGTGGCTTCTTCTGCACCAATGGCCGCCGACGTTGATGTGGACGACATGCTTTAGCTGGGGTTAGCCGCAAACCACAGCACCTACTAGCATTTCACCCATCACAATCTGAAGGAATATTCAATGGCTAATCAGGTTTCCGCAGTTGACGACATCCTCTCCGAATACCACGGCCTTGAGGCGCAGCTGGCAGACCCCGAGCTGCACAACGACCCGAAGGCTGCCCGTAAGGTCGGCAAGCGCTTCAATGAGTTGCAGCCGGTCATTCAGACTCACAAGAAGTTGACTGAGGTCCAGGATGACCTGGAGGCAGCTCGCGAGATGGCATACGAGGACTCCGAATTCGCAGCTGAGGCTGAGCGTCTCGCTGTCGAGGCAGAGGAGCTCGAGGAAAAGCTCGCCGACCTGCTGGCTCCGCGCGATCCGCACGACAGCGATGACATCGTTATGGAGCTCAAGTCCGGTGCCGGCGGTGAGGAGGCAGCGCTCTTCGCAGGTGAGCTCGCTCGTATGTACCAGCGCTATGCAGAAAAGCACGGCTTTACCACCGAGATTCTCGGGCTGTCCGAGTCTGATCTCGGCGGCGTGAAGGACATGACTATGTCCATCCGAGCTAAGACTCCGTCCCGTGACGGTGCGTGGAGCGTGTTCAAGTTTGAAGGTGGCGTTCACCGCGTGCAGCGCGTGCCGGTTACCGAATCTCAGGGCCGTATTCAGACGTCCGCCGCTGGTGTGCTGGTCTACCCGGAGCCCGACGAGGTCGAAGACATCCAGATTGATGAAAAGGATCTGCGTGTCGACGTCTACCGCTCCTCCGGTAAGGGCGGTCAGGGTGTTAACACGACTGACTCCGCCGTTCGCCTGACGCACCTGCCGACTGGTCTCGTTGTTACCTGTCAGAAGGAACGCTCGCAGATTCAGAACAAGGCCCGCGCTATGCAGGTCCTTGCTGCTCGACTGCAGCAGATGAAGGAAGAGGAGATCGCCGAGGCCGCCTCTGACCAGCGTAAGTCTCAGGTGCGCAACATGGATCGCTCCGAGCGCATCCGCACTTACAACTTCCCGGAGAACCGCGTTTCCGATCACCGCATCGGTTACAAGGCTCACAACCTGGACTCGGTGCTGGGCGGCGACATGGATGACCTGCTCAAGGCCCTCCACGACGCGGAGCGCGCTGAGCGTCTTGAAGCCGAGTAGCCCCACGCCCGCAGAAAATAGCTCGCCGACGTTACCGGATTCCGTCCGTACCCTCGGCGAGCTGTTTCGCTATGCGCGTCGCACGCTTGACGACGCGGCGCTGGCTTCTCCGGATGCCGACGCGCGGGCGCTAATTGCAGCTGCTATCAATGCGGGACCGGCAGACATCATCTTCCGCGGAGACGAACCGTACACCGATGAGGACGGTCGCAAGTATCTGGCCGAGGTACTGGCCCGCAGAGTAGCGCGTGAGCCACTGCAGCACATCCTCGGTACGGCGCCGATGATGAGCCTGGAACTACAGGTTGGGCCCGGTGTTTTTGTACCCCGGCCGGAGACGGAACTGCTTGCGCAGTGGGCAATCGATCGAGCCCGTGAACTGGTCGCAAGTGGCGTCGTCAAGCCGAAAATCGTTGACTTGTGTACTGGATCCGGTGCGTTGGCGTTGGCGATCGCCGATGCCGTACCCGAAGCGGACGTGGTGGCTGTGGAGCTCTCTGAGCGGGCACGGGCGTGGGCTGCGAAGAATATCGAGACGTACGGCGATGGGCGTGTGCGTCTGATTGCTGGCGATGTCACGGATGTTCAGCTGATTGATGATGGCGCTGAGCTCGCAGAATGGGTAGGCGAGACCGACATTGTTGTGTCCAACCCTCCATATGTGCCCGAAGACACCGAAGTTGACCCCGAAGTGAGAGCTGATCCGCACTCTGCGGTCTTCGGCGGCGACGATGGGCTAGATGTCATTCGACCTATGATGAACCTAGTGGGTGCGCTGGTGCGGCCGGGTGGAGTCATCGGCATCGAGCACGATGACTCTTCAGGAGACGATGTCAGTTCACTGCTAAAGGACACCTGGGATTACGCTGATGTAGAGGTCCACCGTGACTTTGCGGGCCGTGACCGTTTTACGGTGGGACGCAAAAATTGATCTTAAAAGCAAACTTTGAAGCAGGAGCACAAATCTGATGAGCAGGATTATGGACTGCAGCACAGATGAAAACCGCGAACGCGCAATTGCAGCAGCAGTAGATGCAGTGAAGGCAGGACGGCTGGTCGTTATGCCTACCGATACCGTCTACGGCCTTGGCTGCGATGCCTTTGATAACCAGGCCGTTGCCTCCTTGCTGCGTGCCAAGCACCGCGGCCCGGATATGCCGGTACCGGTGCTCGTGGGTTCCTGGAACACGATTGAGGGGCTCGTCCGCGAATACTCGCCAGCTGCTCGCACGCTGGTGGAGGCTTTCTGGCCGGGCGGACTGTCGCTGGTTGTGAACCAGGCGCCGAGCTTGCCGTGGAACCTTGGTGATACCGCGGGTACGGTCATGCTGCGCATGCCGCTGCACCCAATTGCTATCGAGATTCTGCGCCGCACCGGTCCGATGGCCGTGTCCAGTGCGAACATCTCCGGCCAGGCACCGGCCACCAATGCCGTGCGTGCCAAGCAGATGTTGGGTGGGGAAGCGGCTGTCTACGTCGACGGCGGCGAAGCCACGATTGGCACCCCATCGACGATTGTCGATATCTCGACTCCAGTGCCGCGGATTCTGCGCGAAGGCGCTGTGTCAGCAGCGGCGGTTGCCGAGGTTTTGAGTACTACGCCCGAGCGACTGCTGGGGCAGTAGTCTTGTCTACCTAAGGCTTTTCCTGTTTAGTATCTGCAGCGATTGTGTGGGTGAGTAGTACCTAGTGGCGGACATGAGCTTATTGGCAGCCCAGTCGGGTGGGGCAGGTGTGCCCATCCGCGAGCTCGCCATGCTCGTTTTAGTTTCCGCTGCTGTCAGTTATTTGCTCACTGGAGTGGTGCGTTATGTGCTGGTCCGCTCGGGCTGGTTGGATGCGCCCCGCACGCGCGATGTCCACGATATTCCGAAGCCCAGGCTCGGAGGCGTGGCGATGTACTCCGGGGTGGTCGCAGCTATCGCCCTTGCCTCGGTGATGCCGGCTCTCAACCGTGGTTTTCCGCCCATGACTCCAGATATGAGGGCAGTTGTGGCGGCCGCGTCGCTCTTGCTAATCGTCGGTATTTGGGATGACCTCTTTGACTTAGATGCCCTCACGAAGTTGGTGGGGCAGGTCGCGGCGGCACTTTTGATGTCATTTATGGGCGTCAATTGGTATCTGCTCTATATCCCGTTCAGTGGCGGCGCCACGCTCATTCTCGATCCAATCATGTCCACAGTCTTGACTGTCCTATTTACTGTGGCATTGATTAACGCCTTCAACTTTGTTGACGGCATCGATGGTCTCGCAGCTGGACTCGGCATGATCGCCGCAGCTGCAATCCTTGTCTATTCGATGGTCATGCTTCACGACCAAGGCGGAACCGTGTCTGCCTATCCACCCGCGATGATTTCCGCGTGCCTCCTCGGCGCTTGCCTGGGCTTCTTGCCGCACAACTTCGAGCCCGCACGCATTTTCATGGGCGATTCCGGTGCCATGATGATCGGCTTGCTGCTCGCAGCGGCATCGGTGTCGGCGTCGGGACGCATCGCGCCCTCCATGTACGGCACCGCTGACGTCATCGCTCTAATCTCGCCGATTGTGGTCGTCATCGCAGCAATTAGCGTGCCAATGCTAGACCTACTTCTCGCTGTCGTTCGCCGCGTCAGTCAGGGCAAGTCACCTTTCTCACCCGACAAAATGCATATTCACCACCGCCTCTTGTCGATGGGGCACAGTCATCGCCGCGTGGTGCTAGTGCTTTACCTATGGGTGTCGGTCGTCGCGTACGCCGCCGTTGCCACCACCATTTTCCCCTTTGAATTCGTCGCTCTCACCTTCGGGGTCCTGCTTATCATCGCGGTTGTCTTCACCCTCCGTCGTCGCAATGCGCTTGCCGACGACCGTTCAAGGGGAGCGCGTCCCAGAAGTGGAAGTGGGGTCCGGCAGGTTATAAGACGTCGACGTGGACGCAGAAGGTACAATCTTCGACCGTGACTGAAAAAACAACTCCGGAGCCCGAGTCTAAATACGATGATTCGCGGCGACCGCTGCTGGCTGCTGCTCGCTCGGGCGCAATCGCGCTCGCTGTGATTACCGTGCTTTCGCTGCTGGTCTGGGGTGGCAAAAACGGTATGCCCGGTGTCTGGGGCGTACTCCTTGGAGCGGGCATTAGCGGAAGCTTCGTATTGCTTACCGTTCTAGGCATCCTCTTTACTGCTCGAACTTCGCCGTCCGTTACGCTTGCCGTTGTACTGGGTGGTTGGTTGTTGAAGATTGTCGTACTAATCGGTGTCCTGGTTGTTATTAGAAATCTTGAGTTTTATGACAACATGACTTTCTTCGTCACTGTTGTACTCACTCTGATGGTGACACTCGGTGCAGAAGTGTGGGGAATGTCGCAATCTAACCTCACTTATGTGCAACCAATGAAGGACGAATAGCTCGTTAATAACTTGTTGACCTGCTGAGAGGCTGCAATACGCTTCTAAAACCGCAGGTAATAAGCATATTGTCCAGTTTGTGCAGAAGATGCCACAAATAGAGGCCGAAACCCACAGAGGGGGTCGGCCTCTTTGTTGGATTCGGGGTCGGAAACGCGGGGGTGTACCGGGTGGGGAAAATGAGTCAGAACTGTTATCCTGAGTTTCGGGTAAGACGGCCTGTAGCGAAATAACTATCATTTCCACAGGTACGGTCCCCGTGAGCGCCGTGCTGATGAGCGAATGGAATCCGCGGCGCGACACGTTAAATGACGTCCTTCGCACCGCTTGACAATAGTTCTAGCGGCCCAATCACGGGAGAGAACGCTGAGCGTTACAACACTTGCCGAGATGCGGGGTGAGTTTCACTCACCCAACTTGCAGGAGGAGTATTTCCCGGGTGAACAATTTGGCGACTTCATTTTAGGTGGCAGTGGCGACTGGTACGCCATGGACCGCCTGATGATTGTTCGTCTTTTGATGGCCGTGATCGTCGCCGTGTTCTTCGTCGTCGCAATGCGTCGTCCGAAGCTCGTGCCGACTGGTCTGCAGAACGTTGCGGAGTTGATGCTGGACTTCGTCCGCATCCACATCGCGGAGGAGATTCTGGGTAAGAAGGAGGGGCGTCGTTTCCTTCCGGTTCTGGCCACCATCTTCTTCCTTGTTATCTCGATGAATATTGCGGCTATTATTCCTGGCCTCAATATTTCGCCGAACGCCCGAATCGGTATGCCACTGGTTCTGGCCCTGTTCGCATACGTTGCCTTCATTTACGCGGGCTCGAAGAAGATGGGCTTCTTCAAGTTTGTGAAGTCGGCAGTCGTTATTCCGAACTTGCCACCGGTACTCCACCTCATCGTGGTGCCGATCGAGATTTTCTCCAACTTCGTTCTCCGCCCAGTTACGCTGACCATCCGTCTGATGGCCAACATGCTGGCGGGCCACATGGTTCTAGTCCTGCTTTTCGGTGCCACGAACTTCTTCTTCTGGCAGCTGAATGGTTGGACCGCCCTGTCCGGGTTGACCCTTGTCGCTGCGGTAGCATTCACGCTGTTCGAGATGCTGGTGATTTTCCTGCAGGCATACATCTTTGCCCTGCTGAGCGCCGTCTACATCGAACTGTCGCTGCACGCAGACGAGCACTAACCCATAACTAATGAGGCCGCAACTTCGGCAACAAGGCCTCGCAAATTTAATAGCAAGACCCACTTGACCCACAAAAGCCCCGGGCCTACTTAGAACAATCTTTAATCCGGGGCCATCCTTTAAGAAAGGGAACGGTTCATAATGAACGACGTCATCCTCTCCGCCCAGGACGCTGTCCAGGCTGTCGACACCAACGCTGGCCTGAAGACCATCGGTTACGGTCTGTCCACCCTGGGCCCGGGCCTCGGTATCGGCATCGTCGCCGGCAAGACCGTTGAGGGTATGGCACGCCAGCCTGAGATGGCCGGCCAGCTGCGTACCACCATGTTCCTGGGTATCGCCTTCACTGAGGCTCTCGCCCTGATCGGCCTGGTCGCAGGCTTCGTTTTCTAAGTCCGGACCTTCAAGCGGAGAACACGTAAACCATGACAGATTTCACCTTTTTGCTAGCGGCGGGTGACCTCCCGATGGGAGAGTCCATTAACCCGCTGCTGCCAAAGACCTATGACATCGTCTGGTCCGTTGTCCCGCTGGTAGTTATCCTGGTTCTCTTCTGGAAGCTCGTTCTTCCGAAGTTCCAGGAGGTCCTGACCGAGCGGGAGGACCGGATTGAGGGCGGCATTGAACGCGCTGAAGCTGCACAGGCTGAAGCCAAAGCCGCTCTGGAAAAGTACAACAGTCAGCTCGCAGAGGCCCGTACTGAAGCAGCAAAGATTCGCGACGAAGCCCGTGCACAGGGTCAGCGCATCATTGCAGACGCTACGACCAAGGCTAATGACGAGAGCGCACGAATCATCGAGTCCGGTGAGAAGCAGCTCGCTGCCCAGCGTGAGCAGGTAGTCGCAGAGCTGCGCAAGGAAATGGGCCAGAACTCCATCAATCTCGCTGAGCGCCTTCTGGGCGAGCAGCTTTCCGACGACGTTCGTAACTCGTCGACGATTGACAACTTCTTGTCCAACCTTGACACCGTGGCCCCGGCCGGAAAGTAGGCGACATGCACGCAGCAAGCCGCGAATCCCTGGCAGCCCTTAGCCAGCGACTGGACGCCGCTATCAGTGGCGACAATGTCGCTGTTGCTCAGGCTGCTCAGACTGGTTCCGAGCTTTTCGACATCGTCGAGGTCCTGGACTCCGACCGCGGCCTGCGTGTCGCTGTCGCCGACACCTCGGCGACTGCGGAACAGCGTTCCGGCCTTGTCCGGAGCCTGTTCGCGGGCAAGGTATCTGAGACGACTCTTAACCTCGTCGTGGATGCTGCCGCGCAGGTATGGTCCACCCCGCGTGAAATGCGTGAGGGTTTGGTAGAGCTGGGCCGTCGAGCCCTCCTTCGCTCTGCCGAAGGCCAGGGACAGCTTGAGACTGTTGAGTCTGAGCTGTTCCAACTGGGACACATCCTGGCTGAGCAGTCGCAGCTTGAACAGCTGCTGGCCGACAAGGCCGCAACCCCCGAAGCCAAGCGTGGGCTCCTCGCCTCTGTGCTGTACGGCAAGGTCACTTCCGTGACCGAAACCCTGGCACTGCAGGCTGTTGGTCGCCCATCCAAGCGCCCCGCGGACGACATTGACTCCCTGTCCCGGCTAGCCGCCGGCCTGCGGAACCACGTCGTCGCTCGCGTGACCAGTGCCACGGCCGTCTCTGACGAGCAAGAGCGAGCACTGGCGGACAAGCTCGGCCGAGTCTACGGCAAGGCGATGTCCATCCACACCGTGATCGATAAGTCGATTCTCGGTGGACTGGTCATCCGGGTTGGCGACGAGGTCATCGACGGTAGCCTTTCAACAAAGCTTGAGAAGCTGCGCGTCGGCCTCGGCTGACGGATGGTTTAGACGATTAATCACTGGAAGAATATTACCGAGAGCAGGAAGAACATGGCGGAGCTGACGATCTCCTCCGACGAGATCCGTAGCGCGATTGCGAACTACACCTCGAGCTACTCCCCGGAGGCCTCCCGCGAGGAGGTTGGCGTTGTTATCAGTGCAGCTGATGGTATCGCCCAGGTTTCGGGAATGCCGTCGGTCATGACGAATGAGCTTCTGGAGTTCCCGGGCGGCGTTATTGGCGTCGCTCAGAACCTCGACACCGACAAGGTCGGCGTTGTGGTGCTGGGTAACTTCGAGTCGCTTAAAGAGGGTGACGAGGTAAAGCGGACGGGTGACGTCCTTTCGATTCCGGTCGGGGACAAGTTCCTCGGTCGCGTAATTAACCCCCTGGGCCAGCCGATTGACGGCCTGGGCGACATTGAGGCTGAAGAGGACCGCGTCCTCGAGCTGCAGGCACCGACCGTGCTGCAGCGTCAGCCGGTTGAAGAGCCGATGGCTACTGGTATTAAGGCCATCGACGCAATGACCCCAATTGGTCGTGGTCAGCGTCAGTTGATCATTGGTGACCGTAAGACCGGTAAGACCGCGGTCTGCCTGGACACCATCTTGAACCAGAAGGCTAACTGGGAGTCCGGTGACCCGAGCAAGCAGGTGCGATGCATCTACGTTGCTATCGGTCAGAAGGGCTCCACCATTGCTGGTGTGCGCCAGACCCTCGAGGAGCAGGGCGCACTCGAGTACACCACTATCGTTGCTGCCCCGGCGTCGGATGCCGCAGGCTTCAAGTGGCTTGCACCATTCGCAGGCGCCGCACTGGGTCAGCACTGGATGTACCAGGGCAAGCACGTCCTGGTCATTTACGATGATCTGACTAAGCAGGCAGAGGCATACCGTGCCATCTCGCTGCTGCTGCGTCGCCCGCCGGGACGCGAAGCTTACCCGGGTGACGTCTTCTACCTCCACTCCCGTCTGCTGGAGCGTGCTGCGAAGCTCTCCGACGACATGGGTGCAGGCTCGCTGACCGCACTGCCGATCATCGAGACCAAGGCAAACGACGTGTCGGCCTTCATTCCGACCAACGTCATTTCCATTACCGACGGCCAGGTCTTCCTCGAGTCCGACCTGTTCAACCAGGGTGTCCGCCCGGCTATTAACGTCGGTGTGTCGGTTTCCCGTGTTGGTGGTGCCGCACAGACCAAGGGCATGAAGAAGGTTTCCGGTAACCTGCGTCTGGACCTCGCGTCCTACCGCGACCTGGAAGCATTCGCAATGTTCGCATCCGACCTGGACGATGCCTCCAAGCGTCAGCTGGAGCGCGGTCAGCGTCTGGTTGAGCTGCTGAAGCAGAAGGAAAACCACCCGCAGCCGGTCGAGTACCAGATGACCTCCATCTACCTCGCTGGCGAGGGCGAATTCGACGATGTCCCGGTTGAGGACGTCCGTCGCTTCGAGGCCGAGCTGCTTGAGCACCTGCAGGACACTCAGCCTGCAGTCTTCGAGCAGATTGACGGCGGCGTCGCCTTCTCTGACGAGTCCAAGGCTGCTCTGAAGTCCGCTACCGCTAACTTCAAGAAGTCCTTCCAGACTTCTGAGGGCGCACCGCTGGCTTCCGAGGCTCCGGTCGAGGCACTCGACGAGGGCGAGCTCAAGAAGCAGCAGATTACGGTCTCCCGCAAGACTGCCCAGAACTAGGCAGGTTGAGCTACTCAATGACCGTTTTCGCAATTGAAGGGAGGGAATAGGACATGGCGAATCTTCGTGAACTTCGAGCCCGAATCAAGTCGGTGAACTCGACCAAGAAGATCACCAAGGCCCAGGAGCTTATCGCAACCTCGCGCATTACTAAGGCGCAGCGTCGCGTAGCAGACTCCCAGCCGTACGCCGACGAAATCGAGAAGGTCATCGGACGTCTCGCATCGGCTTCGTCGTTGGATCACCCGATGCTCGTAAAGCGTGAGGGTAACCAGCGTGTTGCAGTCCTGGTTGTCACCAGTGACCGCGGCATGTGTGGCGGCTACAACCACAACGTCCTGAAGAAGGCTGCAGAACTGCGTACCGCTCTGGAAGAGCAGGGGCATGAGGTCGTTCTCTACGTGACTGGCCGTAAGGGCACCGACTACTACGACTTCCGTGGTGTCGAGCTCGCCGGTACGTGGGAGGGCTTCTCCCAGGATCCGGACTACGCCGCAACCCACGACGTGCGTCGTCACCTCATTGATGGTTTCAACGCTACGGCCGAGGGCACTGCCAAGTACCGCGAAGGCCTGCGTGGCACCAACGGCGAGGCCGTTCAGGGCTTCGACCAGGTCCACGTTGTCTACACGGAATTCGTGTCCATGCTTTCTCAGATTCCGCGTGCACACCAGATGCTCCCGATTGAGCCTGTGTACGAGGATGTCGAGATTGCTCAGGGCGAGGACATGCTGTCCGATGGATCAGATGACCTCAAGCCGGACTATGAATTCGAGCCTGATGCAGACACCCTGTTGGCAGAGCTTCTGCCGCAGTACGTGTCCCGCACTCTGTTCGCAGTGATGCTCGAGGCCGCTGCCTCTGAGTCCGCTGCCCGTCGTAACGCTATGAAGTCCGCGACGGACAACGCTACCGAGCTGGTCAAGGACCTCTCGCGTGTTGCTAACCAGGCACGTCAGGCACAGATTACCCAGGAAATCACAGAAATCGTCGGTGGCGCCGGTGCGCTCGACGACAGCGGAGAAAGTGACTAGATATGAGCACAGCTCTAAGTGAGCAGAACACCACCACGGCTGTGGGCCGTGTTGTGCGTGTCATCGGTGCCGTCGTCGACGTGGAGTTCCCGCGTAACGAACTGCCGGCACTTTACAACGCGCTGACCGTGGAAGTTACCCTTCCTTCGGTCGCCAAGACCATTGTCCTCGAGACTGCACAGCACCTCGGTGACAACATGGTTCGTACCATTGCTATGGCTCCGACCGACGGCCTGGTCCGCGGTGCAGAGGTCAAGGACACCGGTAAGCCGATTTCGGTTCCGGTTGGTGACGTCGTCAAGGGTCACGTCTTTAACGCAATGGGCGACTGCCTGGATGAGCCGGGCCTGGGTCGCGATGGTGAGCAGTGGGGCATCCACCGTGAGCCGCCGGCCTTCGACCAGCTCGAGGGCAAGACCGAGATTCTGGAAACCGGTATTAAGGTCATCGACCTGCTGACCCCGTACGTTAAGGGCGGCAAGATTGGTCTGTTCGGTGGTGCCGGTGTCGGTAAGACCGTTCTGATCCAGGAGATGATTACTCGTATTGCACGCGAGTTCTCCGGTACTTCGGTCTTCGCCGGTGTTGGTGAGCGTACCCGTGAGGGCACCGACCTCTTCCTGGAAATGGAAGAGATGGGCGTTCTCCAGGACACCGCCCTCGTCTTCGGCCAGATGGACGAGCCTCCGGGAGTCCGTATGCGCGTCGCGCTGTCGGGTCTGACCATGGCAGAGTACTTCCGCGATGTTCAGCACCAGGACGTGCTGCTCTTCATTGACAACATCTTCCGTTTCACCCAGGCCGGTTCTGAGGTTTCGACCCTGCTGGGTCGTATGCCTTCCGCCGTGGGTTACCAGCCGACCCTGGCTGACGAGATGGGTGTTCTGCAGGAGCGCATTACGTCCACCAAGGGCCGTTCGATTACCTCTCTGCAGGCCGTCTACGTGCCTGCCGATGACTACACCGACCCGGCTCCGGCAACGACCTTCGCCCACCTCGATGCAACCACCGAGCTCGACCGCTCGATTGCATCGAAGGGTATTTACCCGGCAGTGAACCCGCTGACTTCGACTTCTCGTATCCTCGAGCCGTCGATCGTCGGTGAGGAGCACTACCGCGTTGCTCAGCAGGTTATTAACATCCTGCAGAAGAACAAGGAACTCCAGGACATCATCGCCATCCTCGGTATGGACGAGCTGTCTGAGGAGGACAAGGTGACCGTGCAGCGTGCACGTCGTATCCAGCGATTCTTGGGTCAGAACTTCTTCGTTGCTGAGAAGTTCACGGGTCTGCCTGGTTCGTACGTCCCGCTGAAGGACACCATCGTTGCCTTCGACCGCATCTGCAAGGGCGACTTCGACAACTACCCGGAGATGGCCTTCGACGGCCTGGGTGGCCTCGACGATGTCGAGAAGAAGTACGCTGAAATGCAGAAGAAGTAAGGGGCATCCTCATGGCTGAAATCACCGCTGAACTGGTTGCCGTTGAGCGACCGCTCTGGAAGGGCAAGGCCACCTTGGTCTCTGCCCAGACCACCGAGGGTGAGATCGGCGTGCTGCCCGGACACCAGCCGTTGCTTGGCCAGCTGGTCAACAACGGCACGGTGACCATCAAGACCGCAGACGGCAAGGTTCTTGTCGCTTCGGTACAGGGTGGGTTCATTTCCGTGTCTACCTCGAAGGTTTCGATCCTCGCGGATAAGGCAGTCTGGGCTGACGAGGTTAACCTCTCCGAGGCCGAGTCCAACCTGACTTCGGATGACCCTGCAGTAAAGGCACAGGCTGAGTCGGAGGTCCGCGCGGCTCGTCGCGCTTCCACCAACTAGTCTTTTCGCCTGAACATCCGGTCGCACGACCGTATTCTTCCTGCTTCTTTAAACGGGGCGGGGAGCTCGCAAGAGAAATCTTGCCAGCTTCCCGCCCCGTTTTTCTTAGTTATTTTTCATGTCAGTGCAACAATCGGGTAGGGTTTGTAAAAAGCCTCTAAAGCGCTTTTGAACCAAGGTTCGTCGTCTATTCACCCGGATGCGAGGCTGGCAGATAGTGTTTTCAAGCGTAACCATGATGTCAATCATGTTCATGATTATCGGTGCGATGTTGATCGTCGGCGGGGTCCTTGCCCTGTGGCGTTTCGCCAGCCTGCATGCAAAAGGTACTCCTGTTATTGCTCGTCGCCTTCCTGCAGGTGATGGCAGTCATTGGCGCCATGGTGTCATTGTTTATTCAGAGTCGACGTTGAAGATGTACAAGCTACGTTCGCTGCGTCCTGGCTGTGATGCCGAATTTGCCCGTCACGATGTCACTATTGTGGATCGCCGAGATCCGACTGACATCGAGGCGGGTTTTTTCGCGCCCGGGCTTCGGGTAGTCAGGATTAAAACGGGGAAAAATACCGAATGGGAGTTTGCCGTGGACTCGTCCTCGGACACTGCGCTGGTGGCGTGGGTGGAGTCGAAGCCGTCGTCACGCCAGACTCGTGAGTTTCCTACAGATATTGAGCGACGTTTCCGTTCGGCTTATAACCGTGGCCGGGGAAGTCAGTACTAGTCTCTTACGACAGGCTATTGCTAAGGCTCTAGTGGGTATTGTTTTCTCCCGCGCGGCAGTCACGTTAGGGTAGGGGAATGCGCCTTGTGATTGCTGAATGCACTGTTGACTATGTCGGTCGCTTGAATGCCCATCTGCCTCATGCCCCGCGCTTGCTGTTGGTGAAAGCAGATGGGTCAGTTTCTGTGCATGCCGACGACCGTGCATATAAGCCTCTGAACTGGATGACACCGCCGTGCACGCTGACGGAGAAGGATATTCTCGACGAGTCGGGGGAAGACACTGGTGAAAAGCTCTGGGTCGTTGAGAATAAGAAGGGCGAGCAACTTCGTATCACTATCGGCAAGGTGCTGGCTGATAGCACGTACGAACTGGGAGAGGACCCTGGCCTGGAGAAGGACGGGGTAGAAGCGCATCTACAGGAACTCCTTGCAGATCAGTTCACAACGTTTGGCGAGGGCTACACCCTGATTAGGCGCGAATACCCAACCCCGATCGGACCGGTGGATCTGCTTGGCCGCGATGAAAACGGCGCCACCGTTGCAGTCGAGGTTAAGCGTCGGGGCGGTATCGATGGTGTTGAGCAGCTAACCCGTTACTTGGAGATGCTGAACCGCGATGAGCTGCTGGCACCGGTGGAAGGGATTTTTGCTGCCCAGGAGATTAAGCCACAGGCCAAGACTCTGGCAGAGGATCGTGGGATTCGCTGTGTGACCGTGGATTACGACGCCCTGCGTGGCCTGGAGTCCAATGAATTGCGGTTGTTCTAGCCATGCCTAGGCGAAACCACAAGCGGCGCGGTAATCAACGAGGTAATCAACGCGGCGGGCGTAATAACCACGGCCAGAATCGCGGCAGCCTGCCCGCATTTGGCAGTTCTTTCCAAAACACTCGCACTGAATCTGGGCCTGCCGGTTGGCAGGACGTGGACTTTGCGGTGCGTAACATCAGCGCTGGCCAGTCGAACAAGGTTTATCGATGTCCGGGGTGCGACCAGGAAATCATGCCCGGGACCTCGCACATCGTGGCATGGCCGCAGGATTATGGTGCAGGCGCCGATGACCGGCGCCATTGGCACACCAACTGCTGGCGCAATAGAGCTCACCGCACTATCACGCGCCGCTGGGGATAGATTTACTTAGCCGGCTCAACGAGCTCCAGCAGGACGCCACCGGCATCCTTCGGGTGGATGAAGTTGATGCGCGAGCCTGCGGTGCCGATCTTCGGCTCCGGGTACAGCACCCGGGTGCCCTGCTCCTTCAGGTGCGCCATCAGCGCCTCCAGATCAGTGACACGAACTGCGTACTGCTGGATTCCTGGACCCTTCTTGTCCAGGTACTTTGCAATCGTGGACTGGTCATTCAGTGGCGCGAGAATCTGAACCAGAGTGCCACCTTCAACCTTGTCGGCCGGGCCGACCATGGCCTCGTGGACACCCTGCTCTTCATTGACTTCATCGTGGTAGTTGATGAAACCAAGGTTTGCGCGGTACCACTCAATAGCGGCATCAAAATCCGGGACTGCGACGCCGACGTGATCAACAGCGACTACGTACTTATGGGGAACGGGAATCTGTGTCTCACTCATAGTTTCCAGGGTACTCGCTATTATCGGCGCCATGATTGTCGCATTTTCTGTTGCCCCCACTTTCTCCGATCCTGAGCAGGGAATGGCTGAGGCCGTTGCTGAAGCCGTGCGTGTTGTGCGCGAATCTGGCCTGCCCAACGAGACCAATGCCATGTTCACCCTTGTTGAAGGCGAATGGGATGAGGTGATGGATGTCATTAAGCGAGCCACGGAAGCAGTCAGCCGTGTCAGTCCGCGTACTTCTCTGGTCATCAAAGCGGACATTCGCAACGGATACACCGGGCAGCTGCGTGCGAAAGTGGATGCGGTCGAGGATGCGCTGAAAGCCACCGACTAGTCTCTTGTTCGGATTGGACACGTAGGCTCTACATAGGTCTTTACATAGGCTTTACGACGACACTGGAGAGGAACCCCTTTGACGATGCCAGCTGGACATGGTCACGCACATGGCCATTCTCATGGTCACTCGCATGGAGCACACGGTCACCGCGAGTGCTCGACTCCGCCGCCACCACCCGGCACGGTTGATTTGGAGCAGCTCCACCAGCGCGCCGAAGCCGAACGTAAGCGCCGAGAGGAGATCGAGCGGGCAACCAGTGATCAGGGAAATGGGCTTCCTCCTGTAGTTGAGATTGTCCCGCAGACCCTTGAGGCAGAAGTCGTTCTGCGCTCGGAGCAGGTCCCGGTTATTGTCTTGATCGGCATGGCTGGAGCAGCTGATTCGTTGCGTCTTCGGGCTGAGCTAGAAGGCATGGCCCGTGAGGCTAATTTGAACTGGATCCTGGCGTGGGCAGATGCTGAGGAGCATCCGCAGCTGGCCCAGGCATTCGGTGTGCAGGCAGTGCCGACAGTCACGGCTGTGGCTATGGGCAGTCCCATTGGCATGTTTGTCGGCGAGAAAACCAGGGATTGGCTGGAGCAGTGGCTGGCGCAGGTTATGAAGGCCACTCGGGGTCGTCTCAAGGGGTTGCCGGCGGGAACTCGTATGGCTGGGGAGGGCAGCGGGCCGGAGGCTCCGGAGCCGACTGACTTCTTCGGCAATCCCGTACCCACCGATGACCCGCGTTTGGAGCAGGCTGAAGAGTTGCTCGAGGAGGGCGATTTCGACGGAGCGTTGGAGCTGTATGACGCTATGCTGCAGTCCGAGCCCGCAAATCAGGGGCTGAAGCGCGCTCACGCGAATGTGTCCTTCTTCGCCCGCGCTGCCAAAATCGATCGCAGCGCAGATCCAATTGCAAAGGCCGACGCTGCGCCGAAGGACGTCGCGCTCGCCCTCGATGCCGCGGATGTCACGATGCTTGTCGACGATCCAGCGAAGGCGCTCGATCGTTTGTTGAAGTTGCTCCCGCAGGTGTTTGGCGATGACCGTGAGGCCATCAAGTCGCGTCTACTAGAGCTGCTTGTGCTATTCGATACCGCAGATCCAGTGGCATTGGATGCACGCCGGAGGATGGCTAGCGCACTGTACTAGGAGTACTGGACTAGGGGCACTGTACTAGGAGCCTGGAAAGCGCTCAGGCTCCTAGCTTGAAGCGTCGGTGTATGGCCAGTCATCCGGAGCCATGAAGTAGTAGACGCTGCCCATTACAGCGGCCATAAACGCCATTAGCAACAGGAAAAGTGTTGCTTTCATTGCCACATGACGCTCCGCATACCAGGCGTAAAAGGCGTCCAATTTTGCTGCCAACCAGATGTTCAGGCGACGTGTCGGCGGATGCACCAACGAGAGAATTCCCAGTGCAACAAAGATGCAGAGCCATCCGGGAGCAGGAGTTGGCAAAATGATAATGCCAACAATGAGCAATACGAAGCCTGCGACGAGAAGAACCGGGGAGAGTACCGGCCCATACCAGGTGTTGCGCATATGGGCATGGCGAATCTGCATGCGGTCCATCAAGCGATGTACCTTTTCCTTCATTGCGATTCACTTCCTCCGGTTTTCGGTGCCGTGCGCTATTTCTAGCAGCGGTCTCGGACGAGGCATCGTTGAAGCATTAAGCATCAAATGTGCAGCTCAACTGCCTGGGTGTACCGTTGGACATTGATTCTTTTAATCATGTCTATATTTAATCCATTGTTGCACAAAAGCTGCGCCCCAGTGCAACGAGATTTTTCGGAAGGTGGTAATCTTCCAACAGTTCTCAGTGGTTTACAGCAGTTACCACTGCATCTCATCCACCTGTTCACCTCAGACAGTTCATACTGCGCTAGGTGCCTTTGGTCTTCAGTTTTCTGCAGCCAGGAGTTTTGCATGCGACTTCGCCCCAAAGCCCTTCGCGCTACTTCCGCCTCGGTCATTGTTGCGCTTTCGGCCTCGACTCTGTTGGCGGGGTGCACCATCGATGTCCCAAGCACCACCGGGTCCAAGGCCACCACTGCTACCACAAAACCTAATGCTCCAGATAACGGTTGGGATGCTTCCGAGGAAGTCACCTGGTCTGATGCACAGGACGTCCTCGATACTGCGGCTAAGAGTTTCTCCGACAACTATGGCATTGATTTAGGTGTCTATTTGCGTGTCATTGACGGTCCATACAAAGGGCTCACGGCGTCGGTAGGCGAGGATACGAAGGAGTACTCCGCATCGACCATCAAGGCTCCGTTAGTGGTTACTGCGCTGAAGAAATTCGGCGATGACCTAGACAAGACGGTGACGGTCGATTGGGACAATGGTGTTGGCGGAAGCGTGATTGGCCCTGGCCAATACACGCTCGACGGGCTGTTGCAGTACGTGATGCGGTATTCGGACAACACCGCGGCGAATGGGTTGATTGACGCTGTCGGTGGTTTCGACGAGGTCAACAAAACCATCAAGGAAGCCGGTGTTGATGACAAGCGCTACCACCTGGGCAACAAGTTCAACATCCCCAATCCCAGCGGTGATCGGTCCTGGTTTACTCCCTCTCAAGCTGCGCTGTTCATGGCACGTCTCCAGGAAGTGGCCGATGGCACCTCAAAGCACAACTTCATTACCAAGGACACGGCACAAACTGCATTGACCTACCTCACTTACGGTGGTTCGCAGAAGTTTGTGATGTACGTCGGCTCCGCAGTCCAGAAGACCGGTGACACTGCCGAGGGCGTTAATGACCACGGTATTTTGTACACCGCAGCCGGCCCCATCGCTTACGCCATTACGACGCGCTTTGATGAGGTGCCGCTCAATGAGCTTACCGACGGCCTGCTCGGCCAGCTGGGTTCCCAAATAGCCCAGCTTCTGCCGGATTACAATCGCCTTGGTAAGGATGGCAAGCCACTGACTGCTAAGCAGGCTGCGACGTGGAGCGCGGATGAGGATGGCGACGGCATTCCTGATCGTATCGGAACCGACAGCATGGATGGATCCGGGTACATCGATGATTCAGATTCTGCGAATTACAACGAATCTTTGGAACCTGACTGGTTCAATCCGTTCCGTGGATAGGACCTGGATACGCTCCCCAAAACAAAATTGCCCGTGAGTCAGGTTTTCAGGCTGAAACTCAGATCACTGAAAACCGTGCAGCACGGGCAATTCCTATGTGATTGTCTTTTGTTTGGCTGGATTCGGGACTAGCCCTGCCACTTCAGCCAAACGGCGGTGTTGGCCGGCAGCACCAAATCAATCGAGTGAGCCTGGCCGTTCCAACCGTGCTCGACCGCGGTCACAGTACCGTTTTCACCGTAGCCGGAGCCCTCGTAACGCGATGCGTTTGTGTTCAGAATCTCCGTCCATTGGCCACCGCGCGGTACGCCAATCTTGTAGATTTCCTGCGTGGTTCCCGACAGGTTATAGACGCAGGCGACGACCGAGCCATCGGTGCCGTAACGGACAAAGGACACAACATTGTTTGTGGAATCATCCGCGTTAATCCACTGGAAGCCCTCTGGGCGGTCATCCTGGGTGTAGAACGCTGGGTTTTCCTTGTAGATGGCGTTGATGTCCTTAACCAGCAGTTGAATGCCGCGGTGGAATTCGCCGCTCCAACCTTCGAGGTTGTCCCAAGCCACGGACTCATCGTGGTTCCACTCGTGGTTCTGGCCAAGATCCTGACCCTGGAATAGAAGCTGCTTGCCCGGGTGCGCCCACATGAAGGTCAGGAAAGTACGTAGGCCTGCGGCCTTATCCCAATCGCCGCCCGGCATGCGCTCCCACAGCGAGCCCTTGCCGTGCACGACCTCGTCGTGGCTAATCGGCAGAATGAACTCTTCCGAGTAGGCGTAGACCATAGCGAAAGTGAGCTCATGGTGGTGGTAGGAGCGGTAAATCGGCTCCTTGCTGAAGTACTCCAGCGTGTCATTCATCCAGCCCATGTTCCACTTCATAGAGAAGCCCAAGCCACCGTGTTCGGTAGGTGCGGTCACTCCCGGCCAAGAAGTGGATTCTTCGGCCACGGTGAGGAAGCCCGGGTTGTGCTTGTGTACAGTGGCGTTGAATTCCTGCAGGAACTGAACAGCATCGAGGTTTTCACGGCCACCGTACTGGTTCGGCAGCCACTCGCCTTCATTGCGGGAGTAGTCCAGGTACAGCATGGAAGCCACTGCGTCGACGCGCAGACCGTCGATGTGGAACTCTTCTGCCCAGTACAGTGCGTTGGCGTAGAGGAAGTTGCGTACCTCGTTGCGGCCGAAGTCGAAAACGTAGGTGCCCCAGTCGCGCTGCTCGCCGCGACGCCAGTCCGGGTGCTCGTAGCAAGCCGTGCCATCGAAGCGGGCAAGTGCGAACTCGTCCTTCGGGAAGTGCCCCGGAACCCAGTCCATGATGACACCGATGCCAGCGGCGTGGAAGGCATCAACTAGACCGCGAAACTGGTCTGGGGTGCCGAAGCGACTGGTCGGAGCGTAGTAGCCGGAAACCTGATAACCCCAGGAACCGGTGAACGGGTGCTCACATACTGGCATGAACTCCACGTGGGTGTAGCCCATGTCGACCACGTAGCGCACCAGCTTCTCCGCCATAACTTCGTAGCTCAGGCCCTGCTTCCAGGAACCCAAGTGGACCTCGTAGATAGAGATGGGCTCTTCGGTCCAGTCTGTGTTGGCGCGCTTTTCCATCCACGCTTGGTCACCCCAGGTGTAGTCGGAGGTCGCGACAATCGACCCGGTAGCCGGTGGGAGCTCAGCAGCACGCGCCATCGGGTCGGCCTTATCGCGGCGCTGTCCCTCCGGTGTCGTGATGGCGAACTTGTAGACTTCGCCCTCACCCACACCCGGGATGAACAGCTCCCAGATACCTGCACCACCCATAGAGCGCATTGGGTACTGCGCGCCGTTCCACATACAGAAGTCACCGACCACGGCTACGCCACGTGCGTTCGGAGCCCAGACCGTAAACGAGGTGCCTTCGACCGTACCCAGCTCTGTGTCGTAACTGCGAAGGTGAGCACCGAGAACCTTCCACAGTTCCTCATGACGTCCTTCGCCGATTAGGTGCAGGTCACCAGCGCCAATAGTGGGGAGGAAACGGTAGCCGTCGGCACGCTCTACGGTTTCGCCGGAGTCCCACGTAATGCGCAGGCGGTAGTCGAAGTCATCGCCGCCTGGGACGAGGGCGGTGAAGAAACCGTCGCCCAGGTTCTCCGCTTCAAACTCGCCGCGCGTGCTGACGACAGTAACTGCCTGAGCGCCGAAGACCCTCGTGCGAATAACCGTGTCACCGTCCACGACGTGTGCGCCGTAGATGCTGTGCGGATCGTGATGGGTGCAGTAGCGCAGGCGATCCATATCGCCGGAATCAATTGCGAGGCGGGGATCTGTGTGGGCTCCCATGGAAGGTCCTTCCGAAGCGTTTCTAGGTAGGTGAATGTGAAGTTGTTGAGTTCAGTTCTAAAGAAATAGAGGGAGGTAGGGGACAGTGGGCTGCTAACTCACCCGCCAGCCTAACGACGAATCGTTGCGACAGTGGTCAGGTCAGCGGCCCACTAACCCCGAAAGTTCCCAGCAAGCGTTCTAGCCCTCGTAGTCGGGGACGTCGCGCCAAGCCAACTTGTGGCGGAGCTTGACATCGATTTCCGGCAGCTTGATGATGTGCGCGACGTTTTCCCACGGTGCCAGGCGGACGTAGTTGTCCTTGCCCCAGTTGAACTGGTTGCCGGTAATCAGGTCAGTGACATCCATGCGGTCGTGGTTGCGGAGCCCGATGCAATCCATGTCGAGGTGCACGGTAGCTTCCTGGGCATTCCACGGATCGAGGTTGAGAACAACGAGGATGGCATCGCCGGTGACCGGATCGAGCTTCGAGTAAGCCAGCAGGTTGTCATTGTCGATGTCGTGGAAGTGCAGGTTGCGCAGCTGCTGCAGAGCCGGGTGCTCGCGGCGAATCTTGTTCAGCGTGGCAATGAACGGCTCCAGCGAGTTGCCGGTGGCCAGTGCCTGGTCGTAATCGCGGCTGCGGAGCTGGTACTTCTCGCTGTCGAGGTACTCCTCGGAGCCCTCCTTGACCGGAACGTTTTCAAACAGCTCGAAGCCGGAGTACATGCCCCACAGCGGAGATAGGGTGGAAGCCAGCGCGGCGCGGATGGCGAAGGCTCCACGGCCGCCCTTGACCAGGAAGTCATGCAGAATATCTGGGGTATTGACCCATAGGGATGGGCGAGCGATGTCCGCATGGCGGGTAATCTCCTCGCCGAATTCGGTCAGCTCTTCCTTCGTAGTCTTCCACGGGAAGTAGATGTAGGACTGAGTGAAGCCAGCCTTGGCCAGACCGTAGAGACGGGCTGGGGCGGTGAAGGCCTCGGCGAGGAAGATGACCTCCGGGTTGGTTTCGTGAACGGTTTCAATCAGCCATTCCCAGAAGTTGCCCGGCTTGGTGTGGGGGTTATCCACGCGGAAGACCTTGACTCCACGCTTGACCCAAAACTTCACTACACGCAGAACCTCTGCGTACAGGCCCTTGGCATCGTTGTCGAAATTCAGCGGGTAGATGTCCTGGTACTTCTTCGGCGGATTCTCGGCGTAGGCAATGGTGCCGTCCGGCAGCACGGTGAACCACTCCGGGTGAGCCTTAGCCCAGGGGTGGTCCGGTGCACACTGGAGCGCTAGGTCGATAGCGACCTCGAGGTCGCGCTCCTTAGCAGCCTTGATGAATTCCTTGAAGTCCTTTTCGTCACCGAGGCTCGGGTGGATGGCGTCGTGGCCACCTTCTGCGGAGCCGATAGCCCACGGAGATCCGACATCGCCCGGTTCCGGGGTCAGGGTGTTGTTGCGACCCTTGCGATTGATTTCACCGATTGGGTGAATCGGGGGCAGATAGACCGTGTCGAAGCCCATGCGCTGAGCGCGATCAAGCTGTGCAACCGCAGTCTTGAATGTGCCGTGCAGCAGCTCGCCATTTTCGCCGTAACCACCGTTGGAACGAGGGAAGAACTCATACCAAGAGGAGTACAGGGCTTCGCGGCGGTCAACCTTGATCTTGCGGGTCTTTCCGCGGGTCAAAAGGTCGCGCACCGGGTGCGCCTGCAAAATGGCGCGGGTCTCGTCGGAAAGCGCGGCTGCAATGCGGGCGCGAAGATCGCCGTCGCCGCGCAGACCTGCGGCGATGGAGCGTAGGTGGTTGCGGTGGATAGCAGCGGCACCAGCGGCGGCGCGGTCGAAGAGAGCGGCGCCAATTTCTAGATCATTAGCGAGTTCAGCTTCGCTCTGACCGGCCTCGAACTTCTTGGTGATAGCGTTGCGCCACGTTGCCATCGGGTCGGACCAGGCATCAATGCGAATGGTCCACAGCCCGGGAACATCTGGGACGAAGGTGGCATTGACCTGATTTGGATCATGGTCAGAAAAGTGCATTGGGATGCGCTGTGAGCGGGAAGCAAAAGCTGATTCCTTCGGCCCCTTGACGTTGAGCGTGGCGTTCATCGCGTCGTGGCCTTCTCGCCAAATGACGGCAAAGGTTGGGACGACTTCACCCACTACGGCCTTCGATGGAGTTGCACCACCGTTGATTTGAGGACGGATGTCATCAATACCGATTCGACCAGTCATAAAAGACGTTCTCCTAATTGTCGGCGAGCTAGGTGAAAATCGAAGCAAAACCATCTCGAGTGAACTCGATTTGCTCTCTACCGAGGATAGATGAGAATGTCCAAGCGCACATTTGGGCAAAGTTAGGGCACCATGGATGTGTGGCTGAATTGGAAGAAGACTTTAACGAAGATTTGCTACTCGACTTTCGCGACGTAAACCTCATCCGTGGTGGCCGTACGCTGGTCGGGCCGGTCGATTGGCAAGTAGAACTTGACGAACGCTGGGTCATCATGGGGCCGAACGGTGCAGGCAAAACTTCTTTGATGCGCATTGCTGCAGCGGAGGAGTTCCCGTCTTCAGGGGTGGCCCATGTGATGGGCGAGCAGATTGGGCGCACCGACATGCGTGATCTGCGCACCATGATTGGTTTGACATCATCGTCGATTGCTCACCGCATTCCCAATGACGAAAAGGTCGCGGACCTTGTTATTTCCGCCAGTTACTCCGTCCTGGGGCGCTGGCGTGAGACCTATGAAGAGATGGATTTCGAACAGCTCTCCGAGATTCTCGAGCGCATGGGTGCTGAGCATCTTGCAGACCGCACCTGGGGCACTCTCAGTGAGGGAGAGCGCAAGCGCGTACTCATCGCACGAGCCATGATGGTCAACCCCGAATTGCTGCTTCTCGACGAGCCGGGAGCCGGACTCGACCTCGGCGGTCGCGAGGACCTCGTCGGTTACTTAGGCGAACTCGCACTCGACCCGGATGCGCCGGCGATGGTGATGATTACGCACCACCCGGAAGAAATTCCGTACGGCTTCACCCATGCGATGCTCCTCGACGAAGGCAATGTCATCGCACAGGGGCTTATTGACGACGTCCTGACCAGTGAGAACCTGACCAAGGCTTTCCACCAGGAAATCGTCGTCGATCGCATCGATGATCGCTACTTTGCGCGCCGGGCACGGCCTGCTGGAAAGCACCGGAAGAAGTAGACGCTCATGGCGGTTCCGACACCTGAAACCCCGAATACACCCGCGTCGCCGAAACTGGCTGCGACTGTGTTGCTGCTCCGCGACACCCACTGCGGGCTCGAGGTCTACGTTCAAGAACGCGTATCCTCAATGCGTTTTGCGGCCAACATGACCGTGTTCCCCGGCGGTGGAGTAGACCGGCGTGATTTCCCCGCTGTCGCGAATGAGGGCATGGCCGTGACCGAGCCGTCGGAAGCCGACCCCGAGTCGCGGATCGCGCAGGCTTTTAACGTCGACCGCGTGCGGGCGCACGCGCTCACCTGCGCGGCCGTGCGTGAGACCTTTGAGGAAACAGGCACTCTGTTGGTTCGCGATGCTGGCGGTGAGATTGTCGCAGATGCCCACCGCTTCCACCGTCAGCGACGACAGTTGGAAGCCCACGAGTTGTCATTGACGGATTTTCTTAGCAATGAAAATCTGGCGCTCGATGCCGAACTCGTCAGTCCTTGGGCTAACTGGGTGACACCCGAATCCAACCCCATTCGTTACGACACCTATTTCTTCCTCGCCGCGCTTCCCGACGGTCAAAGAGCCGACGGTGACACCTCTGAGGCATCATCTTCAGGTTGGTTCCGACCGACTACGATTTTGGATGGATGGCGCCGTGGGCTACTTGGCCTCATGCCTCCGACCTGGGCGCAACTGACTCGCTTGGACGGTGTCAGTACTGTGGCGGAGGCTCTCGAGGCGGCCAGAAACACTCCGGTGCGACGCACCAGTAGTGACTTCCTCGGGGAACCTTTTATGGATGAGTACTTTGCCGTTGCCACCCACATGGGGCATTTGCGCAAAGGTATGAACCGTTAGCCGACTACTCAACCCCCGTTAACCGGCTGATCCCTAGTTGGAAGGAGATAACGAGTGTCCCTGTCCGCTGCAGAGGTGGCCGCTGTTGCTGCTCACCCGGAGTGGCTAGATGAGGCCGACCAGCTCGCGCTCACTAAAAAGTCTCTGATTGCAGACTCCGCGCATCTACGCCAACACTGTGGCGAGTTTGGTCGCGCGGTCATTGAAGTCGCGGCAGCTCGGCGTTCTGCGGTCAGCAAACTGCCAGGGGACTGGATCTTCTCTTCCGAAGCAGCGCAACAGGCCACGCCCTTTGTCGTCGCGCTGGCTCGCGCTCGTAGGCTTGCGCATCTCGGTGTCGAATCAGTGGCCGATGTGACCTGCTCCATTGGTACTGAGGTGGCAGCAATTGACCACGAGGGCCTGACCGTTGTCGGGTCTGATCTCGACCTTGCGCGGCTGGCCATGGCGCGGCATAACGTCGGCAAGAACATTTTCGCGCAGGCCGATGCTTTGCAACCGACCTTTGACGCACCCGTCATTGTCGCTGACCCTGCACGCCGCTCCGGTGGTCGCAGGATCACCAACCCGGAGGACTTGCTCCCATCGCTGCCGGCGCTCATAGCCGCCTGGCCCGACAAAGAACTAGCTATCAAATGTGCGCCGGGCCTCGACTTCAGCGAGTGGAGCGGGGAAGTGGCTGTCACTTCGGTGGACGGTGCGGTCAAGGAGGCATGTCTATATACGCCGGGGTTGGCCGGAGTTACCGATGGGCAATCCGTAACGCGATCGGCGATGGTTATCCGGACCGTCGATAAGCACAGGCCGTTAGAGTTGTCGGCGGTGGACGTGCAGACCTACGACGACACCATGCCTGACGACGTCGATGTGCGCGCTGCCGGTCGGTACATCATTGATCCGGATGGGGCGATTGTGCGCGCCGGGCTGGTGCGGCATTTTGCGGCGGCGCATGGGCTGTGGCAGCTCGATGAGCGGATTGCGCACGTCAGTGGCGATGTTTTGCCGCAGGGGATTGCCGGGTTCGAAGTTATTGAGCAAGTGGGGTTGAAGCAGGTTCGCAAGGCACTGGCAGCGTTGGATTGCGGATCGGTGGAAATTCTCGTGCGCGGCGTAGACGTCAACCCCGACGCGTTGCGCAAGCAGTGGAAACTTAAGGGCTCCAGGGCATTGGCGGTGGTGGTCACGCGCATCGGAAGGAGCGCGACGGCGTTTATCTGTCAGCCCCGGGAGATCGGTTAAGGACCGCTTTACGACGGAAAACTGGTGGGGGTAGCCCGTTGGGGATCGGTGTTTGCTGTTGGCGAATACTGCGGAGACAGCTGCAGTTGATTGCGTACTATTAACGTCTGACATGCGGAAATAGCATGTTGGCGGGCGGGCTGTGCTCGTGGTGTAGAAAAAAATTTAAAAAAATAACGACATTGTTATCTGGATCACCTTCGCATTGGCGACAGGTTCTGTTATCTTCAACACAGACGACCTAGAGCGTGGCCTGGTTCACTTTATTGTGAGGCGGCTTGCGAAGTAAGGTCAGATAAACGTTCACCAGTAATCAACCAGTAAGGACGACAGAAAAATGCCGAACATCGTGGTTCTGGTCAAGCAGGTTCCGGACACCTGGTCCGAGCGTAAGCTCACCGATGACAAGTTTGTCCTCGATCGTGAGTCTGCAGACGCAGTTCTCGACGAAATTAATGAGAACGCTGTTGAGGCTGCCCTGCAGCTGAAGGAAGAGCACGGCGGAAACGTTACCGTCGCAACTGTTGGCCCGGATCGTGCCATCGAGGCACTGCGCAAGGCTCTGTCCATGGGTGCAGACGACGCCGTCATTCTTTCGGACGACGCACTTGAAGGTTCCGACGCTGTTCAGACCGCATGGGCTCTGTCCAACGTCATCGACACTCTCGAGGATGTTGACCTCATCGTCACCGGCAATGCCTCCACTGACGGTGGCACCGGCTCCGTCCCGGCTATCCTCGGTGTCTACCGCGACCTGCCGGTTCTGACTCACCTGCGCTCTGTCGCTATCGAAGGTGACTCCATCACCGGTGAGCGTGAGGTCGAAGACGGTATCTACCAGCTCAAGGCATCCCTGCCGGCAGTCGTCTCCGTCACTGAGAAGGCTAATAGCCCGCGCTTCGCATCCTTCAAGGGCATCATGGCCGCTAAGAAGAAGCCGGTCACCGAGCTGACTCTGGACGATGTTGCTGCTGAGGCAGAGCAGGTTGGTCTCGAAAACGCTGCTACCGGTGTCACTGGCTCCACTCCGAAGCCGGCTAAGACCGCTGGTGAGCGCATTAACGATGAGGGAGACGGCGGCGCCAAGCTGGCCGAGTACCTCAAGGCCCAGAAGTTCATCTAAGGCGCTTGACGCGAATAGAAGACAAATAGAGATACAAGTAGGAGAAAGATCACTATGACCGACGTCCTCGTTCTCGTCGAGCACGCAAATGGCGAGCTGAAGAACACCACCGCTGAACTGCTGACCGCTGCTTCCGCATTCGGCACCCCGGCCGCAGTTGTCGTGGGTACCCCGGGTACCGCTGCTGGCTTCGCAGACACCCTGGCCTCCTACGGCGCTGGCGAGATTCTCGCTGCTGAGTCCGACGATGCCGACAAGTACCTGATCACCCCTGAGGTTGACGTTCTCGTCGGCCTGGCCTCCGAGCGTGAGGTTCCGGTGCTGGTTTCCGCTTCCGCAACCGGCAAGGAAATCGCTGGCCGCGTCGCTGCGCTGACCGGTTCCGGTCTGCTGTCCGACGTTGTTGCTATCAACGATGACGCTTCCGTTAAGTACTCCATCTTCGGTGGCGAGTACATCGTTGACGGTGTCGGCTACGGCGCATCCCCGGTCTACGCTCTGCGTCCGGGCTCCGTTGACCCGGAGGAGAAGTCCGGTTCCGCTGACGTTACCGAGATTGCATTCCCAGAGATCGGCAACAACGCTGTCGAGATCGTTTCCTTTGCGCCGGCTGAGGGCGGCGACCGTCCGGAGCTGACCGAGGCTAAGCTGGTTGTTTCCGGTGGCCGCGGTGTCGCATCCGAGGATGGCTTCAAGAACGTTGTTGAGCCGCTGGCAGACGTTCTCGGCGCAGCTGTTGGTGCTTCCCGTGCTGCTGTTGACGCTGGCTACTACCCGGGTCAGTTCCAGGTTGGCCAGACCGGTAAGACCGTTTCCCCGGACCTCTACGTTGCTCTGGGTATTTCCGGTGCTATCCAGCACAAGGCAGGTATGCAGACCTCCAAGACCATCGTTGTGGTCAACAAGGACGAAGAGGCTCCGCTGTTCGAGATTGCTGACTTCGGTGTCGTCGGTGACCTGTTCGACGTTGTCCCGCAGGCTATCGAGAACCTGAAGTAATACGCACTTGCCTTAAGGCTGCTAGTTGCGTAAGGCTGCTGGCCGAGAGTCAACTCGGCTAGCAACTACCCGCTCGGGGTGGGCACAGATTTCCTGTCTGTTCCCGCTCCGAGCATTTTTTTGGTCCTACTCATCTGTTCGTGCAGACAGTGAGGTTTAACTATGGCGGATAGTGAGCATAAGGCGCACGCAGCGTTATACTGCCTGCATGCTTAATGACCACATCGTTGCCGCTCCGGACGAGAAGAGTGAAATGAAGTCTGCTGCGAAGACCCGTCACTTTGTGGATCATGCCGCGACTACACCATTGCGCCCAGAAGCGCGCACGGCAATGGTCGAGAACCTAGGTCTGGCCAACCCCTCGGGGCAGTACGCCACCGCACGCATTGCGAAAAAGGTTCTGGAAGAGTCCCGAGAAGAAATTGCAGAGCTGCTCGGTGCCGATCCCATCGAGGTAGTTTTTACTTCCGGTGGAACTGAGGCCGACAATCTAGCGATTTCAGGCCTGTACTTCAAGGCCTCTGGCTCGGACATTGTGGTTCCACCAATCGAGCACGATGCAGTGTTGAAGACATGTCACCATCTGGAAAAGGAACACTGGGCCAAGATTGTTGAGGCTCCTGTAGGTGCTGATGGTCGCGTTGACATGGTGCAGTTCCCGGAGATTAGTCGGCAGAACACCGCGCTGGTGACGTGCATGTGGGCGAACAATGAGACCGGCACCATCCAGCCGGTGGAGGAGATTGCCAAGCGGGCGAAGGAGGCTCGCGTGCCTTTCCATATCGATGCTGTGCAGGCAGCCGGACATCTGCCAATTGATTTCCACGCAAGTGGCGCCACTACAATGGCCATCTCCGCGCACAAGTTCGGCGGTCCCCGTGGGATTGGGGCGCTGCTTGTTCGTCGTGAAGCGAAACTTACCCCGCATAACAACGGCGGCGGGCAGGAACGCGGACTGCGTTCGGGCACGCAGGACGTGGCGTCGGCGGCGGGCATGGCGGCAGGACTGCGCGCGGCGGTGGACGCGATGGCGACGGACAATGAACGAATCCGCGGTCTGACGCAGCAGCTCATCAGGGCAATCGTGCACATCGACGGTGCGATTATCCACACCAGCGAGCTCGCTTTGCCGGGGCACGTCTACGCTAGCTTCCCGGGCGCGGAGGCCGATAGTTTGATCATGCTGTTCGATGCGGCGGGAATTGACTGCTCTACGGGATCGGCATGTAGCGCGGGCGTTAACCGTCCCTCGCACGTGCTGATGGCGATGGGCGTTTCGGAGCCGGAAGCGCGGTCGTCGATTCGTTTTACGCTGGGGTACACCTCGACGCAGGCGGATGTCGACGCCGTCATTTCGGCGCTGCCGGAAACGGTCGAGCGGGCGCGGCGTGCGGGCATGGCTTAGTTTTTGCCCCGTGGTGGTACGGTGACACGTGCACAAAATCTAGAGGGGAAAGGTTGCAACGCAATGCGAGTTCTTGCAGCAATGAGCGGTGGTGTGGATTCTTCCGTGGCTGCGGCGCGTGCATTGGCCGCAGGTCACGAGGTCGTCGGCGTGCACTTGGCGCTGTCGAAAGATCCGCAGTCCGTTCGCGCTGGATCCCGCGGCTGCTGTTCGCTAGAGGACTCCGGCGATGCCCGCCGCGTCTGCGATGAGCTGGGCATTCCTTTCTACGTCTGGGATTTCTCCGAGCGCTTCAAGGAAGAGGTCATGGATGACTTCTACGACTCCTACGAGCGCGGCGAGACGCCGAACCCATGCCTGCGCTGCAATGAACGCATCAAGTTCGCCGCTCTACTAGAGCGCGGCATCGCGCTCGGCTTCGACGCTGTGGTCACGGGGCACTACGCTTTGCTTGGCGACGACGGCCTGTTGCGCCGCGGCCGCGATGCGAAGAAGGACCAGTCCTATGTCCTGGGCGTGCTGGATCGCGAGCAGCTGCAGCGCTCGATGTTCCCGGTAGGAAACACCGAGAAGCCAGAGATTCGTGAAGAAGCCCGCGGGATGGGACTAGGCACTGCCAACAAGCCGGACTCTTACGACATCTGCTTCATCCCGGATGGCAATACCAAGGCGTTCCTGGGCGCGAAGATTGGCCGTCGCCCGGGCACCATTGTGGATAAGGAAACTGGCGACACCGTCGCTGAGCACGACGGTGTCTACGGTTTCACCATTGGTCAGCGCAAGGGGATTGGCCTGGCGGGGCCGATGCCGGATGGCAAGCCGCGCTATGTCACCGGCATTGATGCAGAGACCGGCACGGTGACAATCGGCACGGCTGCGGACTTGAATGTCAACGTGCTCGAGGCCGACCGTGCCATCTGGCTGGCCAACCCGGATGAGGTACTCGCTGCCTCGGAGGCCGGCAAGCTGCAGGTGCAGGTGCGTGCGCACGGTCGCCCCATCGACTGCCGCATTGAAGTGCTGGCAGGACCTGACGATGACGTCACCGGACGCGGTGGCGCCTTCCGGCTGCACCTGAGCGATCCGCTTCGTGGTGTCGCGCCTGGTCAGGCCGCTGTTTTGTACCACACTGACACTGCGGGCGACTACGTGCTGGGCTCCGGCACGATTGTCTCGACCGCCCGTGAAGAGGACTTGTCGTGACCTCCTTTGTCGGCCTTGGCCCGATGCCGGGCCGCAATCCACACGAGGCGGCAGAGATTGTCATTGGCGAATGCCTGGAAGGTCACCTCACGCTACCGACGTTGCCCGCCCGTGGGTTCGGCGCCGATGCCGTCGGTCGCACGGCCGCCCTCATGGCTGACCTCGTCGTCGACAGGGGAGCGCGCTCCTGGAAAGTCGCCGACCGTCGTGGTCGCGCGAGTGCCTTGGCCACTGATTATCTCCACCGAGACATCGACGCGTGCGAGGAAGCGTGGGGACGCACCCCGCAGAAAATTCGCCTGACCGCTCTCGGCCCATGGACGATGGCGACTTCGGTGGAAAATGCCGCAGGCCATCTCATCGCCGTTGACCGCGGCGCCGTGAAGTACTTCGCGCAGTCGTTGGCCGCGGGATTGGCTTCCCACATCGCCGATGTCCGTCGGCGTTTCGACAGCGACATCGAAGTACTTCTGGCAGAACCCGCACTCGGCGCAGTCGTACAGGGCAAAATCAAGGCCCCGTCCATGCTGATGGGCAACGCGGGTTATCTCCCCGCCCAGGGGCACCGCGAGATCGCGGAGATCTTCCTCGAAGTCACAGGGCCGCTGCGTGACGACGAAATCGAAGTGACCATCGCGCTGTCGAGCCCCGATGGCCTGGCTGTTCAGGCCTTGGCGGATTCCGGTGCGGCCGGAGTGTGGCTACCTCGCAAAGAACTGACCACCACGCAGCAACTGGATTTTGCGGCTGCCGTGGTCGGTGCCGATATGTCCCTGGAGCTGGGTATTGTGCCAGTGACGGTCACGGAGCGAGAAGAGCACACGGGCGTCCCGGTGGCGACACCGGCTCGAGCACTCGCTGAGCAAGCAGCGCTGTTCTGGGATGAGCTGGGCTATTCGCGCCTACAGATTGCTGAGAGCCTGAATCTGGCGCCGATGGGCGGCTTTGCTGCCAGCTCCAATGAAGAAGCACAGGCGCAACTCGGCGCAGGCCGCAATGCCACGGAGCTTCTTCGTCGGGCAGCCGGTGACTTGGCTCGCGACGAATAGCGACCTTATTCCACCAGCGTATTGAGGTAGTCCGCGAAGTAGGGAAGTGTGAATTCCACGTATCCCGTCGACGCTGACACAATCAGCTCACGGTAAATCAGGTCATGGCGAAGCTGTGAGATGCCAGAGAGTTTGCGTCCCATGGTCTCTGCGATGACGCTCGTGGCCACGGGCTTTCCATTGGGGGAGAGGCGCGCCATCGCTTTGAGAAAATCAATCTGGCGAGGTGACACTTTCCGCAGGCTGGGCGCATGAACTTGCAGCCCGATGCGGCGGATGGATTCCGCTGCGGCATCCGAGACATGCTGAGCGGTAATGGTGTCCGAGTGGGCCAACCTGGCCTTCGCCCAAGCGACTGAGCCAATGGTCTGTATGAGATACGGGTAGCCGTGGCTGAGTTCAGCGGCCAGCTCGACGGCATCCTCGGTCATCGCGCGTTCGCCGAGTTCTGCAGTTCTGCGAATGATGTCCTTGGTGGTCTCCACGTCCAATCGGCCCAGAGACACGCGTTCGGCACGGCGTAAGAATGTTGCGCCCTCTAGCTGGAGCAAGTCTTCGATACCGCTGGGCAGCCCGGCTGCGACAAAGGCAATCTCCGCATCGTCGCGATTTAGGTCCTGGATTGCATGGGCAATTTCGTTGAGCTGTGCGGGTTCTGCACTTTGCACCTCGTCGAGAGTGAGCAAGATGCCGGATCCCTGTGGCATGAGGAGAGCCGAGAGATCCTGAAGTTGGCTGAGCAGATTCCTGCCGGGCTCGGGCTGAGAAGTGCTGACTTCCGTCTTAAACCCGCCAATGCCGGCGATGGACAGGCCGGTGAGGTGACGGCCCTTGCCCGTCGGTGCACTGTCAATGGCACTGAAAGCGCGCGGAATGGTGACATCGGTGAGCTCAGAAATCATTTCAGAGCCGATGTGAGCACGCAGCACAATCCATCCCAGTTGCTTTGCTGCGGCTTCAAACTCGTTGAGAAGTACCGTCTTGCCGATTCCGCGGGTACCGGAAATTAGCGCGGTTCGCCAGGGATTACCGGGGCCTTCCGCCAGAGCCAGCTCAAACGAGTCCAGCTCGACATCGCGCCCACCGATGATGGCCGGGGATCGGCCGAATGTGGGGTGGAAAGGATTGCGTGGGATGGAGATGGCCTTGTCGCTGCGAGTGGTCACGCATCAATAATAGCAATGGATAATCCACATCGACTTGGATAACTTGGATATCCCGCCGAAATTTGGATATTCGGTTTCCGTTGGATAATCACAAAACTCTGGATATTGGGAGAGCCGGGGAGGGTGAAGGGGTCGCTGCTCAGTCCATCGGCCACCCGAAGGTGAAGTCCGACGTATCCTTACCCTTTTCGGTCAGGTACTGCTGCAGGTTCTTCTTGTACTGGTAGTACGCGACGGCCTGCAGCTCCATCAGCTCTTCCCCTGATTTTTCGGTTAGCTCCCGGTAGTGGCGCGCCATCACCCATGCGATGCGCGCAGCCGCCAGAGCATCTTCGGTGGCATCATGTGCCCCGTCCAGGCGCACCTGATAATGGCGGGAGACATCAGTCAAAGTGCGTTTTTCACGACGTTCTGGGTCGACGTAATTATCCAGCACAAAGGGGTCGACGACGAGGCCGTCAACAGTAAAACTGGGATCCTGCGAGCGCAGTACCGTCAGATCATAAGCCGCGTTATAGGCCACTACGGTCAGACCATCGCGCCAGGCAGCTCGAAGGCCGGCAATGGTATCCGCTAGCACTTCATCGTGCGGGCGCCCCTCCGCGCGAGCTTTTTCAGTGGTGATGCCATGCACATCAGACGCAGCTTGTGGAATTTCGACACCGGGATTAGCGAGCATGATGGTGGAATCTTTGCCCTGCTCAGTCAGTCGGACCAGTGCGGAAGTGACAATCTTGCAGGTGCGAGGATCCGTGCCGGTAGTCTCCAGATCAAACGCGAGCATGCGTCGCGGATCGAAATTATGCATGTCTCAACTGTAGCGGAGAGTGCGGATTCGCTGAGGGGCAGGAACAAGGTCAAGAGAATTTCCGTGTCCTCCGGCGCATCCGGGCAATGACATAGAATGAGCGACGTGACTTCCTCGACCGATGAGAACTCCGACCTGTCAACCTCCGATTTGTCTTCGTTTTCCAGCGCCCCCGCCTCCGAGCCAGCGCCGGCGGACGTCCGGGAGAAGTGGCAAGATCTAGCAACTCGCATTCGTGAAAACGCTGCGCTGTACTACACCGCGCAGCCGGTTATCTCCGATGCTGAATACGACGAGATGTTCCGTCAACTGCAGCGGTTAGAGGAGCAGTGGCCCGATCTGGTGGTGCCGGACAGCCCCACGCAGCAGGTCGGTGCGCAGGTCGACACGCCTGCCGACGGGGAAGTGTTCGAGCCTGTTGAGCACCTCGAACGCCTTTACAGCTTGGACAATGTTTTCGATGAGCAGGAGTTGCGCGGCTGGCTGGCCCGCACCCCGGCCAGCACGTATCTGACCGAGCTGAAAATCGATGGCCTGTCTATCGATCTGGTCTATGAGAATGGCCGCCTTGTCCGGGCGGCCACCCGCGGAGACGGCCGCGTGGGGGAGAACGTCACCGCCAATGCGCGCACTATCGAAGATATTCCGCATGAAATCAGCGGCGAGAACATCCCCGACGTGCTCGAGGTGCGTGGTGAAGTCTTTATCTCGTTGGAAGAGTTCGAACGCATCAACGCCGATCGCGTCGAAGCGGGTCAGAAGCCGTTTGCCAACCCCCGTAACGCCGCCGCCGGTTCCCTGCGACAGAAGGATGTTGCAGAAGTGGCCAAGCGCCGGTTGTCCATGATTTGCCATGGAATTGGTCATATCGAGGGCTGGCGTCCACAGTCCCAGCACGAGGCATATCGTGCCTTGGACGAGTGGGGTTTCCACGTGTCGCCGTATACAAAGCAGGTTCATTCCGCGGATGACGTCGTTAAGCAGATGCAGTACTGGGGCGAGCACCGCCACGACGCCATCCACGAGATGGACGGGCTTGTGGTCAAGGTTGACTCCCTTTCCGAGCAGCGCGCGTTGGGCGCGACCTCGCGGGCGCCGCGCTGGGCGATTGCCTACAAGTATCCGCCAGAAGAGGTCACCACGGACCTGCTGGACATTCGAGTCTCCATCGGCCGAACTGGTCGTGCGACGCCATATGCCGTGATGAAGCCGGTCTTCGTGGCCGGGTCAACTGTCGAGATGGCGACGCTACACAACCCTTCCGAGGTGCACCGAAAGGGTGTGCTCATCGGGGACCGTGTGACCATCCGCAAGGCCGGTGACGTGATTCCAGAGGTACTCGGCCCCGTAGCCGATCTCCGAGATGGTAGCGAGCGAAAGTACATTTACCCGACTCTCTGCCCCGAGTGCGGTACTCGTTTGGCTCCGGCAAAGGACAGCGATGCCGATTGGCGTTGCCCCAATACCCGCTACTGTCCAGGTCAGCTGCGGCGTCGAATTGAATTCCTCGCCTCCCGCTCCGGGTTCGATATCGAAAACCTGGGGGAGAGGGGCGCTGCCGATTTGATTCATCGCGGCGTGCTTGCCGACGAGTCCCGCCTCTTCGACCTCACCGAGGAAGATTTGCTCGGCACTGAGGTCTACACTACGGCTTCGCGGAAAACCCTGAACGCCAATGGTAAGAAACTGTTGGCCAACATCGAGGCAGCTAAGGATAAAGAGCTGTGGCGCGTATTGGTCAGCCTGTCCATTCGTCATGTGGGTCCAACAGTGGCGCGGACCTTGGCACAGAAGTTCGGCTCGATGGAGGCGCTGCGCGCTGCGAGCCGCGAGGAGATTTCGGCCATCGATGGCATTGGCGAGATCATCGGCGATTCCGTGGCTGACTGGTTCGAGGTGGACTGGCACCGCGAGGTTGTCGAGCGCTGGGAAGCTGCCGGTGTGCGTATGGCCGATGAGGTCGCCGATCGTCCAGATCAGGTGCTAGAGGGATTGACCGTGGTAGTCACCGGCTCTTTGGAGGACTTCACTCGCGACAGCGCGAAGGAAGCCGTTATCTCCCGTGGCGGTAAGGCCGCAGGGTCGGTGTCGAAGAAGACCGACTACGTGGTGGTTGGCGAAAACGCCGGTTCCAAGGCCACAAAGGCCGAGGAGCTGGGCTTGCCCATCCTCGACGAGGATGGGTTCAAGCGATTGCTGGAAACTGGTCAGGCCTAGCTGGGGCTTGGCCCAGCCAGGATTTGACCCAGCCGGGCCTAAATCTTGGTCTCTTCCAGCTTCCAGACCTCATTGGCGTAATCGCGGATAGTGCGGTCGGAGGAGAAGCGGCCCGAACGGATGATGTTCAGGAAGCACTTCTTGGCCCACGCCAGCTCGTCGCGGTAGTCCTCGGCCATGCGGTCGCGGGTCTCGCGGTAGTCAGCGAAGTCGCCGAGGACGTAGTAGACATCGGCTGGCTCGTACCCGTTGGACTCCAGCAGCGAGAAGTGCAGGTCGTGGAACATTCCGCTGCCACCGTCAGCAAAAGTGCCGTCGACAAGCGAATCGACCGCGCGCTTGAGACCCGGCACCGTTTCGTAAGTGCCACGCGGGCTGTAGGTGCGACGCAGCTCCGGCAGCTCCTCTTCCAGCGCACCGAAGATGTAGGCGTTCTCTTCGCCGGCGGCGTCGACGATTTCGACGTTTGCGCCGTCCATGGTGCCCAGCGTCAGTGCGCCGTTCATCATGAACTTCATGTTCGAGGTACCCGAAGCCTCCTTACCGGCAGTGGAAATCTGCTCGGAGACGTCGGTGGCCGGGATGATGTGCTCTGCCGGGGTGACGTTGTAATTCTCAACGAAAGCGACCTGCAGGCGACCGTCCATGTCCGGATCGTTATTGACCTTGTCCGCGATAGCGTTGATGAACTTAATGATGGCCTTCGCGCGAACGTAGCCTGGGGCGGCCTTGGCACCGAAGATGAACACGCGCGGTGGCACGTCCAGCGCTGGGTCTTCCTTGATGCGGTAGTAGAGATCGAGGATGTAGAGCGCGTTGAGAAGCTGGCGCTTGTACTCGTGCAGACGCTTAATCTGGGTATCGAAGATGGCGTCCGGGTTCACCGAAATACCCTGGCGGTGCTCCAGCCAGGTGGCGAAGTCCTTCTTGTTCTCGTGCTTGATGTCGAGAATCTCACGCAACACGGCCTCGTCGTCAGCAAACTTTTCGAGCTCAGCGAGCTTGTCCAAGTCAGTGACCCAGGCGTCCGAACCCGACAGGCGAGTCAGCAGTGCCGACAGGCGCGGGTTGCACTGGTTGAGCCAGCGGCGCGGGGTGACGCCATTGGTCTTGTTGTTGAAGCGCTCCGGCCAGATATCGTGCCAGTCCTTCAACGTTTCGCGCTTAATAATCTCCGTGTGCAGGGCAGCAACACCGTTGATGGAGTACGCGGCGTAGCAGGCGATCCACGCCATGTGGATGCGACCGTGAGAAATCGGCGCCATGTAGTCAATCTTGCCCTGGTCGAAGCCGCGCTCCGCCAGGTCTTCGCGGAAGCGGCGGTCAATCTCGCGGGTGATCTCCAGAACGCGGCCGAAGAGACGGTCAAAAATGGAGTATTCCCAGGTCTCCAACGCTTCTGCCAGAACGGTGTGGTTGGTGTAGGCGAAGGTGTTGGACACGACGTTCCAGGCGTCGTCCCAGCTCATATCGTGCTCATCCAGGAGCAGACGCATCAGCTCTGGGATAGCGAGCACCGGGTGGGTGTCATTGAGCTGAATGGAGTTGTACTTGTGGAAATCGCGCAGGTCCTCGCCGTGATTCTCGATGTAAGAATCGATCATCGTCTGCAGCGAAGCGGAGACGAAGAAGTACTGCTGGCGGACACGCAGGACCTTGCCGTCATAGGTCGAGTCATTCGGGTAGAGCACGCGGCACAGGTCATGGACGCGCTCCCGTTCGACAATGGCGTCGGTGAAGCGCTGCGAGTTGAAGGCGTCATAGTCGAACTCACGCATCGGCTCCGAGTGCCACAGGCGCAGCGTGCCGACGTTATCGGTGCCGTAGCCGGTAATTGGCATGTCATATGGAACAGCGCGCACCACCAAGTCATCAAAGGTGACAATCTTGGACAGTTCCTCGCGACGAATGACGAAGGGGTAGCCCTCTTCCATCCACGGGTCCGGGTGCTCATCCTGGAAGCCATCTTCGAAGGTCTGCTTGAACAGACCGTAGCGGTAGAGGATGCCATAACCGGTCACCGGCAGATTCTGCGTGGCACAGGAATCCAGGAAGCAGGCGGCCAGACGACCCAGGCCACCGTTACCGAGAGCGGCGTCGTGTTCAGCCTCGAGCACGTCTGTCAGATTCTTGCCGTACTTTTTCACGGCAGCAGAGGCCTCATCCACCAGACCTGCATTGAGCAGGTTATTCAGCAGGGCGCGACCCATGAGGAACTCGGCGGAGAAGTAGTGCTGCTGGCGGGTAGCAGCGTATGCCTCCGTGGTGCGCTGCCAGTTGTCCGCTAGGTCATCGACAACAACCCGTGACAGACCGGACCAGAATTCCATCTCAGTGGACGACTGGGGGACACGGCCGGATTCGGCACGCACGTGGGATCCGACGAGGTCACTCAAGTTCGACATCAAAGAAGCTCCTTATTGACTGGTATCATTTCCAGACTTTACCGCTAAGCGTGAATCACTGCGCTCCATAGGGGAGGAGCCATAGGGTAAGAGCTTCGAGCAGAAGGGAGCAGCCCACAGAAGGGAGCAGCCCACTAGCCGCTGCTAGTCGATAATCGCACCGACAATCGTGCCAATACGTCCCAAGTGCTCAACCTCACTTGGCAGGAAGTCTGGCCCGCCGGGCCGGCCAATAACGAGAACGAGGCCCTTGCCCATTGGGGTAGCGGCAATGGAGGAGTCCATAACCGTCCAGTCCTCCGGAAGCCACGTTTCTTCGTCCGGATCCAGGTTTCGTGGCGAGTCAATCGGGGCTTCCGGCAGAGTCCGGCCGTTATCCTCTGGAGCAGCGGTAGAGGAAGCGCGACGTACCCACCGGCCATCGCTCTGTTCGCCGAGGACGATAGCCCAGCCGGCAGTCATAGTCTGAGGCAGGCCGTCGACGACATCTCCGAGGGCACGATCCAAATTCTTCGTGTGCTGTGAGAACTTGGCCAGCAGCGCAATCTGTCCGCGGCGGTCGACCGAGCCGGAAAAAGGCCTAATTGAATCGACTTCCACTCCGCTAATGGACTGAGCCGCCGTAATCAGTGTGTCTGGGAGCAGGCCCATGGGCAGGTCAACCACGATGTCGTCGACAACAACGCCATTAGCGCCGTAATCTACGACATCGACACTGCGAATATCACCTTCTACTTCGCCCAGGGCAGCCGCGACGTAGCCAAGTGCGCCTGGTTCGTCGGGAAGCTGGATGCGAAGGAGGTAACTCATGGCTGTGTGCACAACCTTTCGAATAATTGATAGTGATGCTTGCGGTGTAACTATAGAAGTAGTGATTTAGGCTACAGGGTAAACCTTTGAAATGTAAGACCCTGCGGACAACTACTTGGCGACAACGACTACTGTTGGCAAGTACAGCCCGCTCGCGCGGTTCAAAATCAGTTTCAACTAAACTTCTGTGCACTAGCTTCGTACGAAGAAATGAAAGGGGTACTAGCGTGCCAGCTATCTCACGCGATGAGGTCGCCCACCTAGCGCGATTGTCCCGTCTGGCTCTGACTGACGCGGAACTCGACGAGTTCGCCGGTCAGATCGACGGCATTATTAACCACGTCCAGGCCGTTCAAAAGGTGGCTGCGGATGATGTTGAACCGATGAGTCACCCCTCTTCGCTGTCCGGTGTGATGCGCGAGGACGTCGTCAAGCCGACGCTGACTGCGGAGCAGGCGCTGGACCAGGCGCCGTCGCAGGACCGCCAGCGCTTCGAAGTTCCCCAGATTCTCGGCGAGTAGGAGTACGTGGAAGAAATGATTGCAGCTAACCCGAACCTGCATGCCGCTGTTGCTGAGGACCCGATTCTGGGGCTGAGCGCTTTTGAGCTCGCACAGAAGATTCACGCTCGTGAGCTGACCTCGGTAGAGGTCACCCAGGCGTTCCTCGACCGTATCGCGGCAATTGATGAGGACATTCACGCATTCCTGCACGTCGGTGCCGAAGAGGCCCTGGCTGCAGCTCGCAAGGTCGATGAGTCGCTGGATGCTGGCGAGGAGCCGGCCTCCGCGCTGGCCGGTGTTCCGCTGGCGCTGAAGGATGTCTTCACTACCACCGATGCGCCGACCACCTGCGCTTCCAAGATGCTCGAGGGCTACATGAGCCCTTACGACGCAACGGTTACTGCCAAGCTGCGTGCAGCTGGCATCCCAATTCTGGGTAAGACCAACATGGATGAGTTCGCCATGGGCTCGTCGACTGAAAACTCCGCTTACGGCCCGACTCACAACCCGTGGGATGTTGAGCGCACCGCAGGCGGTTCCGGTGGTGGCTCTTCCGCGGCGCTGGCCTCCGGTATGGCTCCGCTGGCTATCGGTACTGACACCGGTGGCTCGATTCGTCAGCCAGCAGCTCTGACCGCAACGGTCGGCGTGAAGCCGACCTATGGCACGGTATCCCGCTACGGCCTGGTCGCTTGCGCCTCCTCGTTGGATCAGGGTGGGCCGACCGCGCGAACCGTTCTGGACACCGCGCTGCTGCACGAAATCATTGCTGGTCACGACGAGAATGACTCGACTTCCACGGAGCAGCCGATTGCCGATGTGGTTGCTGCTGCCAAGGAAGGTGCTACCGGTGACCTCACGGGGGTTAAGGTCGGCATCGTCAAGCAGTTCGACCGCACCGAGGGTTACCAGGCCGGCGTACTGGACAGCTTCCACGAGGCCGTCGACAAGCTTAAGGAAGCTGGCGCAGAGGTGGTCGAGGTCGATTGCCCGAACTTCGACCACGCACTGAGCGCGTACTACCTGATTCTGCCGTGTGAGGTCAGCTCCAACCTGGCTCGTTTCGACGGCATGCGTTACGGCCAGCGTGTTGGTGATGACGGTTCGCACTCGGCCGATGAGGTCATGGCTATGACCCGTGCCGCTGGTTTCGGCGATGAGGTTAAGCGACGCATCATCATTGGTACCTACGCGCTATCGGTCGGTTACTACGATGCCTACTACATCCAGGCACAGCGCGTCCGTACCCTGATTCAGCAGGACTTCGAGCGGGCCTTCGAACAGGTAGATGTCCTGATCTCGCCGACCACTCCGACCACTGCGTTTAAGTTGGGCGAGAAGGTTGACGACCCGCTGAGCATGTACATGTTCGACCTGTGTACTCTGCCGCTCAACCTGGCCGGCATGTGTGGCATGTCCGTGCCGTCGGGCCTGGCTGAAGACACCGGCCTGCCGGTAGGCCTGCAGATTATGGCTCCGCGCCACGGTGACGATCGTCTGTACAAGGTCGGCGCTGCCTACGAAAAGGTTCGCGGCTCGATTGCATAAAGACGCTCAATAAGCCTTAGTCGGTTTTCTGCAACCGTCGTTTTCTCACTGAAGTGGGAGAGCGGCGGTTGTTGTCGTGTCGGGGAGAGTTTCATACATACGCAGGAACGCAAACATGGAGAGAGTTAGATTTAAAAACCCACCGCGGTTTATGCCTTGGATCTATGGGCTGGTCATTGTCATAGCCATTGCCGTCAGTCTGGTCGCTGCGGTGGTCTTCGGCTCGGCGGATATCACCTGGTCCACCACGACACAGGTCATTTCGCATCACATCTTCGGCATTGAGCTCGATGAATCTGTGCCCGCCAGTTCGGACACCATCGTCTGGAATCTCCGCGCTCCCCGGGGTATTCTCGCAGCGATTGTAGGGGCGGGGCTAGCTGTCTCCGGTGTGGCTATGCAGACATTGGTCCGTAACCCGTTGGCAGACCCATATCTGCTAGGTATTTCCGCCGGCGCCGGTGCCGGTGCGACCGCGGTGATTATCTTTGGTGCTTTCTCCGGTAGCCCCATCGCGCCGCTGACATTCGGTGCACTCCTCGGTGCAGTAATGGCCACCCTCGCGGTCGGTGCTTTCGCCACTGCAGGCGGTGGGCTGACTCCGCTGCGTTTGGTGCTCTCCGGCGTTGTGCTCTCCGCTGCGTTTTCCGCGCTGAGTAGCTTCATGGTCTTCGCTGGGCCAGACCCGAGGGCCGCGCAGTCCGTGATGTTTTGGATGCTGGGCTCTGTTGCCGGTGCGACATGGCTGAAGACGCTCTTCCCGCTCATTGTCCTCATCGCAGTACTGTTGTTTTTCCTGGTCAAAGCCCGTCATCTGGATGCGCTGGCAACTGGTGAGAGCACCGCAGCGGCCGTAGGTATTGATGTTTCTCGGCTACGCACACAGGTATTTGTGCTCCAGGCTGTCCTCGTTGGCACGCTCGTTGCGGTCTCTGGCGGCATCGGGTTTGTCGGCCTGGTGATTCCACACTTGACCCGCATCTTGGTAGGGGCCACGCACCGCGTTGTCCTACCGGTTGCTGCCCTCATGGGTGGACTGTTTCTCATCTGGGTGGACATCATCGCGCGCGTAGTGGGCGGAAGCCAGGAAATGCCGCTGGGAGTAGTCACGGGATTGGTTGGCGCACCACTTTTCCTCTACCTCATGAGCCGCTCGCACTACAGCTACGGAGGTGCTGAGTAAATGAGCGCTCTACCAAAATCTGTACTCGCCGCTAAAGATATGCGCTGTGATATCGCTGGGCGCACCATTGTCAGCGGAGTCAACCTCAACTTCGGTGCAGAACCCATGACCGCCATCATTGGTGTTAACGGCGCGGGTAAATCCACGTTGCTGCGTGCGCTCGGTGGAATCACGAAACCGGCCACGGGCGAGGTCGAGATTAACGGCAAATCGATGAGCTCAATCAGCTCGAAGCACCGCGCCCGCGATCTGGCTTTCGTCGCGCAAAACGAGGTTCCACCCGCCGAAATGCGCGTGCGCGACTTTGTCTCCCTGGGGCGCTTGCCCTACCAGCGCCTTTTTGGTGGCAACACCGCCGAGGACAATTCCCACGTCGACCGTGCGCTGGAGCTCGTGGGGTTGGAAGCGGTTGCGCAACGCCTGTGTGGGCAACTCTCGGGTGGGCAACGTCGTCGCGTGTGTCTGGCGCGTGCCATCGCCCAGGACTCGCCAATCATGCTTCTCGACGAGCCCACTAACCACCTCGACGTGCGCCATCAACAATCCGTCCTCCGTCTGGCCCGCTCCAGCGGAGCGTGTGTCATTGCCGCGATCCACGACTTGGACCTGGTGATGAACCACTTCGACCGCGTCATCGTGGTCGCGGACGGCGGTATCGCGGCCGACGGCATTCCCGCAGAAGTGCTTACCCGCGACTTTGTCGCCCAAATCTTTCAGGTTGAATCCTGTCAGCTCAATTCCCCCGCTGGCCGCCGCCACCTCGCAATCGATAGCGAGCTGGATGCTGCCACCATCAACTAGGAGTACTCCCTTGAATAACGCACATGCTTTCCGACGTCCCCTTCGTGCCTCAGCAGCTGGTATCGCTGTGGCTGCTCTGGCATTCGGAGCCGCCGCCTGTGGCTCTGATGAGGGAACGCAGGCCTCGTCGTCAGGCCTTACCCTCACCAACTGCGGTGAAGAAGTCAGCTACCCGGGTGTAGCTAAAAAGCTGCTGATTAATGACGGCAATATTGCTTCGCTGGCGCTGGCTGTCGGTGCTGCGGATGAGATCACAGCGGTGAGCTCTATGGCCTCGCATCTGCCGGTGTTGACCGCAGCTTATGGCGATGCAATTGCGCAGAAGCCAGAAGTTGCGAAGGAATACCCGAATCTGGAGCAGGTCATTGCGGCCGAACCGGATGTGATGCTGGCGGGCTGGGGCTATGGCTTTAGTGAAGACAAGGGCATTACCCCGGAATCGCTTTCCGAGCACGGTATCGGTGCCTACACCCTGACGGAATCTTGCCGTACTGGTGACGCAGCCTCGGCGGGCAAGGAAGGCAGTGGCGACCCGGGGCATACTCGTGGTCTGGTGGATCCGTGGGAAGCTGTCAAAATTGATTTGAAGAATATCGCTACCTTGACCGGACACGACGGTGAGGGCGACAAGGTTATTGCAGATATTGATAACCGACTGCAAGCCCTGGATGCCGCGCCAAAGGGAGATAAGAAGCCAGTGGGCTTCCTCTTTGATTCTGTCGGTGAAGCACCAATTACCTCGGGTTCCTTTGGCGCACCGCAGGGCATCCTGGAAAAGGCCGGTGCAATCAATGCGACCGAGTCGATTAAGGACACTTGGACTACGACCTCCTGGGAGCATGTCGCGGAGATGAATCCTGACTTCATCGCGCTTGTGGACTACCCAGGTCAGACCTTCGAAGAGAAAACCAAGGTTTTGCGCACGAATCCGGCAACGAAGGATCTCGAGGCGGTCAAGGAGAACCGCTTTATTAACCTGCCGATTGCATTGTGGACGGAGTCTCCGCTGAACGTCGATGCCGCAGAGTACGTGCGCAAGGCGCTCGAGGAATATGGTCTTGTGCCGGCGTCGGAGGTGACGACGAAGATGGAGCTACCGTCTGAGCTACCAGGGCAGGAGTACCTGCAGAAGTAGTTTCGACCAAGGCCGTCAAGCACGAACTGACTAACGCGACTAAGGTGGGCATCATGCGAATTGCGACCCTTACCTCCGGTGGAGATTGTCCCGGTCTGAATGCCGTTATCCGTGCAATTGTCCGTACCAGCTCGAGCGAGTACGGCTCAACCGTCGTCGGTTTTGAGGACGGTTGGATTGGTCTTATGGAAGACCGTAGGGTCCAGCTTTACGACGATGAGCGGATTGACCGTATGCTGCTGCGTGGCGGCACGATGCTGGGCACCGGCCGCGTGCATCCGGACATTCTCATGTCTAACCTCGACCGCATCAAGGAAAATCTCTCTGATGCGGGCATCGATGCCCTGATCCCAATCGGTGGCGAAGGTACGCTGAAGGCCGGCAAGTGGCTTTCGGACAATGGGGTGCCGGTCGTCGGTGTTCCGAAGACTATTGATAATGACGTCAACGGTACGGACTACACCTTCGGTTTCGACACGGCTGTGGCTGTTGCCACCGACGCGGTTGACCGTCTGCACACCACTGCGGAATCCCACCAGCGCGTCATGATTGTTGAGGTCATGGGTCGACACGTGGGCTGGATCGCTTTGCATGCGGGTATGGCCGGCGGTGCTCACCACATTGTCATTCCGGAAAAGCCATTCGACATCAACGAGATTGTGAAGTCGATGGAGCGCCGTTTCCAGATGGGTGAGAAGTACGGCATTATCGTCGTCGCTGAGGGCGCCACCCCGAAGCCGGGCACCATGGAGTACGAAGAGGGCGGTGTCGACCAGTTCGGCCACCAAACCTTCAACGGCATTGGTCAGGTTATTGGTGCGGAGATTAAGAAGCGCACCGGGTACGACGTTCGCACCACGGTGCTGGGTCACATTCAGCGTGGCGGTACGCCGACTGCGTACGACCGCGTGCTTGCTACCCGCTACGGTGTCCACGCCACCCGAGCAGTACACGAGGGGGACTTCGGCAAGATCGTCGCTCTGCACGGTGAGAACATCGAACGTATCGACATCGACGATGCGGTTGCTGAGTTGAAGGTTGTGCCGGATGGCCGTTACCGCGCAGCTGCTGCGCTGTTTGGTTAAACGCGTCGGTTAAGCACGCGTTGCTAAACATTTAGGCACATCTTCGTAACAAAATAGGCATACTGCCCGAGCTGGTGTATCAATCACCAGCTCGGGCAGTATGCTTTGTAAGGTTCCGGTTTTTGAAAAATAGACTTATATTTAGGATTTTCTCGTTATGTGGAAAAGAGCCACAACAATCGCGATGGCCTTTGTCGGCCTAACTGTCGGTGCCGGATTCGCATCCGGCCAGGAAATGATGCAGTACTTCGTGGCATTTGGCACTAACGGCTTGTGGGGCGTGGTACTTGCCTCCGTCGTGATGATTGCCAGTGGCCTGGCAGTGCTGTCAATTGCCAGCTACTTGCAGGCTGATGAGCACTCCGAGGTCTTCGACGTAATCACCCGCAGTTGGGTTTCGAAGATTTTGGATATCGCCGTGATGATCACGCTGTTCTGTACCGGCTTCGTCATGTTCGCCGGTGCCGGTGCGAACTTGAACCAGCAGTTCGGACTTGAGGTGTGGATTGGCGCCGTCATCATGGTTGCCCTGACTTTGGGTGTAGGCATGCTGGATGCCGACAAGGTCAGCCGCGTGATTGGCATGATCACTCCATTCATTATCGTGTTCCTGCTTGGAGCCGGTATCTACACTTTGTTCACCACCGACACGTCGATGTCGGAGGCCGCGCAGTACACCAATGAACTGTCGACATCGCTGCCACACTGGTCTATTTCTGCCCTGAACTATGTCGGTTTCTGTGTGATGGTGGCCGTATCGATGTCGATTGTCATCGGCGGTAGCTACCTGAACCCGCGTGAAGCTGGCATCGGTGGTCTCATGGGCGGGAGCATCTATGCAGGTCTGCTGACGCTGGTGACCTTTGCCCTCTTCTTCAAGGTCAAGGATGTTGGCCACGAAGATATGCCGACCCTGGCAATCGTCAATGACATCCACCCGGTCCTGGGTACCGTGATGGCAATCATCATCTACGCCATGATTTTCAACACGGCCATTGGCATGTTCTACGCGCTGGGCCGCCGCCTAACACGCAATACCCCGCAGCGTTTCCGCCTGGTATTCATCGTGACGGTGCTGATTGGTTTTGGCCTAAGTTTCTTTGGGTTCAAGGCCCTGGTTGGCTCCATCTACCCGGCCCTTGGCTACGTCGGTATCGCTCTTATCGTGATTCTGTGTGGTGCGTACCTGGCTGGACGTAACAAGCTGATGGAGGAGTCGAAGCGTCGCGGCCGTATCCGTAAGCTCGCACGCCGGAAGATGCACCCGAACAAGAAGTTCACCACCGCCGATCAGAAGAAGCTCGACCGCGCTTTGGCCAACTCCAACATTTCCAACGTCGATCTTCAGGAGAGCGTCCGCGACGACATCGTCGAGGAACTGGTCAGCGACGATAATGTTGAATTCACCGAGGATGACGCCGAGCGCATCGTAGAAAAGGATAATGAGCGCCTGGAGAAGCTTTCCGAAATCGAGGAAGCCTCCGATGATGACAATCCTCGCGAGACCGCGAGGGACTCCTTCCCAGGCGAGGCCACAGCCACTGCGCCGAAGAAGCTTGCCGGACAGACTAAGAATGCATTCAAGCGCGTGGCTCACCCTAAGCCGAAGAAAGAAAAGTAACTAGCGCGACTAGGCAGCTCGAAAATTTAGGCAGCTCGAAAATAGAAGGCATCGCACCGGTAGGGAAGGGCGATGCCTTCTTCGTATGTGTGCCCCAAGTGTTCGTGGAGATACCAATGCAAGTTCGCCTCCACCTTGGCGCGAGTGGCGGGCTTGGAACGAAGCCAATAGGAACGGGTTCGTGCCAGCAGCACGATGTCCTCGATGGTCAGTGTCTGCTCCCAGGCCAGACGCACCTCATCGACTAGCTCCAGCTCCGGGCCAACCTCGGGGTAGAAGCCGGGACGCAACACGTCGCCGGCGTGCATTATGCGGCTGAGCCGATGCACCCACGGTACGGAAACATCCAAGGTGTTCCACACCAACATAGCCACGCTATCCGCGCGTAGCACCCGAGTGAGTTCTTTACTTGCAGCTGTCGGGTCCACCCAGTGCCATGTCTGCGCACATGTTGCTACATCGACGCTGTTGGACTCCAGTCCCGTGCGCTCCGCAGTGCCTTCCAGGCATTCCGCCGCTGGCACATTGTGCATCAGTGCTTGCCGCATCGCGGTGGAGGGATCGAGTGCCAGCAGGGTGGCATCGCGGTAGACGTCGGCAAGCGAGGCGGTGAGCTTCCCAGTGCCGGCGCCGATATCGGCGACTACCTGTGGGTGCGGTGCGAGACGGGTAAGCGCTTCGATGACGGTTGGAGGATATCCGGGGCGCACGCGGTGGTAGCCCGTGGCTCCGTCGGCGCTTTCCTGCAGGTCGTTGTCGAAAGTAGCGCCTGCGCGGTGGCGGTCAGCGGCGTCGCGGAACGTTGGCGTATCGCGTGCTGACGTCGGTGGAATCGGTGGGTGTTCGTTAACTCCGGGCACGACTTATACCCTAGGGCACGCCTGCGGGGCCATCGCTAGTAGACTCTACAAACATGACCGCTGCATACGCTGATGACTTGATGGACTTTGATGAGGTCCTCGAACGTTTTGACCCGGTAATGGGCATGGAGGTTCACGTCGAGCTCTCGACGAATACCAAGATGTTCTCCTCCTCCTCGGCGCACTTTGGTGCCGAGCCGAATAGCAACGTCGATCCCTGCAGCCTCGGCCTACCTGGCGCGCTGCCTGTGGTTAACCGTCAGGGCGTTGAGTGGGCCATCAAGATTGGCCTGGCGCTGAACTGCGAGATTGCTGAGTCCTCCCGCTTCGCGCGCAAGAACTACTTCTACCCGGACCAGCCGAAGAACTACCAGATTTCGCAGTACGACGAACCAATCGCCTACGACGGATATCTTGACGTTCAGCTTGACGACGGCACGGAGTTCCGTGTCGAAATCGAGCGCGCTCACATGGAAGAAGACACCGGCAAGCTGACGCACTTGGGCGGTGCCGATGGTCGTATTCACGGCGCCACGCGTTCGCTGGTGGACTGCAACCGCGCAGGTATTCCGCTGATTGAGATCGTTACTAAGCCAATTCTCGGTGCAGGGGAGCGTGCCCCAGAGGTTGCTCGTGCGTACGTTTCTGCGCTGCGTGACCTGGTGAAGTCCCTCGGTGTCTCCGATGCCCGCATGGACCAGGGCTCGATGCGTGTGGACTCCAACGTTTCCCTGCGCCCAATCGGCCAGGAGGAGTTCGGCACTCGTACCGAGACTAAGAACATCAACTCCCTGAAGTCGGTTGAACAGGCTGTTCGCTACGAGATGCAGCGCCAGGCTGCTGCGATTACTAATGGCGAGGAGATCGTTCAGGAAACCCGCCACTACCAGGAGACCGACGGCACGACCTCCAAGGGCCGCCCGAAGGAATCGCAGTCGGATTACCGCTACTTCAACGACCCGGATCTGCCACCTGTGATTGCGCCGCGTGAGTGGGTGGAGGAAATCCGCGCAACTCTGCCGGAGCTGCCGTGGGTGCGTCGTGCCCGTATTCAGGAAGAGTGGGGTCTGAAGGACGAGGAAATGCGCGACCTGGTTAACGCCGGCGCTCTCGACCTGATTGTCGACACCGTTGAGGCTGGTGCCGGCCCGGCTGAGGCTCGTTCCTGGTGGGTCGCTTACCTGGCGCAGAAGGCCAACGAGGCAGGCGTGGAGCTGGCTGAGCTCGCGATTACCCCGGCACAGGTTGCACGTGTGATTGCACTGATTGAAGAGGGCAAGCTGACCAACAAGCTGGCCCGTAAGGCCGTTGACGGCGTGCTCGCAGGCGAGGGCGATGTTGATGAGGTCGTTGCTGCCCGTGGCCTGGAGGTCGTTCGCGACGACGGTGCTATTGAGAAGGCCGTCGACGATGCACTGGCTGCTAACCCGGACATCGTCGAGAAGTACCGAGCTGGCAACAAGAAGGTCGTCGGTGCCATCGTGGGGCAGGTCATGAAGGCCACCCGCGGCAAGGCAGACCCGGCTCAGGTCAACCAGCTGATTGCGAAGAAGCTGAGCTAGCCTCCCTGAAAGCTAATCCGGGGAACCGCCGGCGGCACCATCGCTCGGCAGTCTGACGACGCGCTCGTCGGACTCCGACGGTTGTGCCCCGGCGGTTTTGTTGGTCGTGGCACCCCAAACTTCAATACCCTGATTTGCTGCGACAGCCGCTACATACGAGATGTGGCCGAAGTCGCCGTCGACAAGCACTTCAGGGGAACCCTTGACCTCCCACGCCGCGTCGGGCCCACTTGACTTCGGACCCACCGGCATGGAGATGACCTTCTGCGCGTCTGGGATGGCAATGACCACGCGGTCACCCATCACTGCGCATCCACCGATGGAATCGTTCAGGTCCACACCGCCGAGGGGATTAATCACAGGGCCGGTGAGCTGAACCAGCTGTGGGGTGCCGTCGAGAATGGCGGTTGCCAACGGCGGCATTCCGTCCGGACCATGGCAGAACTGCTGAAACTCAATGCCTGGATCTCCCACGAGCAATTTGCGCGGGGACAGGGTGTCCGAAGTTCGGTCAAAATAGATTCCGAGAATGCCGGGCTCGCTGAGGTCCGGAAGTTCGCGCACATCAGCGGTGCTGCCCTCCACGAGGGTGACGCGCGCAATGGTGTCGTCGTTACGCAAAACAAAGACCTGACGGTCCTCTTCAACCGAGGGACTGGGCAGCAGTTGTTTTGCAGGGGCGCCGAGCCGTGCGACCTCACGCGGTGTCTTACCCGGTGCGACAACGGTGAGTGCACCGTCGTCGGTGGCGACGAGAGCCTCCCCAGGGCCGGTTGAGGCTAGCGCGGTGGTAAGCGGTAGGCAGGCCGCGAGAGTGACATCGTCGAGGTCGCAGGGACCTTTGTCTTTGGCTTTGCTTTCCGTGGTTGGGACCGGGGTAGAGGGCAAATCAGGGGAGGAAAACTTCGGCATGGCAATGCCTGTCGGTTCCGACTTGTCTTCAGTAAACGGTGACTCAAGCGCGCTCGAGGCACTCATGCAGCCGGAAAGAGAGACCATCCCGACGACACCAGCGGCGAGCGCAGCACGACGACGCCGCCCGCGAGCGCGAGCCTGTGCACTGCTGGTGTGGACGAGGTGGAATCCCATAGGCATACACAATACAGCCTCGTTTCCCGGCCACGCCTGCGACCAAAAGTGAGGCAGTAGTTTTAATGTGGACGATGTGAGCGACTCAGAGAAGTACCCGAACGACCGCGCCCTCGAGAATGTGGAGGACGGATTCGATGACGATCTCGACGTCCCGACCTACCGCAAGCTCGCTGAGCCAATGAACGAAGAAACAAACCGTGACGACAGCGACAACACCGCAACGCAGATTTTTCCGGGTGTGCCGGAAAAGCGCGTAGAGGAGGAGTCGGAGGCGGAGGTAGACCAAGAAAACCTGCCGCCGGAAGCCGAGACCGATAGCGGTGCTGAAGCCGAGGTGGAAACCGAGTCTGAAACAGAAACAGTGACTGAGCCGAGCCCCGAGCCGGAGCCTGAAGTTCAGGAAGCCCCGAAGAAGCGCTACGACGCCTACGCCGCTGCAGGCCGCACGGCACCTCAGGTGATTAGCCCTGCCGGTAAGCCTTCGCCGCGGGATGAACAGGCCGAAACTGAATTGGCACCCGCGGCCGATAAAGAGTCGGAGGTAGCCCCGGAGTCGGAGGCGACCGAAATCTTTGAGCAGCCGGCCCGTAGCGAGCGCGTTGATTCAGATGAGGATTTCAGTCAGCCGACGCAAGCCTTCTCGGCTTCTGAAGCAGCAGCAGCGTCCGCAGCGGGAACTGCCGCAAATAAGTCGGAAGCACAGTCAGCATTCGACGATGAGGCGGAGTCAACCTATGGCTCTGCACGCAATTCCGCAGCTGAGACTCAGTATTTCGATGAATCGGATTTCGCTGAACCGGCTGCCTCTCGCGATACCGCTGGTGCCGCTGGTGTTGCAGGAGCAGGCGTAGGGGCCGCCGGGGCAACTGCTGCTACGACTACCGCCGCTGCTGACGACGATGAAGACACGGACTTTTACGACGACAACGAACCGGAGCACCGTCGCGGCACCACCGATTTCGGCCTTCTGCTGCTGCGTCTTGGATTGGGTGCGCTGTTGTTGGTCCATGGCCTGACAACGCTGCTCGGCTGGGGTAACTCCGGTGGCACCACTGCGCTGGAGACACAGTTTAGCCAGAACAACTTCGCCCTCGGCCCTGTGATGGCCACTGCCATCCCAACGGTTCAGCTCATCGCGGGTGCCCTGCTCATCTTAGGGCTTGCGACACCGCTGGCCGCAGCATTGGCGCTGGCATTGTCCGCCTACCTCAGCATGTTTGATGTGGCTACCTCTGCCAATGGCGTGAATATCGTCGGCCAGGATTCCAGCAACCTTCAGCTACAACTGTTGATGACCGCCATGGCACTTGGCTTGCAGTTCACCGGTCCGGGCCGCATCGGTATCGACTTCGGACGCGGCTGGGCTCGTCGCCCACTGGCATCGTCTTGGATCTTCGGAATTCTGTCCATCGCTGCAGCAATTGGCCTGTGGTGGCTGACGACCAGCACGCTGCCGTTTGTTGGCTAAGGCAGTTCGCAGCTACACAAACAGTCGAGCGGCCTAAACTAGGTTCTCGGTTAGGGGCGGGGTACAATGCCCCCTATGCCAAAGTCGAGACACGCACTAAAGACCACCCTCGCGGTGGTCTTTTTCATGTCTTCGATAGGCGCTACAACGTCGATTCACTCACCTTCGACAGCCGCTGCCGGCGAGCACAATGAGGTTGCAGCCTCCGTCTCGTCGGCAAGCGCCTGGCCGACTCATGAGGTGAGTCTGCCGCGCATGAACCTCAACGCCGAAGGGTTGATTGAGACTGACCCGCGCACGCAAATGGCGGTGAGCTACGAGCCGGTGGGCGTGGGGTACAGCAGCCAGGCATCGCAACGCCCGCTGCCGGCGCTATCCCTGATTAAGTTGTATATCGGTCAGTATGTGCTCGAACACGGCACTGCCGACGATGCCGAGCGCGTCGAAAAGATGATTTCGCGTTCCGACGACGATTTGGCCGCCGACTTTTACCGGAAGTACCCGGAATCGGTCGATTCCATTGCGACCGAGTACGGCCTGTTCAACACTTCCGGCGGAGAAAAGTGGGGAGTATCGAGGACCACCGCGGAAGATGTGGTGTCTTTTATTTCCCAGCTTCGTCTGAAGCATCCTAATTCTGAGGTGCTCGAGGCGATGCGACACTGGTCGCCGATTGCTGCCGATGGCTATCGACAGAATTTTGGTCTTGCCGGGCTGCCCGGCTCTGAAGGCGCGAAAATGGGCTGGTCCAACCGGCGTTCGTGGCACTCTTCCGTTGTTTTTGGCCCCGGATATGTAATGGCGGCCATTACCGAGGGCGGCAAATATGCACACACCGAGGACGTCGCTGAGGGGATTGCCGACGTCGAGTACCGGGATTTGGTGAAGCCCACGCAGAAGACTGGGCGCAAAGCCACTCTAGAAACGCCAAAGGCCCGTGCGGTAAGCACAGGCCTTTAAACGGGTTTGATCTAGCTAGTCGACAATGCGGATCGCGCCCTTATCCGCACTGGACGCCATCTTGGCGTATGCGCGCAGCGCCTTGGAGACCTTGCGCGGACGCGGCTTGTGCGGAGTAAATGGCTTATCGCGCTTGAGCTCCTCATCGCGACGAGCGGCCAGCTCCTCGTCGGACACCTGAATCTCAAGGCGTCGTTCAGCGACATCGATGTACACCGGGTCGCCGTTGCGGACGAGACCGATTGCGCCGCCGGCAGCGGCCTCCGGGGAAACGTGGCCGATAGACAGTCCGGAGGAACCCCCGGAGAAGCGACCATCGGTGACCAGTGCACAGACCTTACCCAGGCCAGCGCCCTTGATGAATGCGGTCGGGTGCAGCATCTCCTGCATGCCCGGGCCGCCGGAAGGACCCTCGTAGATGACAAAGAGAACTTCGCCCGGCTGCAAGGTGCGGTTCAAGATGACCGAGACAGCCTCTTCCTGGCTTTCTACGACGCGAGCGGTGCCCTCGAAGTGGAACTGATCCTCGCCGATACCGGCGGTCTTCAGGATAGCGCCGTCCTCGGCGATGTTGCCGCGCAGGACACACAGACCGCCTTCCTTCGTGTAGGCGTGGTCGAAGTCGCGGATGCAGCCATTTTCGGAGTCCGTATCCAGGCTCTCCCAGCGGTTGGATGTGGAGAACGGCTCGGTGGTGCGCACGCCGCCAGGGGCTGCGTGGAACAGTTCAATCGCTTCGTCAGTGGCCTTGCCGCCGCGGATATCCCAGTTGTCCAGGTGCTCCTCCAGAGATGGGGAGTGAACGGAGCGGACATTCATTTGCAGCAGGCCCGCGCGGCGCAGTTCGCCGAGGATGGCTGGAATACCACCGGCGCGGTGGACGTCCTCCATGTAGTAGTCCGAGTTCGGTGCCACCTTGGACAGACAAGGCACGCGGCGGGAAATCGCGTCGATGTCGGAGAGGTCGAAGTCGATCTCGCCCTCCTGGGCGGCAGCGAGAATATGCAGCACCGTGTTGGTGGAACCGCCCATGGCAACGTCGAGCGTCATTGCGTTGACAAACGCGTCGCGGTTGGCGATGTTGCGCGGCAGCACGGACTCGTCACCATCGTGGTAGTAGCTCTTCGCCAGGTCCACAATCAGTTCACCGGCGCGCGTGAACAAATCGCGACGCGCCTGCTGAGTTGCCAGGGTAGAACCGTTACCCGGCAGGGACAGGCCGAGGGCCTCGGTCAGGCAGTTCATCGAGTTTGCAGTGAACATGCCCGAGCACGATCCGCAGGTCGGGCATGCCGAGCGCTCGATGTCGAGCAGGTTCTTGTCATCGACCTTGTCGTTCGCGGATGCAGAAATAGCCGAGACGAGGTCAGAGCCGGGCTTGACGACGCCATCGATAACAATCGACGATCCCGATTCCATCGGCCCGCCGGAAACGAAGACCACCGGGATATTCAGACGCAGAGCCGCATTGAGCATGCCCGGCGTGATCTTGTCACAGTTGGAAATACAGACCAATGCGTCAGCGGTGTGAGCGTTGACCATGTACTCGACAGAGTCAGCAATAATCTCACGGGACGGCAGCGAGTAGAGCATGCCGTCGTGGCCCATCGCAATTCCGTCGTCGACAGCAATGGTGTTGAACTCACGGGGGACGCCACCGGCTGCGGTTACAGCTTCTGCGACGATGTCGCCAACGTCCTTCAGGTGCACGTGACCGGGAACGAACTGAGTGTAAGAGTTGGCAATTGCGATAATCGGCTTGCCGAAGTCGTTATCGGTCATGCCAGTTGCGCGCCATAGCGAACGCGCACCTGCAGCATTACGGCCGGCAGTGGTGACTTTAGAGCGAAGGGGAATCATGGGGGCTGCCCTTCCTAGATAGGGTGCAAGGTAATTAATTATCCATATTAATCACAAAAAGCCCCTAATGTCTCATTTCGTGGTCACTGGTGTCCGCATAATGAGATTTAGGGGCTTTGTGGACTGCTTATATGTTACTCGGCAGAGGCGTCACCTTTAGCCTTGGCATCAGCCTCAACCTCACTGACCTTCTTCATTACGGAGTGGCCATCGCGGTCGAAAACCTCGACCTTGTCATTTTCCGCCATACGAGCCGAAGCGATCGGATCTGGAATCAGACCGCCAGTGGCTTCCTTCAACTCCGGCAGCGAATTAAAAGAGATGGCCGGCAGGGCGATGCGCTCATCTGACTTGGTTACCGCAAAGGCGCGGCCGCCCTTGTTGAAGAAGATGCCCGCAAAATCGCTCCAGGGCACCGAACGGCGCTTGGACAATAGGTACACCGCAGTGATGCCGCGTGGCCCTACGGTGGTGCGTACTCGGAAAATCCAAAGCGTATAAATCAACGGTGCCAGGAAGGTAATGGCCAGCCACGGGGCAAAACCGGTGGCAATTACACACAGCACGAGCATGAACGCAACGATGAACAGATGCGTCTTCTGTGGGCGAAATCGCTGCGTCGCAAATTTTAGCTGTGGAGTCGAGTCAGTCATGGCCTTTGATTGTAGCGGGTAGTTCGGATTGGTTAATGCGCGGTAGGCAGTTGCGCGTTATTGCGCCCCGACCGAGTTTGGTTCTGCGTTGTTAGTGGAGTCTGTCGACTGTGATCCGCCAGTGTTCTCGTTGTCGGTGTTGCTCTGAGTAGAGTCTGGCTCGGTGGAGGTGGCGGTCGAAGGTGCGCGGTTCTGCGTGCTCTGAGGCTGCTGTGAAGTCTCGGACGGCTGATTCTGTGATGTCTGAGTCTGCTGTGAAGTCTCGGTGGGCTGCACACTCTGTGTGGTACTAGTCGGCTGGTTCGATGATTGCGGAGCTGACGACTCTTCCGAGTCCTCTTCCTGTGTCGTTACCCGATCGCTCCACCTGCTCGGTGCTAGCCATCCGGATGGGCCGCCCTCGGTCTCGACCGTCATGAGATTCAAAACGCCGAGGACAATTAGGGTTGCCAAGAGCATGATTGTCGAAACGCGAGCACGTCCACCTGCAGAGAGGATTCGCCGGATTTTCTGGCGCGTCGTGAGCGTCTTCCAGTCAGGGTGGCTAACCAGCTTGCGGATGGCGTTGTTGCTTCCGCTGTCCTCTTGCTCGCGTCGAGCATCATCGAGGTCAGCACCCGCATGCGGCAGGTCGGATCGCTCGTTCCCGTCTTGCTTATCGACGGTCTGAGTTTCCATCAGTTTGGTTTCTGCGGTATCCGGCTGGGCAGTAGTGTCCGCTACCGCTTCGACAACTTCGGTTGGAGCGCTGTCGCCGTCGTCAAGCTGTTGTTTTTTCTCTTGCTTAGCATCGGCCTGCCTGAGCTGTTCGATCATCGTGTCATCGCGGACATGACCGGTGATTTCTTCGGCGGGAGCAAACGGGGTCTGTTGGGCGCGCTCGCCGTAGTCATCCCACCAAGTGTCGATGACTGCGGCGCGGATGGCGCGCTCGATGAGCCATTGGTCGCCCGGTTTGCAGTCGACAATCAAGCGCATAGTGACGGTCCACGGCAGGCCCATAACCGTCGGCGGATTGAGCTCCGTGGAGGACTGCAGCTTGATCTCGGAGAGAACTGCATCCTTGACGGAGTCCAGTGCGATGGCACTCTTGGCGGCGGCGACAGTGCGCTCTTCCAGGTCCTTAATGGAGCCACCGGCGGTCATCGGTACGGGAACTTCAACAACAGCACGGGACCACTGTGAGGAGTAGTTGATACACATGCGTGCCTCGGAGTTCGGCACGATGATTTCCTCGCCGTTGAGGGTTCGGATCGTGGTGGCGCGCAATGTCATATTGACTACGTCACCTTGGACAGTGCCCGAAGGGGAGTGAAACTCTACCCAGTCTCCGATGCCGTACTGCTTCTCGGCGATGATGAACAGTCCGCCAAGGAAGTCGGCGATGACTCCCTGTGCGCCAAAACCAACAGCGGCGGAAACAACCGTCGCGGGGATAGCGGCGGCGGTCAGTGAGATTCCGAATTTCGACAGAATCGCGATGATTAAGACGAAGTATGCAATGACTTCGACGATGTAAACCACAGCGCCAATCAGTGCGCGCCGTCCCTTGGACTGCTCCTCTGAAGAGGAGATGTTTCCGTCCGCAATTGCCAGAACGAAACGTCGGATACGGGGAACAAGAATTAGCAGAATGGCCAGACATGCGATGGCAAGGCCGTTATTGGCCACCCATTGCCATGTCCGTAACAACATGTATTGCAAGAATTCCATGCCATCCACCGTAGGTCGTTCGCCTTAATATGCGCTGAGTTTAAAGGTAAAGAATTATGCATAAAGACGAGCTTTGGACTTGGGGCTTGTGGGGCTCGGGCGTGTAGGGCTCGGGTGTGCAGGCTTGGGTGTCCCCGGGGTCGTGGTCGGGGAGTTTCTGGGTAGAGTGATTCCCAAAGTTGGGGCGGGGTTCTCGTTGGAATCGGGTGGGTGCTCGGGGTGTGATACGAATGGCGTGTCCAATTGACGGGATTGACTTCTCACTATGTGGACGTTAGGGTTGTAGCCAACGCCACATTCGTAGCTTCTTTGCGTGAATGTGTGTTGAGTAGTTGCCCACCATGATCCAGGAGCGAAATCGTGAACGCGCACGAGCAGCACACCCCATCGCCCGCCCAATTCGCGGCTAAGGCGCGCACCAGCGCCCCCGAGCGAATTTCTGGTGCACAAGCCATTGTCCGATCCCTTGAAGAGCTTGGTGTCGAGGTAGCCTTCGGTATTCCCGGTGGTGCAGTGCTTCCGCTCTACGATCCGATTTATGACTCGGAAAAGCTCCGTCACGTCCTCGTGCGTCACGAGCAGGGAGCTGGCCACGCTGCCACTGGTTACGCGCAGGTTTCCGGCAAGGTTGGTGTCTGTATCGCGACTTCCGGCCCGGGTGCTACTAACCTGGTTACCCCGCTCGCGGATGCTCAGATGGACTCCGTTCCGGTTGTCGCTATCACTGGTCAGGTCGGTCGCCCGCTGCTGGGTACTGACGCTTTCCAGGAGGCTGACATCCGCGGTGTGACCATGCCGATTACGAAGCACAACTTCATGGTCACCGAAGCTGAGGACATCCCGCGCGCGCTCGCTGAGGCATTCCACCTGGCTTCTTCTGGTCGTCCAGGTCCGGTTCTGGTCGATGTCCCGAAGGACCTCCAGAACACGATGATCGACTTCACCTGGCCACCGGAGATCAACCTGCCGGGTTACCGTCCGGTGACAACCCCGCACCAGCGACAGATCGACGAAGCCGCTGAGATGATTGCTGCGGCAAAGCGTCCGGTGCTCTACATCGGTGGTGGCGTCATTAAGGCCGATGCTTCCAAGGAGCTGGTCGAGTTCGCCGAGCAGACTGGGGTTCCGGTCGTGACCACGCTGATGGCTCGCGGCGCATTCCCGGACTCGCACCCGCTGCACATGGGTATGCCGGGCATGCACGGCAAGGTGTCAGCCGTCGCTGCTCTGCAGAAGTCCGACCTGCTCATCACTATTGGCGCGCGTTTCGACGACCGTGTTACCGGTGATCTGAATTCCTTCGCGCCGAACGCGAAGGTAATCCACGCCGACATTGACCCGGCAGAGATTGGCAAGCTCCGCGAAGTTGATGTTCCCATCGTCGGCGATGCCCGCGAGGTCCTTGCCGCACTTAGCGAGTCCTACACCAAGCTCGGTCTTAGTCGCCCGCAGATTGCCGACTGGCTGAAGCTTCTCGACGGTCTCCGCGACGAGTTCCCCCTCGGGTGGGAAGAGCCCGCTGATGGTGCAATCGCTCCGCAGTTTGTAATTCAGACTCTGTCCGACATCGTTGGTCCAGAGGCCATCTATGCCGCTGGCGTCGGCCAGCACCAGATGTGGGCAGCGCAGTTCGTCCAGTACGAGAACCCGCGCACCTGGCTTAACTCCGGTGGTGCCGGCACGATGGGCTACTCAATCCCGGCTGCGATGGGTGCCAAGGCGGCTGCTCCAGAAAAGGAAGTCTGGGCCATCGACGGTGATGGTTGCTTCCAGATGACCAATCAAGAGCTGACCACCTGTGCAATGGAAGGTTTTCCCATCAAGGTTGCCTTGATTAACAACGGTAATCTGGGCATGGTTCGTCAGTGGCAGACGCTGTTCTACGATCAGCGCTACTCCAACACCAAGCTGCGCCCGGAGGATAACTCCTACCTGCCGGACTTCGTCCAGCTCTCCGAGGGGCTTGGCTGCGTGGCGATCCGCGTGACCAAGAAGGAAGATGTCGCGGCGGCGATTAAGAAGGCACGCGAGATTAATGACCGACCGGTGGTTATTGACTTCATTGTCGGTGAGGATGCTCAGGTGTGGCCGATGGTGGCAGCTGGCAAGTCCAATGATGAGGTCGAATACGCCCGCGGTCTGCGCCCGCTGTTCAACGATGAGAATTCAGCAGCTGAGGCCCCGGCTGACATCCACGGCACTGTTGTGGACAACTCCGAGGACGCCGCGAAGCAGCCCGACGCTAACCACCCGTCCATGAAGACCCGCTAATCGGGATCCGAAGCAACAGGAAGTGAGTCCCAAAATGGCTGAACTGCACACTCTATCCGTGTTGACCCTCGATGAGCCGGGTATTCTGGTCCGCATTGCGGGCATGTTCACCCGCCGAGGTTTCAGCATCCAGTCGATTACCTCGGGTGAAACTGAGACCGAGGGAGTCAACCGAATCACCGTCGTGGTTGAGACGGAGACGCTGCCGATCGAACAGATCACTAAGCAGCTGAACAAGCTGGTGCCCGTGCTGAAAGTGGTCCGCCAGCCCCCAGAGACCATGGTGTCGCGCGGACTGCTGATGGTGAAGGTTTCCTGCGACAACACCAATCGTCCGCAGGTAGTCGATGCCGCCAATCTCTTCCGTGCCCGTGTGGTGGACGTTTCTCAAGAGTCTGTCATCATTGAGGCGACGGGTGAGCGCTCGAAGCTTGTAGCCCTGCTGGAGGTCCTCGAGCCGTTTGGTATCCGTGAGCTCATTCAGTCCGGTACCGTCGCAATGGCACGTGGGCCGAAGCCGATGCTCCAGGCCCGCTAACAACTAAACGCTAAGATTTTTAACGAATCCGATTCGAAAAGAGGCTAACTTTAATGGCTATTGAACTGCTGTACGACGACGATGCTGATCTGTCCATCATCCAGGGACGTAAGGTCGCAATCCTGGGCTACGGTTCCCAGGGCCACGCTCACGCTCAGAACCTGCGCGAGTCCGGTGTCGAGGTTGTTATCGGTCTGCGTGAAGGTTCCAAGTCCGCTGTGAAAGCCCAGGAAGCTGGCTTCGAGGTTAAGTCCAACGCAGATGCCGCTGCATGGGCAGACGTCATTATGGTGCTGGTTCCGGACACCACCCAGGCAAAGGTTTACAGCGAGGACATCGAGCCGAACCTGAAGGACGGCGACGCGCTGTTCTTCGGCCACGGTCTGAACATCCACTTCGACCTCATCAAGCCGGCTGACAACATCACCGTCGGTATGGTTGCTCCGAAGGGCCCGGGTCACCTGGTTCGTCGTCAGTTTGTCGATGGCAAGGGCGTTCCGTGCCTGATTGCTGTTGACCAGGATCCGAAGGGCGAGGGCCGCGACCTGGCTCTGTCCTACGCTGCAGCTATCGGTGGCGCCCGCGCTGGCGTTATCCCGACCACCTTCGAGGCAGAGACTGTGACCGACCTCTTCGGTGAGCAGGCTGTTCTTTGTGGCGGCACCGAGGAACTGGTCAAGGTCGGTTTCGAAGTTCTGGTTGAAGCTGGCTACGAGCCGGAGATGGCATACTTCGAGTGCCTGCACGAGCTGAAGCTGATTGTTGACCTGATGTTCGAGGGCGGTATTGCCAACATGAACTACTCGGTCTCCGACACCGCTGAGTTCGGTGGCTACCTGTCTGGCCCGCGCGTTATTACCGCTGATACCAAGCAGCACATGCGCGAGATTCTGTCTGACATTCAGGACGGCACCTTCACCAAGCGCCTGATTGCCAACGTCGAGGGCGGCAACAAGGAGCTCGAGGACTTGCGCGCTTCCTACAACAACCACCAGATTGAAGAGGTCGGCTCCAAGCTGCGCGACCTGATGAGCTGGGTTAAGGTCGACGCTCGCGCTGAGACTGCCTAAGTTTGTTGCTTAAGCGAATCCCTCGCTTGTTCGCGAAGTAGGGCTTCATCACTGAGCTTCACCGCCGTGATGAGGCTCTTTTCGTATCTCTCTTACTAGTTTTCTTTCGCTGAAAACGTGTGGGGTAAACGACTGAGATAAACGTCCGAGATAAAACCACCTACTGCCAAACGGGTGTAGCCCCAGTCCTATCCGGGGTTCTAATCTGGGTTGAAAGGTCTCCCTCAACAAAGACGTTCGATAGTCTAATCGTTGAAATCAAATCATTTCACGGAGGTAAATGTGCGAGTATCCGCAATGACGCGGCGCGTGACGGCGACCGTTGCCCTGACGGTCAGCCTGGCGTTGGGGTCAAGCGCCTTGGTCGCGTGTGGTAATTCCGACAGCGCTGTTTCCACGAAGAAGGTGGACACTGAGTCGACGGTTCTTGGCGACGACATCGCAGCGTCGGAAAGCCTGATCGACAGTTCGGAAGCGGTTGTCGTTTCCTCGGCAGGCTCTGCTGAGCAGCGTAGGGCGGCAGGCATCGCGGTTGCTGCTGGCCTGCCGATGCTAGTGGCTGGTTCTGCCGAAGATGCGGAAGATGACAGTACCGCCAAGAGCCCGAAGAAGGATGCTCGTGGCCGTGATACCGGTGCCGATATCGCCGATGTGGAAAAAGAGATTGACCGCCTGGGCGCAAAGACAGTCCTTACTGTGGGGGCAGTTGACCTGACTGGCGAAGAGGGCCGTCAGATCATTGCGGATCCGGGTACGATCGATGGCCTTAAGGAGCTCGTCGGTACCGAGTTTAAGGTTCTCAAGAAGACGGAGTCGAAGCCGACTCGCGCTGTCGTTGAGATGGATCCGGAGAAGCCAACTGTCGTCGAGGGCGATGCAACGAAGGATGGGGCAGCCAACCAGGAGGCTCAGGATCGCGCCAGCGATGGGCAGGACGACAAGGGACAGGAGAGCGTCACCCTGCCGAAGGGATCTCCGAAGGAGGTCAAGGACAAATTGGCACTGGCCGCACCGGGTACCGGTTTGGCCTCCATTGCTACGGCCCGCGCCGCTGGCCTGAAGGTCAGTTGGTTGCCGGTGGGCGACGCGCGTGCTACCTCTGAGTCGATTTCCGCTGCTCGCGACGGCGAGTCCCTGATTGCTCTGGGTAAGGTCTTCGGCGATAAGGACAAGTTCGCTCAGTCCATCGAGCTGGCGAAAGATGACAAGGTCAAGGAGCTGCCAGGTGGAGGAACCCTGCTGTTCCCCGGCCGTCATCTGATTGCAACGTATGGTCACCCAGGTGTCGCTCCATTGGGCGTGATGGGCGAGGATGATCCGGAGGATGCCGTCGCACGTGCGAAGGACTACGTCAAGCAGTACGAGAAGTTCGCTGATGACCCGGTACTGCCGGCCTTCGAGATTATCGCTTCGGTCGCGCAGGCTGACCCAGGTCCACGCGGTGACTACTCCGAGCCGGCTCCGGTTGAGACTCTGAAGCCGTACGTCGAGGCAATGACCAAGGCCGGCGGCTACGTCATCATCGACCTGCAGCCGGGTAGTGCGGACTTCCTGGACCAGGCCAAGTTCTACGAAGAACTGCTGAAGATGCCAAACGTCGGTCTGGCGCTGGATCCGGAGTGGAAGATGGAACCGGGGCAGGTTCCGGCGACCCAGGTTGGTCACGTTAAGGCTGAAGAAGTCAACCGCGTTGCTGATTGGCTGGCTGAGCTGACTCGTAAGAACAACCTTCCGCAGAAGATGCTGATGCTGCACCAGTTCCAGCTACAGATGATTCGCGACCGCGAGACGCTGGATCTGTCGCACCCGGAGCTCGCATTCGTTCTGCATGCCGACGGCCATGGCACCGCGCAGGAGAAGTTTGAGACCTGGAACGTCATGCTGCAGGATTTGCAGCCGGAGATTTTCGAGGCGTGGAAGAACTTCATCGACGAGGATCAGCCGATGTTTACTCCTGAGGAGACCATGAACATCGAGCCGCGTCCGTGGTTGGTTACGTACCAGTAGGTTATAGACCAGCAGAAATAAAAATATAACGCGAAATATTTGCCGACTTGAATGTCGGGGGCAACGGCGCTTACTCCCTAAACAAAGGGTAGTAAGCGCCGTTTTGCTTAGGTAAGTCCCCCCGTGTCTCACCCCCAGAGTTTATGATGAGACGTAATGCGCGTGCACGCTTTAGTAGTTTTCTTAAGTGACACCGCACATACTGCATAAACTTTTCGAGACAAACCAGGAGATGCTTGTGAGCCAGAACGCTCGCCCCGTTGTCCTCATCGCCGACAAGCTGGCACAGTCCACTGTGGACGCATTGGGGGATTCCGTTGAGGTCCGTTGGGTAGATGGCCCGAACCGCGCTGAGCTCCTGGCTGCGGTTGGTGATGCTGACGCACTTCTCGTCCGCTCCGCTACCACCGTGGATCAGGAAGTCCTCGAGGCTGCTCCGAATCTGAAGATTGTCGGCCGCGCCGGCGTTGGCCTGGATAACGTCGACATCGATACCGCTACCAAGCGCGGCGTCATGGTTGTCAACGCTCCGACCTCTAATATTCACTCTGCATGTGAGCACGCAATCGCACTGCTGCTGGCCACCGCTCGCCAGCTGCCGGCTGCGGACGCGTCCCTGCGTGAGGGGGAGTGGAAGCGCTCTTCCTTCAAGGGTGTCGAAATCTTCGGCAAGACCGTCGGTATCGTCGGTTTCGGTCACATCGGCCAGCTGTTTGCGCAGCGTCTCGCTGCTTTCGAGACCAACATCATTGCGTACGATCCGTACGCGAACCCGGCCCGTGCTGCTCAGCTCGGTGTTGAGCTGGTTGAGCTGGAAGACCTGATGGCTCGCGCTGATTTCGTGACCATCCACCTGCCGAAGACCAAGGAAACCGCTGGCATGTTCGATGCTGAGCTCCTGGGCAAGGCCAAGAAGGGCCAGATCATCATCAACGCTGCCCGCGGCGGTCTCGTCGACGAGCAGGCGCTTGCCGACGCGATCAAGGCAGGCAACATCCGCGGTGCTGGCTTCGACGTATACGCGACCGAGCCGTGCACGGATTCCCCGCTGTTTGGTCTGCCGGAAACTGTTTGTGCTCCGCACCTGGGTGCCTCCACCGTTGAGGCTCAGGACCGTGCGGGTACCGATGTCGCTAAGTCCGTGCTGCTGGCACTGGCTGGCGAGTTCGTCCCGGATGCTGTCAACGTTTCCGGTGGCGCTGTCGGTGAAGAGGTGGCCCTGTGGCTCGAGCTGGCTCGTGAGCTGGGGCTGGTTGCTGGCGGTCTGCTCGAGGGCGCTCCGGCCGCTGTTGAGGTCACCGCTCGCGGTGAGCTGCACACTGAGGACGTTAACGTTCTGGGTATGGCAGCAATCCGTGGACTGTTCTCCCTCATGGTGGAAGAGCCGGTCACTTTCGTCAACGCTCCGCGTATCGCAGAAGAGCGTGGTGTGACCTTCACTGTCGAGACCGAGCCGGAGTCCGTCTCCCACCGCTCCGTTCTCGAAGTCAAGGTCATCGGTGCTGATGGCTCCACCGCTACCGTCGTTGGTGCTCTCACTGGCCTGAACCGCGTCGAGAAGATTGTCCGTATCAATGGCCGCGGCATCGACATGCGCGCTCAGGGCCGTAACCTCTTCCTGCTGTACAAGGACGTTCCGGGCGCTCTGGGTCGCGTTGCTACCACCCTGGGTGAGTCCGGCATCAACATCGAGGCTGCTGCTCTGTCTCCGCAGGAAGCAGATCAGACTGCCATCCTGGTGCTGCGCGTTTCCAAGGAGGTTCCGGAGGAGCTCGTCGGAAAGATTACCGAGGAGATCTCCGCTACCCACGCTCTGCAGCTCGAGCTGGACTAGTTCTGAGCGCCTAGGCGTTTTAGAGCTAGTCTCTAGCGCAGCTTCTACTGCATGAAAAAACCCCTCCGCATGGAGGGGATTTTTGTTTCCCAGCTGATCTATGCAGCCGTAGCCCTACTGCCTAGCCCTTCATCGAGCCCTTCTCAATCATGTTGACGTGGAAGTCGAAGGCAGTACGCAGGTCGTGCGGGGTAGACATGCCCGGAGCGGTCTTCAGCGCGCGCTCGTAGTACTCCTCCAACAGTGGCTGGTACTCCGGGTGTGCAACGGAAATCATCTTCGCCACGCGGTCACGCGGTGCCAGGCCACGCAGGTCAGCGAATCCACGCTCGGTGATGATGACCATGGCGTCGTGCTCGGTGTGGTCAATGTGCGAAGCGAACGGAACGATAGTCGAAATCGCACCGTCCTTCGCCAGCGACGGCGAGATGAACGAGGAAACGAAGGCGTTACGGGTGAAGTCACCGGAACCACCGATGCCGTTCATCATGCGGCTGCCGTTGATGTGGGTGGAGTTGACGTTGCCGTAGATGTCGGCCTCAATCATGCCGTTGGTGGCGATTAGGCCGACGCGACGGACAACCTCCGGGTGGTTAGAAATCTGCTGCGGGCGCAGAATGATGTTCTCGCGGTAGCGAGCAGCCTCGTTGTTCATACGCTCGGCCGCTTCCGGAGACAGGGAGAAGGAGGTAGCCGAAGCGACGGTCATCTTACCTGCGTCAATCAGGTCGATCATGCCGTCCTGAATAACCTCGGTGTAGGCCTTGATGTTCTCAAACTTGGAGTCCAACAGACCCGCCATCACGGCGTTCGGAACGTTACCGACGCCCGACTGCATGATGTACTGGTCGTAAGCCAGGCGACCCGCGCGAACTTCGCCCTCGAGGAAGTCGAGGAAATGGCCGGCAATAGCCTTCGAGGTCTCATCCAACGGCTTGAACGGGGAGTTGCGGTCCGGCGCGTTGGTCTCGACAACTGCGACAACCTTGTCCAGGTTGATGTCGATGTAAGGGGTACCAATGCGGTCACCCGGGGCGTTGATCGGCACCGGCGTGCGGTTAGGCAGGTGCTGAATGCGGTAGATGTCGTGCATGCCCTCGAGTTCCTCGGACTGCCACGAGTTGACCTCGATGATGATCTTGTCAGCGTTGTCCATCCACTCGACGTTGTTGCCAACGCTTGACGACGGAACGAGGTGTCCATCTTCCGTAATACGAGTGACCTCAACAATTGCGGCGTCAATCGGCAGGAAGCCCTGCTCGATGTACAGCGCGGAGTGGGAGAGGTGGATGTCCTGGTACTTCGCCTTGCCGGAGTTGATGGACTTACGCAGTGCCGGATCGCCCTGGTACGGCATGCGGTAGCGGATGATGTCAGCTTCTGCCATCACGCCGTCACAGTCTGGGGCAGTGGAAGCGCCTGTGTAGATGTCGACAGCGAACTCTTCACCCTTGGCGTGAAGTTCCTTGCCACGGTTTGCCAGCGCAGTCGGCAGGGCCTTCGGGTAGCCAGCACCGGTGAAGCCAGAGATGCCGAGGGCATCACCATGATTGATAAACTGTGCAGCCTCGTCGGCGGTCATTACCTTGCCGCGCAAACCGGCATGTGCGATGCGATCAGACATGTCATCTCCTAGATAGACTGTTCGACTTTAGTTTTGTCGCCTAACCTAGCATGCGCTAACAGTGTGTTGCCACACCCGCAGGTTGAGAAGTGATTTATGACACTCTGATCGCTTCAGCGGGTCGTTTATCGGCGCTCTTCCAGGGGCTTTGTTACAGCAATTCCCGCACTTCTTCGTCGGTCAGCATCGCGTCCTCGAATGCCTGCAGTGTGGCCTCTGGGTTAAATTTCACACCGATGAGTACGACCTCATTGGATGGTGGGACATCGGTCTGCGCCCACATGACGGCAGGGGTGATTTTCCGGTTCGGCCCCGCCTGACTCCACACGTGGGCGACTTCGAGGCGGTCGGAAATCCAGCAGTGCCCCTTGGAGCGTACGAGCCCCTTTGTGCCGCGGAGAGCCTTAATCAGTCGTTCGCGGTCGAAGGGGCGGTTGCCTCGGAAAACAACCGAAGAAATGCCGTATTCTTCAGTCTCCGGCGTGTGGGGATTCGCAAGTTCTTCTGCATATCCGTGGAAAGTGGCCGCGGTACCTTCGTCGTAAAGCGATGCGTCGAGAATGGCAGAGGTGGCGATTTCGCCGTTAGTCACGCGGACGATGCGTGCGCGGGGGTTCATGGCGCGGATTGTTTCCTCGGTACCGCCGGTGAGCTTTTCGCCTGCGAGGTCGGATTTGGTGATGAGGATGAGATCGGCGAATTCCACCTGGTCGACAAGGAGGTCAGCGACCGTGCGTTCGTCGTCAGGCAGTGCGCGTCCCTGGCGGAGACTGTCGAGGAATGTAGAGGCGTCGACGAGCGTGACCATCGTGTCGATGGGGGCGATGTCGGCGAGGCGACGGCCATCGTCGAATTCCCACTCGAAGGTAGCGGCGACTGGCATGGGCTCGGAGATGCCGGTGGATTCGATGACGATGTGTTCGAATTTGCCGCTGCGCGCGAGCTTGCCGACGTTTTCCACGAGGTCATCTCGCAGCGTGCAGCAGATGCAGCCGTTAGACATTTCGATGAAACGGTCCTCGCCGCGCTCGAGATATGTGCCCTGCTCGATGAGGGCGGCATCGACGTTGACTTCCGAGAAGTCGTTGACGATGACCGCGATTTTGCGCCCCTGTGAGTTTGCCAGGAGGTTGTTGAGGAGGGTGGTCTTGCCGGCGCCCAGGAATCCGGACAGGACGGTGACGGGAGTGGTCTGGGTGGTGTTATCAGAAAATTCGGTAGAAGTCACCCGACAAGATTAGCGTACTGAAAATGATTATCAATAACTAGTGCATGAATTGGGCTATGTGAGGGGTTGTAAATGTGTCGCATGGCTGATTGTCGACTGGTTGTGACGTAGGGCATAAAACGGTGTTGTAGTCGGCTTTAGTGGCGTATGGAATGTGCCTAAAATGGGGGCGCTTTCGGGCATCTGAATGAAAGGCGCTAACCGCTTCGTTGATAGGGTTGGGGGTGTGCTTTGGTGTTCGAAGTGCTACCCCCGATAGTCGCGTTGGGGGATATAGAAAGGTGAATTCATGTCAGATCGTATTGCCCATGCTGGTCTCAAATCCAAGGTGATGACCGCGCAGGAGGCGGCGCAGTTCATCAACCACGGAGACATGGTGGGCTTTGCCGGATTTACCGGTGCTGGCTACCCGAAGGTTGTCCCGCCGGCTCTCGCTGAGCGCATGGAGGCCGCTCACGAGCGTGGCGACGAGTTCAAGATTAAGGTCTTGACCGGCGCGTCTACCGCTCCGGAACTTGATGGTGCGCTGGCGAAGGCCAATGGTGTTGAGTGGCGTATGCCGTACCAGTCCGACCCGGGAATGCGTAACCGTATCAATGCAGGCGATGCCTTCTATAGTGATATTCACCTGTCGCACTCTGGCCCGATGACTGAGCAGGGCTTCTTTGGTCCGGTCAATGTTGCCGTGGTCGAAGCTGTTCGCATTAAGGCCGATGGCTCCCTGGTTCTTTCCTCTTCGGTTGGTAACAGCATTTCTTACCTCAATGCTGCAGAGAAGATCATTATTGAGGTCAACTCCTGGCAGTCCGAGGACCTCGAGGGTATGCACGACATCTACAGTGTCGGCCTGCCTCCGAACCGTAAGGAGATTCCGATTGTGAACCCGGGGGACCGCATCGGCACTCCGGATGTTCAGATCGATGTCGATAAGGTTGTCGCTGTCGTCGAGACGAACGCCGAGGACCGTAACTCGCCGTTCAAGCCGCTGGACGATGACTCCAAGGCTATTGCTGGCTACCTGCTCGACTTCCTCGATGGCGAGGTCAAGGCCGGTCGTCTGCCGGAGAACCTGCTGCCGATGCAGTCGGGTGTCGGTAACATTCCGAACGCCGTTCTCGCAGGTCTGCTCGACTCCAAGTATGAGAACCTGACCTCCTTCACTGAGGTTATCCAGGACGGCATGGTCGACCTGATGGATGCTGGCAAGCTGACCGTGGCTTCCGGTACTGCATTCTCGCTGTCTCCTGAATATGCAGCTCGTATGAACGAGAATGCTGCTGACTACCGCGAGAAGATCGTTCTGCGGCCGCAGGACATCTCCAATAACCCGGGTCTGGTCCGCCGCATGGGGCTGATTACCACCAACGGCATGATTGAGGCTGACATCTACGGCAACGTCAACTCCACTCACGTGGCTGGCTCCCGCATGATGAACGGCATTGGCGGTTCCGGTGACTTCACCCGAAACGCCTACATCTCTACGTTCGTGTCCCCGTCGCTGGCTAAGAATGGCGACATTTCCGCAATCGTGCCGATGGTCTCTCACGTTGACCACACTGAGCATGACGTGATGGTCATCATCACTGAGCAGGGTCTGGCTGACCTCCGTGGGCTGGCGCCGCGTCAGCGTTCCCGTGTTGTCATTGAGAAGTGTGCGCACCCGATGTACAAGGAGGCGCTGCTCGAATACGTTGAGCGTGCTGAGAGGGTCACCCCGTACCTGCATACTCCGCATGACCTGGGTACTTCTTATGACTTCCACCGTCGTTTCCTCGAAAACGGTTCCATGAAGCCGGTCGACTAGGTTTCTAGTGCGGTTCCCGCTTTACGACGAAGTTTGCGTCGTAGGGCGGGATTTTCTTTCGGCTTTAGTTCGAAATAGTGTTCGAGTAATGTGGAGATTTTTGGGGTGCGCAGCGGTTTGAATCCGGGGTGGGGGATATGGTGTGGGCGAATTGATAAAGAACTGTTCGTTAGGGGACCTCGTTAGGGAGGGGACAGTGCAATGTCAGAGTTGGAATCGTGTGGGGAATTTCGGTTCAGCCATGAGGTGAGGGCTCATTCGCTCGCTGAAGTGATGCGCGAGATTAATCGTCTGCAGATGGTTATCGCTCAGCGGGTCGCACCACCAGATGATGGCGATGTCGAAGCTCATTTGGCTTATTGGTCGGTGGTGCTTGGAATCTCACGCGCCGAAGTGAACAAATATATGGAAATTGGCTACATGCTTGGACGTATGCCGCAACTAGCGGAAATGTGTCAGGAGCGCGGGCATTTGTCGATGAGGCATTTAGCAATGCTTGGTAAACATACCCGGCCTGTGGCTGATGACAAGGTTGACGCGGTGGAGTCGGGTCTCGTGGACGTCGTTAAGCCTAGGCGCGACGGGGAGGCGCTCCGTGGCGTGCGTGCGATGGCAACGCGGGTGCAGCGAGTGATTGGTGAGTGTGCTCCGGAAGTGCGGCCACGTGATGTGGATGTCGCTGGGTTGCAGGCTGATAGGGTCCTGGCCCGGAATGTGGAGGCGACCGTAGATGCTGCAATTGATGCGGCGGCATACCAGGTCGAGGCGGATGGAGAGTCGGCGGATAATCCCGCGGAGTCGGAGGAGGTACGGGAGGTTCAAGCTGCGGCTCTCGACTACTTTGGCGATCGTATGACGGCTAAGGAGTTTGTCGCAGTTGATGAACATGGTGACGCTGGAGTTACGACACTGACTACTGTCCTCGAGCGGCATCATGCAGTGGAAGCCCTTGCAATTATCGACGCAGTGGCTAAGAAGATGAAAGTGAGTCGCGCGGCAGCTTTCATGCATGCGTTACGCGGTACTTGTGAGGTGGAGGTGAATCTGGAACTCTTCCGAGTGCTCTCTCCCGGGGAGGATGGCGAACCGGAAAACACTCCAGTGTGGCTCGCTGGCGCAGGTTGGCTTTCTTCGCTGGTGGCCGAGTCTTGGCTGAAGCGGGTATCGACATTGCGGGTGCTGGGGGATAGTGCGGTTGAGGGGTATCGGCCCTCCGAGTCTCAGCGTGCATTCGTGCGTGCCCGTGACGGTGTGTGTAGTTTTCCTGGATGCGATGTCCCCGCGGAAAAGTGCGATATCGACCATATTGTGGAATTTGATCACAGCCTTTCCGGTGGTGAGCGGCAAAAGGAAGGGGTCACGCACACAGATAATCTCCATTGTCTCTGTCGAAGGCACCACAACCTCAAAACTGCCGGTATGTGGCGAGTTGTTCGAGGTGATGATGGGATCGAAGCTTGGACGTTCCTCTCTTGTGATGAAGGGCCGTTTGCGCAGTCGGAAAAAGAGCACACTGGGCATGGTCGTTACACCTTTGCCTCGCAGACTGAAAAGAAGACCGCTGCGCTGGCTGAGCACAATGAGAAACGTCGCAAATTGCATGACAATCTCCGCGGCCTAGTGGATAAGGTGCGGCGGGATATGGAAAAGGAGAGAGCAGTAGGCGGGGTGGATTGTGAAAACGATGGAGATGGTAAAAATCGCGCAGACAGTGACGGGGGTGAGCGCTAGGTTCTGCTACACTCATTTGTGTCCATATAGTGAGAAGGGTATCTCAAAAAATGACTGAGGCAGGAAAGCTGAAGATCGCCGTCATCCCGGGTGATGGCATCGGCACGGAAGTTACGGCAGAGGCACTGAAGGTGCTCAAGGCTGCTATCGGCGAGTTCGACACCACCGAGTACGACCTCGGCTCGCGTCGCTACTTGCGCAATGGCGAACTGCTTACCGACGCCGATCTCGACTCCCTGCGTGAGCACGACGCTATTCTGCTCGGTGCTATCGGTGACCCGGCGAACGTTCCTCCGGGTGTTCTCGAGCGCGGCCTGTTGCTGAAGATGCGCTTCGCGCTGGATCACCACGTCAACCTGCGTCCTTCCAAGCTCTTCCCGGGTGTCGAGTCACCGCTGAAGAACCCGGGCGAAATTGATTTCGTGGTCGTCCGCGAGGGAACCGAAGGTGCTTACACCGGTAACGGCGGTGCGATTCGCGTCGGCACGCCACACGAGGTTGCCAACGAGACCTCCGTCAATACCCGCTTCGGTGCTGAGCGCGTTGTTCGCTACGCCTTCGAGCTGGCTATGACCCGTCGTAAGAAGCTGACCCTTGTCCACAAGACCAATGTGTTGGTGCACGGTGGCGGTATGTGGCAGCGCACGGTCGATGAGGTCGCTAAGGAATACCCAGAGGTAGATGTCGATTACTCGCACATCGACGCTGCGACGATTTACCTCGTCACTAATCCTTCGCGTTTCGACGTCATCGTCACCGACAACCTCTTTGGCGACATCATTACTGATGAGGCTGGTGCAGTGTCGGGCGGTATCGGCCTGGCGGCGTCCGGTAACATTGACGCCTCCAATACCAACCCGTCCATGTTCGAGCCCGTTCACGGCTCCGCGCCAGACATTGCTGGCAAGGGGATCGCGGACCCGACGGCAGCCATTCTGTCGGGTGCCATGATGCTGCGCCACCTGGGTCGTGAGGAAGACGCCCAGCGCATCGAGGCTGCTGTGGAAGCTGACATGGCTACTCGCGGTAGTGGCCCGATCAAGACCGCTGAGGTTGGCGACCGCATTGCTGCTGCTTTGAAGTGGCGCAGTAAAAAATAGGGGGGGGGAGAGGGCTAGGCAATCACAGTTTTGCCATCGACGGTAGTGATGTGAGTCTTACCGTCGGCGGTGTGCTCGATGAAGTCCGACGCATGTCCGACCTGGCGAAGTACATCGATGATGGTGTCAAGGGGGTATGGGGATGAGCTTCCTGCGCCGTTATCGGAATCATCCCCTCCCAGTCCTGCCACTAGCGCATCCCTCGTAATCTCCGCATGTCCCAGGTGCTGAGCCGCCTCGTGGAAGACATGCACAATCACGCCTTCGATGCTGCCGCACCACCAACGGTCCTTATCGGTAGGAATAACAGCAGGAGCACCAGCGCGGTCCGCGCCTTGCAACTCCACCAGCGCGGATTCAATGGCCGCGCGGTCACGGTGGTAAATCTCCAGCCCTTCCGAAACACTGCAATGAGCAGAAAACTCCCCATCGCGATCACGGACATAATCACGCCCAAGGCAGACGCGCTCGAGCCAGAACCTCGCGGATCCGGTCACATGTCGTAACAGCACGGCCAGGGAGTTAATGGCTGGGATGGGAAGGGTTGCGTTGAAGGTGTCGTCGTCAAGCGTGGCGACGAGTGCCGCGAGCTTGTCCATCCTGCCGAGGATGTGGGCGTCGAGCGGCCATTCGGGATTTATTGAAGCGCTGTGTGTGGAATTGGTCATAAGGTCGAGTATTCCCGCAAATCAGTCCTATTGGGAGCAAAAATAGGGGATAATTGACCCCATGACCGTCGAGCTTGCGGAAATCGCAGACTTCCTCAGCCATACTCGCCCCTTTTCGGACCTCAACGATGAAGAGCGCGCGACTATCCCACCGCTTTTGACCATGCGCTATGCCCGTCGTGGAACGGAGATTATCCGGGCGGGTGCGGATAACAACAGCTGTTTCATTATTCGCTCCGGCATGGTGGATCTCTTTGACCCAGCTGGCACGCTGTTGGACAGGCGAGATGTGGGAGATCATTTCGGCTATTCGACACTGCTGAGCAGTGACCCCTCGCTGTACACGATGACGGCAGTGGAGGACTGCGTATTCCTGGTGATCTCCAAGGAGGTCTTTGACCAGCTCAATGACCAGTTCGTAGAGGTCCGGCGCTATTACGGCGGTGAAAACGCGCGCATTCGCGCAGTGGCATCGAAGCTGCGGAGTACTGCGGCATCGGAGTCGTTGCGCACACGGGTTGCGGACCTGATGGAAACATCGCTGGTGACCTGCAGTGCTGATGCGACAGTACAAGAGGCGGCGCAGATTATGACGGAGCGGAATGTCTCCAGTCTGCTCGTGATGGAGTCTGCAGGCGCCAACCAGAGCTCGCTCGTCGGCATCATCACTGACCGTGACCTCCGTCGTCGAGTGCTGGCAGAAGCCAAGCCGGCGGAGAGTCTCGTAAGCGAAGTGATGACCGGGAACCCGGAAACTATCAGTCCCGACCTGCTGGTCTTCGAGGCCATGCTGCTGATGGCCGAACGCGGTTACCATCATCTGCCGGTGCACGATGGGACGCGGGTGGTCGGCATGATTGTCATTGGCGACCTCCTGCGCAGTCTGCACACCGATTCCGTGTACGCGACGGCGACGCTGGCGCGAAAGAGCGATATCTCCGAGATTGCGGAGATTGCTCAGAACGCACGGCGGATTGTGGGCCGGTTTATTGACCGAGGTGATTCGGGGGAGGAGGTCGCCAAGCTGCTGACCGCCGTGGCCGATGCTGTCACCCGACGCCTGGTGGCGCTTGCGGAGGAAAAGCTTGGGCCGCCACCGGTTAGCTATGCCTTTGCAGTACTGGGCTCGCATGGGCGCGGAGAGATGGGGCTCGCGTCCGATCAAGACAATGCGCTGGTCCTCGCCGACGATTACGACGCCGACGCTCATGCTGACTATTTCGCCGCGCTTAGCGACGAGATTTGCACCAACCTCGACCGAGTCGGTTATCCGCTCTGTCCAGGGGACATGATGGCCAGCAATCCTGCGTGGAGGATGACCAAGTCGCAGTGGCTGCGCACGTTCCACGGGTGGATTACCGCACCGGAGGCGGAGGCGCTGTTACATGCACAGACCTTCTTCGACATGCGAGCGGTAGCGGGCGATGTGCAACTGGTAGAGGAATTGCGCGCGGCCTACCTACCGCTGGCCCAGGGGTCGCAGCGCCTGCACGCGCACTTGGCCAAGCTCTCGGCCTGGCGGGAGCCGCCGCTCGGCTTCTTCCGTGGCCTGGTGCTGGAGAAGGGCGGCGAGCACGCAGAGACCCTGGACATCAAGAAGGGGGGAACTGCTGCTGTGGTGCAGATGGCGCGCCTATTTACTGTGGCGGCCGGGCTGCCGCAGCTGTCCACGCGTGAACGCTTGGCGGCGAGTGCGGGTGCCGGAAGCGTGAGCCGTCAGGGTGCGCAGGATCTGGCGGATGCGTTCGAGTTCCTGTGCACGGTGCAGCTTCATCACCAGCAGGCCCAGTTCAACGCTGGCGAGCAGCCGAATAACCACATCTACCCGAAGCGTCTCTCCAGCCTGGAACGCGAGCACCTGCGCGATGCGTTTGGTGTTATCCGCAAGTTGCAGCAGAGCCTCGGGGCGAAGTATCCCATCCGGGCGATGTCGTGAGCGCGCAATGTTGAAGTTTTTCAAACCCCGCAAGAAACTCTTGGACGCACCTATCCGCGACAATGCTTGGCTCGCGGTCGATGTGGAAACCACCGGTCTGGATCCCTCCAAAGATCAGTTGCTTTCCATCGGTTGGGTTGCCGTCGAAGGCCGCGACATCGTGCTGGAAGAGTCGGGTCACCTTCTCATTCGCCCAGAGCGCGAGGAGGTGAGCGTCGGCGAGTCGGCGACGGTGCATGGGCTTACCGACGACATGGTCGCAACCGGGGTAGAGGCAGAGGTGGCCGTCGGCAAGCTGTTAGAAGCTCTACGGGGACGGAAGCTGCTGGCGCACTACGCGCGGATGGAAGTTGGTTTCCTAGATCCGTTGTGCCGGAAGTACTTCGATGCGCGTTTTGATGTGCCGGTGGCGGACACTATGACACGTGAGTACGACGCGATTCTGCGGGCCAACCGTGAGCCGGTCCGTGATGAGCTGCGGTTGTGGTCACTGTGCGACAAGTACGGCATTCCCCGTTTTAAGGCCCATCACGCGTTCAACGATGCGCTGGCCTGTGCGCTGGTGTGGCTTGCGCAGGAATCCCGCGGAGTTTAGAGCGCAGAGTATAGAGAGTGGGGGTCGTTGCATAATTATCGCAATGTGACGTGTACCCTATTTTTATGCGTATTGCTCGAATCGCCCACCCAGAGGGCATGTGCTTCGCGCTCGTTGAGGGCGAAGGCAGTGAAGTTACTTTGCACGAAATCGAAGGGCACCCTTTCGGTCAGCTGAATAAGACTGGCCGTTCCTGGCCGCTTGCCGACGTACGTCTGCTCGCCCCAATGCTGCCGTCGAAGGTCATCGCTATTGGTCGTAACTACGCTGACCACGTCGCCGAGGTGTTCAAGAAGTCGGCAGAATCGCTGCCGCCGACGATGTTCATTAAGCCGCCGACGGCCGTCATTGGCCCGGAAGCGCCGATTCGCATTCCGGATTTCGCCACCAACGTCGAGTTTGAGGGCGAGCTGGCACTGGTTATTGGTAAGCCGTGCAAGAACGTCAAGAAGGAAAACGCTCACGATGTGATCTTCGGATACACCATCGTCAATGATGTTTCTTCCCGTGACCTGCAGTTTGCCGATGGTCAGTGGGCGCGCGCAAAGGGCATCGATACCTTCTGCCCGCTTGGTCCGTGGATCCAGACGGAGCTGGACTACAACGAGCTGCCGATCAAGGCGCACCTGACTCACGAGGGTGTTACCGAGACCAAGCAGGATTCCAACTCCAACCAGATGATTATGTCCATCCCGGAGATTATCGAGTTCATCACTGCCTCGATTACGCTGCTGCCGGGTGATGTCATCTGCACCGGCTCCCCGGCCGGTACCGCTGCGATGTTCCCGGGTGACCGCATCGAGATTGAGATCCCGGGTATCGGCAAGCTGGCCAACCCTGTGGAGCGGGCTTAAGCTGCCAGGGCTTAAGCGCCCTTAACTCCAAAAGCGCGGAGCACAGTGCCCATCTTGGCGCTGGTCTCCGTGACTTCTTCTTCTGGGTCGGAGTGCGACACAATGCCGCCTCCGGCCCATAGTCGTGCCACGGACCCCTCAGTGTCGATTTCGGCACAGCGAATGGAGACCACGAACTCACCGTCGCCATTCTCATCGCACCAGCCGACAGCGCCCGAGTAGAAGCCGCGGTTGGTCTCTACGGCCTGAATAACGCCGAAGGCGGATTCCGTCGGCGTGCCACAAATGGCTGGTGTCGGGTGCACCACCAGCGCCAAATCCAGCGCGGACAGCGACGGATCCTTCAACCGACCGCGGATATGCGTGGCCAAGTGCCACATCTCGGCGGTGCTCATCAGCTCGGGGCTGTCCGGAACATCCAGCGAACTGCACAGTGGCGCCAAGTTGTCGGCGATGTCGTCGACGACGAAGGCATGCTCGTCTAGGTTCTTGCGCGAGTCCGCTAAACGACGGGCCGACGCCCGGTCCACCTCTTCATTCCGGGACCTCGGCAGCGACCCGGCCAAGGGAAACGCCTCAACGATGTCGCCCGTACGGCGGACCAGCATCTCCGGGGAGGAACCGATGAGCAACTTGCCCTCATAATCGGAACCGGCGGGGGAGAGATCCACGACAAAGCCATCGCGGTTGGGGGATCCGTCGATAAGCCGCGATGCGAGTAGGAGCGGGTCAATCGGGGGATCGATTTCGAGTTCCACGGCGCGCGCGAGCACGACCTTTTCCAGCGCCGAGTACTCGATTGTGCGGATGGCTGCGGCGATGCGCTCAGCGTGCTCGTCGAGCGGGGGATCGTAAGCGACGATGTTGGCGTGGGGCTTCGGTGCGTTCCAACGGTAGTGCGCGGGTGGCTCCAGCGGCTGCGAGGAGCGGATGACTTCCCGGGGAACGGTCAGGGCGGCGGGCTTGTCCAAGTCGAAGGGCAATGCGCCGACTACCATCTTGTGAATGCCCGAGTGCAGTCCCTCGGCCGCGAGCCAGGGGTCGGAAAGCTGCTCTTCAATACCTTGCGTGCGGATGGAGCCGTGTGCCCGGGAGAGCAAAAAGTCCGGAGCGGTGGTCGGGCGGGACGTATCCCAGCGCGTCGAACGCTTCGGAGTCGCTGCAGGGTCGTTCGACGGGTGAGAATTCTCCTGCTTCTCTTCTTCGTTTCCGCCGCCCAGAGAGGGGTGGTTTTCCATGGACATAGCCCTAACCCGCCTCCTCAATCTAAACCCAGTTGTGCTCCAGTTTAAGGGGCAGGCTAACCCCTACCCAAAAAGGGCATACCCGCAGCGGTAATCGTCAGCTGATCGATGACTGCACTCGCCGGCAGATTCGCGGCGTAGAGGAAGGTCTCCGCAGCCTGCGTGGCATCGAACATTGGCTCGCTGCCTGTGAACGTCCCCAATAGGTCAGTCTGCGCATTGACAATGTCAATGCGCGTTGCCGTAATGCCATACTCGCGTCCGTCCAGGGCAAGCACATGGGTCATTCCGGCAAGCGCGCTTTTCGACGTCGCGTACGCCGCCGTATGGGCTCTCGGTACCTGCGCCGCGATAGAACAGTTGACCAGGATTCGGCCGCCTGCTTGGTCCGCCTTCCCATCACGCCCCGCTTTCATCCGCGCGAACGCCTCGCGTGCGCATAGGTACGAGCCGACCACATTCGTATCGATGACCGCCCGGAAGTCCTCAATGTCGGTCTCTCCGAACTCTGCGGGCGTGCCGGGCAGCCCCGCATTGAGCACCGCAACATCAATGGTTCCCGTAGTCATCTGCGCGTCCTCAAACATCGCACGGACCTGCTCGGGGTCGGTGATGTCACACCTGGAGAAGGTGATGTTGTCCGCTTCGGCGGCAACGGCCTCGAGCGCGTCGATACGCCTGCCGCAGATATGCACGTGCCAGCCATCGGAGGCGAAAGCCAGAGCAATTTCGCGACCAATGCCCGCGCCGCCACCAGTTACTACTACCGTTTTGGTCATGAGCACTATTATTAACTGTTCTACGGTCTACGCACACATGTCCCCGCACGACGCCGTCAACGCCGCGCGTGACGACGGCTACGCGGCCGTGGAATTCTGGTGGCCTTTTGACCTCGCAGTGCCCGCACCCGATGAGGTTTCCGCTTTTTGTGACCTCTTTGACGACAGCCTCGGTCTTTATGCCATGAATCTGTGGGGAGGGGACATGGCAGCGGGGCAGCGAGGAGTGCTCGATACGGATGGGCTGCCCGCGGGGCATCTGGAGGCAGTGAGCCAGATTGCGCGGGCCACTGGGCTGAAATGCTCGAACGTGCTGCTGGGGCGCTCGGGGGAGCTAACGAACTTGCAGGTGCAAAGACTGACTGAGATTACTGCCCAGCTGGAGCTCAGCGGGGTTCGCGCATTGATTGAGCCACTGTCCGGGATGAGCGATTATCCCATTACAGATCCCTGGCAAGCCGACGAGCTAGCGCAACAGACTGGTGCTGGTGTGCTCGCGGACTTTTACCATTTTGCAGCTAATGGCGTCGACGTGGATGCTTGGCTCGCTGATGTGGAGACCGGAAGAGTGAGCCTGCCGGCGCACGTCCAGATTGCCGATTTCCCAGGCCGCGGCGCGCCGGGCACCGGTGAGGCACCACTGCGCAGCTGGGTTGAGCGGCTGCGCGCCGCCGGATACGCCGGCGAAGTGGCCGGGGAGTGGGCTCTGTAACCCTATGCAAACCCTATGCATGCCTGCAGGTGGGAGGGCGGGTATCGTGGGAAAGCATGTCAGATGTTCGCGTACGCTTTTGCCCGTCGCCAACCGGTACCCCGCACGTTGGCCTCATCCGCACTGCCCTGTTCAACTGGGCATATGCCCGTCACACTGGTGGCAAGCTGGTCTTCCGCATCGAAGATACCGATGCCGCTCGCGACTCCGAAGAGTCCTATCAGGCAATCATCGAGGCCCTGAATTGGCTCGGTATTGACTGGGACGAGGGCATCGATGTCGGCGGTCCGCACGGCCCGTACCGCCAGTCGCAGCGCAAGGACATCTACGCCGATGTATTGCAGCGCCTCATCGACGCCGGTGAAGCCTACGAGGCCTTTTCCACCGCTGAAGAGGTTGAGGAGCGCCACAAGGCTGCCGGTCGTGACCCGAAGCTGGGCTACGACAACTATGACCGCAACCTCACCGAGGAGCAGAAGGAAGCCTTCCGCGCAGAGGGCCGTAAGCCGGTGATTCGCCTGCGCATGCCGGACGAGGACATTGTCTTCGACGACCTCGTGCGCGGTCGTATCGAGTTCAAGGCCGGCCTGGTTCCGGACTTCGTCATTGCTCGCTCCAACGGTGAACCGCTCTACACCCTGGTTAACCCGGTCGATGACGCCCTGATGGAGATCACTCACGTCCTGCGTGGTGAGGACCTGCTGCCATCGACCCCGCGCCAGATCGCTCTCTACGAGTCGCTGAAGCGCATCGGTGTCGCCAAGTTCACCCCGGAGTTCGGTCACCTGCCGTTCGTTATGGGCGAGGGTAATAAGAAGCTGTCCAAGCGTGACCCGCAGTCCAATCTCTTCATCCACCGCGATAACGGTTTCATCCGCGAGGGTCTGCTGAACTACCTGGCACTGCTGGGGTGGTCTATGGACGGCGACCAGGACATCTTCACGATGGACGAGATGGTCAAGGCCTTCGATATCCACGATGTGCTGTCCAACCCGGCTCGCTTCGATCAGAAGAAGGCCGACGCTATCAACGCGGACCACATCCGCATGCTCGATCCGAACGACTTCGAGCAGCGTCTGCGCACGTACCTGGAAAGCCACTTTGACTTCCCGGCCGACTACCCGGCGGATAAGTTCGCTTTCCTGGCAACGCTGCTGCAGACCCGTGTGAAGACGCTTTCCGACGCCTGGGACCTCTCGAAGTTCCTAGTTGTGGAAGAGGACGAGTTCACCTTCGATGAGCGCTCGGCACGCCGTAACTTCAAGGAAGACGCCGTCGCTGTCCTGGAGGCCACCATTGCAGCTGTGGAGCCGCTCAGCGAAGAGGACTTCGTCACCGAGAAGCTTGAAGCTGCACTTCAGAAGGCCCTCATCGAGGACCTGGAGCTGAAGCCACGCAAGGCTTTTGGCCCGGTGCGCGTGGCCGTGACTGGCGCTCAGGTATCGCCGCCGCTGTTCGAGTCCATGGAGCTGCTTGGTCGCAGCCGCAGCCTGGGCCGACTGCGCAAGGCGCTCGAGGTCACTCCTGTTACTGCTGCTCAGTAAAGAGCGCGAGCTGGGCTGAGCGAAGCAGGTTCGTGTAAGAGCCCGCTTCCTTGCCCACCTTCTGCGGGTCGCGGTTCAGCATATTCATGGAGGTTTCGCGGTAATCCTTGACCAGCGACCCCATGTGGTTGTTGAAGAACTCGTGCCAGTCGGTTCCCCAGTGGACCGTGCCGTCCTCGTTTTGCTTGAGCGGTGCGGCAAAGGCGTACACGAGCGGGTAGATGAACCCGTCTGGAATCGCGTAGCCGATGGGCTGGCGGTAGAACTTCGAGTACTTCTGTGGAGTCTTGCCAGTCCGCGGATTCTTCTTATTGGCCTTGTCAACAGCATCGATGCCGCCGAATTTACCGCCGCTTTTGTTGTAGAGATCGGGTAGCTCTGCGTTGATGCGCTCGAAAATATCGATGAAGTCACGCGTGAGGTTCAATGCGCTGCGGACCTTCTCGTTGTAGAGAACGACCTCTTCGGTGCGCTCATTGATGCTTTCAGTGCTGGGCTTAGTGACCTCCGGTGAGCTCATGACATCCTCGAAGCGGTCAAGCAGCTTGGCCTTGCCGGAGTAGAGGCTGGTGGGGGTCGGTGCTTCAATCTGCTTCCCGTCGGCATCCTTCGGCAGGTCAATACAAGACAGCGGAATCCACGCCATAGCGATGACATCGCCCACCTTTAGTCGACCAGTATCGTTGGTGCGCCACTGCACGTTGTCGCTAATTCCCTGAGGCAGAGCATGCTTCAGATCGTCAAAGTAGCCTGCGCGATTGAGCTTTGCTTCCGCCTTGAGCTCCGCATTGTTGTTGCGGGCGGCACAGATATCGAGCAGAGCATCGGAGAAGTCCTGCACAGTGTCCTCGTCCCGAGCACCGGGCACGAGTACCTCTACCGGAACACGGGCATCGAGCTCGGTGAGGCTTTCGTCGGCAAGCAATTCCTCAATTTCTCCCGTACGCGCCGACCAGACCTCCTTCATTTCGGACCACGTCTTGATTTTGCGGCTAGGTGGTGGAGTGAGCTTGCCCAGAACGAACAGTGCGATAGCCAGCGAGTTGTGACCGCCGTCGAGGATGCCTTCGATGCGACGGTTGCTGAAGGTGAAGCGGTAGAGATTGTCTTCACTGGTGAACTGAGTGGAGGCCAGGAGCACACCCTTGGACTTGTAGGCGAAGAGCTCCGGCGTGGTGTCGATGGTTTCCATGATGGCATCGGTGATGCGGCCGGTGCGGGGACACGCGTGGGTTGGCGTCGAGGTTGAGGGCCGAGATGATTTTCGCGAACTGACGGATAGTGACAGTGCCGATGACGCGACCGATGGTGCCGTTCATTTGCTCCGTGATGTCGGAGAACTCCAGCTCGAGCGTGATGGGGGCGGATGTTGCCGTCGTTGTTGGGGAAGTCATGGTGCCTGCCTTTCAGGTCTGGTTTTTTGGTGTGTGTCGGCTGTTTGCCAGCCGCTTCACCACGAAGTGTCTCCTGAAGGGCGGATCAGCTTTGAGCTGCGATCGAATGGGCTTTCGATCTGGGACTGCGTTAGTTATATGCATTGCATTAGTTATGCATTAGCTATGCGCACTGCTGAGGTGGGCTGTGGGGAACTCGCGAATTTAAACGAACCTTTGACAACGAACCTTTGACCAGGTGATTTGCTCTTGTTCACGCCAATTGGCTATATTATTCCTCGTTGCGTTCAGCAGCGATGGCCTATGGTGTAATTGGCAACACAACGGTTTCTGGTACCGTCATTCTAGGTTCGAGTCCTGGTAGGCCAGCAGTGAAGAAGTTCATTGTTGAATGTATTCACTAACTGCAAAGTTCTAAGCCCCGTTCGTCTAGCGGCCTAGGACGCCGCCCTCTCACGGCGGTAACACGGGTTCAAATCCCGTAC
>NZ_JASPJP010000006.1:0-147831 GCF_030232615.1 Corynebacterium sp. MSK035
CTCGCGGTCACGTATCGCGCGGGAGTGGTGCTTGCGGCGATTCTGGTCTGGTTACGCATATAAGAGACACGCCCTAGCTCTTTACCTCTTGGCCTGGTTCGTCCTGCCAGATGGCGAGTACACGCTTGACGACGATGCTCGCGGCTCCAACCCCGCAGGGAAAGAAAATAAGCAATAAACGTCAAGCTTAATAAGATTGATACCTTTCCGTTACTCGCAACGCCCTCACCAGCACTATTCCAATTTCGCAATCACGCAAATTCGGTAACAAATAGTGCATAGAGTGCACAGATTCACGCTATTTGACTTGCGCAAGCCTCAGAATTACCTAGTGTTCCTTCTGTACGGCTTTAAAGCCACGCCCTCTTCCAATGCCTGATATTCAAAAGAATTGTCAATTTCTCTTTGAATTTAATTCTGGCGAATAGTGGAAGATGCCAATAATTGAATAGGTAACTTAGTTAGCTCTCAAGAAAGTGGTTTTGAAATGCAGAACAAGAAGATGACCCGTATCGCTACCGCAATCGTCGGCTCCGCCGCCCTACTCGGCGGCCTGGCTGCATGTTCTTCCGATGATGCACAGGATGCTGCTAACAACGCCAAGGATCAGGCTGGCCAGGTAGCAACCGACGCCACTGATAAGGCTGGCGACGCTATGGACGGCGCTAAGGACAAGGCCGGCGAGGCTGCTGATGGCGCTAAGGACAAGGCCGGCGAGGCTATGAACGGTCTGGGTCTGGGCGACGCTGCTGGCGAGGATGTGGCAGAGGCTGACCTGCCTGAGTCCATCACCGAGGCAGCTTCTTCCTTCACCTCCCCGTACGATTCTGAGGCTGGCGAGTTCAAGTCCGCTAAGAAGGTCGGCGACGCAGTTGCCGCTGAATACGAGAACGTCACCTTCGTTGAGTCCCCGGAGACCAACGGTGCACAGCCGCTGATTGGTAAGATTCGCGAGACCTGGGTTGCCAACGGCGCACTGGAAAACGAGATTGGTCTGCCGACCGCTCCGGAGTCCGAGATTGAAAACGGCTGGGAGCAGCCGTTCACTAAGGACACCATGAAGTGGACCTCTGAGGACGGCCAGAACTACTCCGACTCCTACGAGAACAAGTAGTTCTACACGAACCGAAAGATTTTGAGCGTGCCGGGTGGCACGCTCTTTTCTTTCCCCCTAGCTAGTTAAATCCCCCTTTCCCCTAGCCAAAAACGCCAGAGGCACCGCGCCGATGTGCGCCAACAATGTTGATATCGACAATCCCCACGGCAGCCATTGATGCAAAGACCGTGGTGGGGCCTACGAACTTAAAACCAGCTTTCTTCAATGCCTTGGCAAGCGCCTTGGACTCCTCGGAGTAGCTGGGCACCTCTTCGATTGAACGTGGCTCGGGAGACTTCTCCGGTTTAAACGACCACATCAACTCGGCTAAGCCGCCGTTTTCACGCAGAGCAATCGTCGCCGCGGCGTTATTGATTACCGCGGTAATCTTCCTGTGATTCCGAATGATTCGTTCATCATTCATCAATCTTTCGACATCTTCGTCATCGAAATCAGCAACCGCATCGGGGTCGAAGTTCGCGAAGGCTTCCTGAAACGCGGGCCGCTTCTTCAGCACTGTCTCCCACGACAACCCCGCCTGAAATACCTCCAGGCTGAGCCGTTCGAATAGTCCTTGCTCATCGCGCACCGGCATCCCCCACTCGGTGTCGTAGTACTCTCTCAGCAGCTCACTGTGAGCAGCCCATGCCGGTCGAGCCAATCCATCCTCACCGATGATGAGCCCATTGTTTTCCGTGTAGTCCGATCCAATTTTCATCAGTCTTTCCAATCCCCCAATTCCGGTTTGACTTAGCTGAGCACCGCAGCTCTTAATTCTTATGCTTGTGTTGACGCCCAACCAGAGCGCCATACACCAGATCCAGCGTCGGCGTTTCCACTTTCGCCTTCTGCCCCATCCGGCGGATTGCGCCAATCTGGGCATCGAGCTCATTGGTAAGTCCCGCGGTGTAGTCGCGCTGCATCGACGAGGTGTTGTCGTACCCTTGATCATCAGTAAAGGCCAAGGTCCGCGACACGATGTCCTCTGGCAGCGCAACGCCGCAGGCTCGACCGACTGCCTCGGTTTCTTCAAACATCCGCGTCAAGCTGTCGCGCATTTCCGAACGCAAGTAACCAATCGGACTATCAGCCAGGGCACCTAGGGCACCGAGGTTAGCCACGAACATCGCTTTTGCCCAGATATCGACCCAGATATCCGGGAGCTGTTCGCCACCGAGCCCAGCCATGTGCAATGCCTCGATAACTGCCCCGACCAGGTCATTAGTGGAGTCATCGAATGTGCCGATGTTCAGGCTCATCGGTCCTGGTCGGAAGGTGACTTCTGCCGGGCCAGTGTGGATAAAGAAACCGCGGATAACACCCGGGAACACCTTGTCTTCACCGAACCGCCCCGCTGCCAAATAAGGGATTTCCACCGAGTTATGGGTGGTCACCACTGCTGCACCAGCCGGAACTTGCGGGAAAGGATCGTTGCCCGGCAGCGCCTTGGTTGCCGCAATCACAACATCGACGTCGACGCCATCGGCAGTGAGTTCACCCCAATTGTCGGCTGCTTTGACGGGGATAATGCTGCGTTCCCCGTGCTCGTCGATAAGCGTGAGCCCCACCTCACGAAGACGTGTCAGGGTCTCGCCGCGGGCGAGAAAGACGACATCATAACCCGCTTGCACGAGGCGACCGCCAAACCAGCCGCCGACAGCTCCTACACCTAAAACTCCAATCCTCATAGCTGCCACCTTACGACTTCCGCACTGAGCGCGAAATAGGTTGCATGCGGTTGTCCACAGACAATCCAGGCTATCCCCAAATGTGAAATTTGAGCTTGAATTACTACCTTGTCAAAACTATGTAAAGCGGAGTAGGGTCGAAGTTAATAGATATCAACCCAGGGTTGTTACTCTTTTGAGGCAAGACCTGAGGCCCACAGTTTGTGGCGCCTCGGGTCTTTTTGCGTTTAACGGCCCTGCTTACTGTGAAGGAAGGTCACGATGGGGTCGTCAAAAGATTCCAGCGCGAGGGCAATAGTTGAAAACCTCGGTGGACCCGGAAACATCACAAGCATGACGCACTGTGCGACGCGTCTGCGTTTTGAACTCGGTGATGTCTCCAAGATCAACGAGGACAAGATTGACAAGGTGCCGGGCGTACTCGGTGTCGTTCACCAGGGCGATAACCGCTACCAGGTCATCTGTGGCGGTGGCGTCGAATCGATGTACACGGCAATTAAGCATCTACCGGAAATGAAGGGCGCCGGCGCAGTCGCCACTAAGTCCGACGCAGACGTTAAGGCAGAAGCTCGCTCGAAGGCACGCGGCAAGTACTCCTGGTTGGACAACTTCTTCGAGTACCTCTCCGATTCGTTCCGCCCAATCCTGGGCGTGCTGTTGGGCGCATCGCTGATTATCGCTATTGCCGCGGTTCTCGACGGTCTGAACATCGTCGACTTCCGCGCTGAGGATAAGTCCGCTACTTGGATCTTTGTTGACGCCATGTGGCGCAGCGTCTTCTACTTCCTGCCAATCATGGTCGCCTACAACGCAGCGAAGAAGCTGCGGGTAGATCCATGGCTGGGCGCAGCCATCATGGCTGCCCTAATGACGCCGGAGTTTATGAGTCTGCAGGATACCGATCGCTTCTCGGACACCATCAAGACAGTCAACGAGGAACTCGGTACCGAAACTTTCACCGCCAACATCTTCGGCCTGCCAATGCAGCTCAATGACTACGGCGGACAGGTCTTTGTACCGCTGATCATGGTCGCCATCCTGGCAGTGGTCTACCACGGTTTGAAGAAGATCTTCCCGGAGAATGTGCAGATGGTCTTCGTGCCGTTTATCTCCATGTTGATTATGATTCCGCTGACCGCTTTCCTCATCGGCCCACTGGGAATCTGGCTGGGTAACGGCATCGGCTCCGGCCTGGCATGGATGAACTCGAACGCACCGTTTGTGTTCGCAATTCTCATCCCGATGCTCTACCCGTTCCTGGTGCCACTGGGTCTGCACTGGCCACTGAATGCGCTGATGCTGGTCAATATCCAGACTCTCGGCTACGACTTCATCCAAGGCCCGATGGGTGCCTGGAACTTCGCCTGCTTCGGAGCAACTGCCGGTGTGCTGGTTCTTTCCATGCGCGACCACGACACTCAGATGCGCCAAACTGCAACGGGTGCACTCGCTGCCGGTCTCTTCGGTGGTATCTCCGAGCCGTCCCTCTACGGTATTCACCTGCGCTTCAAGCGGATCTACCCACGCATGCTGCTCGGTTGTTTTGCCGGCGGTCTGACTATCGCCATCCTGTCGGCTCCGTTCAGTGGTGTGACAACCAACGCCTTCGTCTTCACCTCCCTCATCACCACTGTCGTGTTCAAACCGATGTGGGTCTACCTGATTTCCGTCGCCGTGGCATTCTTCGTCGCCATGTTCGCCATCATTCTCACCGACTACCGCACGCCGGAAGAGAAGGCTGAGGCCGAGGCCGCACGCGCCGCAGAGCTTGACGACGAACCCAGCGACGCCACCCCACACGCTGCCACCAGTGGCTCCGATTCGGCTCCAGCTGAGGCTTCCGGTGACGCTGGTACCAACGCCGAGGCTGCCGCACCGGCTGCTGCGGCAGCTGGCGCCGGTGGTGTCGCAACTGCCGTTGATACCAAGCCTGTACAGGTGCAGGCCCCGGTTGCCGGTGAGGTTGTCAGCCTTGCCGAGGCCGGCGACGCGGTCTTTGCCTCCGGTGCTCTCGGTGACGGTGTCGGTATCAAGCCAACCAGTTCTACCGTGGTCGCACCCGTATCGGGCACGTTGATGACTGTGGCAAAGACCGGTCACGCCTTCGGTATTAAGACCGATGACGGTGTAGAGGTACTCGTCCACGTCGGTATCGACACAGTCAAGATGGCCGGTGAAGGCTTCGATGTCCAGGTTTCCAAGAAGCAGCACGTCGAGGCCGGCGATGTACTTGCCGAGGTCGATTTCGACAAGGTCAAGGAAGCTGGTTACCCAACCACGACACTGATGACCATCACCAATACCAAGAAGCTGACCGAGGTTTCCCCGGTCACCGGCATCTCCGTCCAAGCCGGCGACACGGTCATCGAAGTTCAGCCATAATTGATTTCTAGAAGGCATACCGGCCTGAAATCCCTCAACTTATGGAGGAGTTCACGGTTACCGACATGGAAATCCTGAGAGTATTCAATAACAACGTGGTCCTGGCCAAGGACGCGACCGGCGAGAAAATCATCACCGGCCGCGGCATTGGCTTCAAGGCCCGCCCGGGGCAGCCGGTTGATTCGAGCAAAGTTGTTCGCATCTTTGTCCCAGCGGAAGGCCGTGATCCGGACCATATTGCCACGATGCTCACAGAAATTCCGCTGGCTCACATGACTCTTGTGACCGATGCGGTAACCGCAGCCGGCCTGCCGGAATCGATGACGAAGAACGCTTCCCTCCTTGTGGCGTTAGCCGATCACATTGGTTTCGCCATCATGAGGGCAGCTAACGGGCAGCGAGCAGATTACCCGCTGCTCGCGGAAGTCAGCCAACTTTATAGTGAAGAATACGCGCAGGCGCAGGCGATTTTGTCGCATATCAATCACGCTCTCAATGACCGTCGTATAGCACCATTGCCCCGTTCCGAAGCAGTGGCTATTACGTTGCACCTGGTCAACGCCGGGTTTGCCACGGGTGATTTGAGCTTCACCTACACCATGACGGGCGTGCTGCAGCAGCTGCTCACAATCATTGAAAGTGATTTTGGTATCACGCTGGAGCCAGAGACTGTCAATGTAGGGCGCTTCATCACGCACCTGCGCTACTTGTTCGTCCGGATTGCCAAGCATGAGCAGTTGAAAGATAACTCCTCCGCTATTGGCCAGGCCATCCGTGACTCCGCCCCAGAGGCGTTTCGCTGCGCACAGCGTATCTCCGCAGTCATTGAACTGCGTCTGGGGTCGGGGCTGACGGAAGACGAAGTTTCCTACCTCACCCTGCACATTGCACGCATTGTGCAGGCAGCGGCTGTATCTCCCACCGCCTCCAGGGTTTCCCGGAGCGTGCGCGACGTTGATGCTAAGCAAGCACCAGCGGTGGGGTGTACAGGCACTGTGCCTGAGTCAGAAAATTTCACATATTCGACCCGAAAGGATTCAACCATGATTACTCGTACCGCTACCATCGGTTCCTCCGTAGGCCTGCACGCTCGCCCGGCTTCCCTGTTCACTCAGGCTGCTGCTGAGTACGACTACGACATTGTCATTTCCCTTGACGACGAAGAGGCCGATGCCGCCTCGATCCTGGAGGTCATGACCCTCGGCGCTAAGCACGGCGACGAAGTCACGCTGAGCTGCGAGGACGACTCCGCAGCTGCAGCTCTGGACGAGCTTGCAGCCATGCTCGAGCGCGACCTTGATGCCGAGTAAGCCCAGCTAGAACGCTCCTGGATAACACCACGGCACACCACGACCGACGAGTATCCCCGCAGAGGTCCCGAAAAGGAGATCGGAAGCAATGAACGAGCAGCACACTGTCATCTATGGCATCGGTGTCTCGACCGGTACGGCCAGCGCTGAAGTAGTAAAGGTACTCCCCGCCCCGGGAGTTGATACTCAAGAGCCGTCGTCGACCGATCCCGTCGCCGATGGTGAGCGCGTCCGCGCGGCGATGGCCAACGTCGCAGAGTCGCTGAAGAAGCAGGCTGAGCACTCCAGCCCGCAGGCACGCCCGATTCTGGAGGCCACTGCGCAACTGGCTTCCGATAGGGCGCTCGCCAAGGCCGTGGTGAAGAAACTCAAGGCAGGCTCCGGCATCACCCAGGCCGTTCACGATGCCGTTGAAGACTACGCGCAGCTCCTAACCAGTCTCGGTGGCTACATGGCTGAACGTGTCACCGACCTCTACGATGTTCGCGACCGCACAATTTGCGAGCTGCGTGGCCTGCCAAAACCGGGCGTCCCGGATGTTTCCACCCCCACTATTCTGCTTGCCGACGATCTCGCGCCCGCCGAAACCGTGGGTCTTGACCCCGAGTTTGTCGTAGGCATTGCCACCGCCGGTGGCGGGCCGACCAGTCACACGGCTATCCTCGCAGCACAGCTGGGCATTCCAGCCGTCGTTAAGGCGAAGGGCGTCATGGAACTCGAGGCCGGTACCTTCGTCGCCATTGACGGCGGCGCCGGTGAGGTAATTGCGAATCCGACCGCCGATGAGGTCGCCGCGTTAGAAGAGCGCGCTCGACGCCGGGAAGCAGCCCTGGCACAGTCTGTGGGCGCAGGCAAGACCGCTGATGGGTACCCCGTGAATCTGCTGGCCAACATTGGTACGGCGGAAGATGGTGAGTCTGCAGCAGCGCAAGATAATGAGGGCACCGGCCTGTTCCGTACTGAGTTCCTTTTCCTCGACCGCGACAAGGCTCCGAGTTTGGAGGAACAAACGGAAACCTACACTCGTGTGCTGAAGGCATTCGGTGAGCGACGCGTGGTTGTGCGCACGCTGGATGCGGGTGCGGATAAGCCGCTGAGCTTTGCCGACCTAGGCGAGGAAGAAAACCCGGCGCTGGGTCGCCGCGGACTGCGCCTGTCGCAGGTTCGGGAAGATTTGCTGGATACGCAGCTGGATGCACTCGCCGCTGCGTTTGACGCCACCGGCCGTAAGGCTGACCTGCGGGTTATGGCTCCGATGATCGCAACGGTCGAAGAAACAAAGTGGTTTGCAGACAAGGCACGGGAGCGTGGCCTGCCGAAGGTCGGCATCATGATTGAGGTCCCCGCAGCAGCAATTCGCGCGAAGCAGCTGCTGTCCATTGTGGACTTTGCCTCCATTGGTACTAACGACTTGTCGCAGTACACTATGGCGGCCGACCGTATGCAGGGGGCTCTGGCGGATCTCCTATCGCCATGGCAGCCGGCTGTGCTGCAAATGATTAAGTCCGCATGCAAGGGCGGCAATGCTACCGGCAAGCCCATTAGTGTCTGCGGTGAAGCCGGCGGTGACCCGCTGCTGGCACTGGTCCTGGTGGGCCTCGGCGTGAGCTCGCTGTCCATGGCTTCCAAGAAGGTGCCGGCCGTCCGCGCCGCTCTCCGCCTCCACGACCGCGCTACCTGCCAGCAGATGGCAGCATACGCTGTCGATGCCGAAACTGCGGCCGATGCGAAGGCCGCAGTGACCGCGCTGGTGGATCCGAAGGTGAAGGATCTGCTGTAGAGCGACGGAATTAGCACTAAGCCTGGCGTACACACGCTGTCAGCGTAAACGTGTGCGCCAGGCTCTTTCTCTTATGTTCGCTGCCCCATCACAGGCAGCAAATTTTCTGGGAAATTTCTTGATTTTCTCTCTCTCGAACGCCCCATTAGGATAAATAGAGTGCCTTCGTCGGCACCACCAACGCCGTCGAAGCCCCTTAATAATTCCAATAAAGACGGCTCATACAAGCCGCAACTTAATTCACGCATCAGGCTCCACCCAGCCCGTGAAAATTCACAATTTCACATTAAGAGTGTCAGTTTTCGACATCGTGGCCTTTCATCTACATGGGCACACGAACTGCAATTGCGCTGTTGTAACGGGCGTTTGCGCCACCGCAGCACAGGCAACAACGGCGTCGCCACAGCAGCTTGCAGCATCGCCCTTGACCTTACGGGCGACACTAATTTAGAAAGAACACAATTCTCATGACCAAGTCGAGCGGAGTGGAGTCCCCGAAGTCTTTCGCTTCCATTATCGTTGTTACAGCTCTCATGCTGTTTTCGATGTTCTTCGGCGCGGGCAACCTCATCTTCCCGCCGAAGCTCGGAGTGGATTCCGGTACCAATTTTGGCCCCTCAATCACCGGCTTCCTGCTCACCGGTGTGGCGTTGCCAGTTCTGGCCATCATCGCCATCGCCATTTCAGGCAACAACCTGCGTGACCTAGCGTTTCGCGCGGGCCGCATCTTTTCCTTAGGCTTCCCGGTAATCGCATACCTTTCCATCGGTGCTTTCTACGCTCTGCCGCGTACCGGTGCCGTGTCGTACGAAACCGGTGTCCAGCCGATTTTCGGCAGTGATTCACTGGCCGTCGCTGCGGCCTTCTACTTTGTTTTCTTCGGTATCGCCTTAGCACTTGCGTGGAATCCGAATGAAATTGTGTCCAAACTGGGCAAGATCCTCACCCCGGCTCTGCTAATTCTCTTGGTTGTATTGGTTGGAATGTCGGCATTCAAATTCGATGCCGCTCCGGCTGCGCCAATTGAGAAGTACTCCTCTACCCCATTTGCCTCCGGCCTGGTCGAGGGCTACCTCACAATGGACTCCATCGCCGGCCTGGCATTCGGCATCATTGTCATTTCTGCCCTCCGCGTCAGCGGTGTCCCAGAGGGCAAGCGTATGGTTCGCGGCACAATGATCTCAGGCCTGTTCGCCGGCATTTTGCTGGCCATCATCTACTTGGGTCTGGGCTATGTCGGCCAGGTGCTGCCGAATGCCGCCTCCTTCGATAACGGCTCGGGCATTCTCGCAGAGGCTTCCAAGCTGGCCATGGGCCAGGTCGGACAAATCGTCTTCGGCCTCATCGTTCTGCTCGCATGTATGACCACGGCTGTCGGCCTGATTGCCGCCACCAGCGAGTTCTTCAACCTGCTACTTCCGGGCATCAGTTACAAGGCATGGGCGATTATCTTCACGGTCATGTCCTTCGTAATGGCAACACAGGGGCTGTCTCAGGTACTGGCGATTGCCGCGCCAATCATCACCTTTATTTACCCGCCGGCTATCACGCTGATTGCACTGACTCTTCTCGACCCGGTCATTTCCTACTCCTTCAAGCTGCATTACACCTACCGCCTGGGCGTCTGGGTTGCCACCATCTGGTCGGGTATCTCGGTGCTCTCCGGTTTGGGTGTCGGTGGTTCTGCTTTGGCGGACTTCCTCAGTCTCGTACCTGGTCAGACCATCGAGTTCGGATGGTTCCTGCCAACTCTGGCAGCGACGGTAATTGGTTACGCAATTGACGTCGTCACGCGAAAGCAGCGCGCAAATCGCCCGGCGAGTGTGCTTGCCGACGAGACCGTTGCAGAAGAGGTAGCCGAAAAGGCGTAAAACCACACCCGGTTATTTGCGTTGCATAACGTAAATACCGCACGCTAGAGAAGTAAATTCCATCCGAACAAGGATTGACTATGAGTACCCGAATGCGTTTTACGCAAACGCTCCTATTCCGCGTTATTGTCGCGATTATTCTGGGCATTGTCTGCAGCTTTTTCTTCCCGGAATGGCTGGCTCGAATTTTTGTCACTTTCAATGGCCTCTTTGGTAACTTCCTGGGCTTCTTTATCCCGGTGCTGATTTTTGCCCTCATCACGCCGGCGATTGCCAGCCTGGGCCGCGGCGCCGGAAAGTGGCTGGGTATTACCACTGCTATCGCCTACGGCTCGACGGTGTTTTCAGGCTTGCTGGCCTACGCCGCCACCCAGGGGCTCTACCCTTGGCTGCTCGGCGCTGACCAAGCCGGCGCATCGGTGGATATTGATGAGGGCGCGCTGGAGAGCTTCTTCAATGTGGAGATGCCACCGCCGTTTGACGTCATGACCGCCCTGTTGCTGGCTTTCACGGTCGGTGTGGCGATGACCACCGTGAAGTCGGACTCGCTCTACCGCGGTGCGACGCAGCTGCGCGACGTGATTATGAAGATCATCTCGGCGTTTATCATCCCGCTGCTGCCGATTTACATCTTTGGCATGTTCCTGTCTATGGGCATGAACGGCAACCTGACCACGACGCTGTCGATGTTCTTCAAGGTGCTGCTTCTGGCAGTCATCGGCACCGTGCTCCTGTTGGCAATCCAGTTCTCCATCGCTGGCGCCATCGCTGGCCGTAGCCCGTGGACGTCCCTGAAGAACATGCTGCCGGCTTACGTCACCGCACTCGGCACCTCCTCCTCGGCCGCTACCATTCCGGTGACGTACAAGGCCGCGCTGAAGAATGGTGTCTCGGAGAAGGTCGCTGGCTTTACCGTGCCGCTGTGCGCAACCATCCACCTGGCCGGTTCGATGATGAAGATCACGCTGTTCGCGTTTGCGGTGATGTTCATGGCGGACAAGCCGCTTTCGCCGGGCATGGCCATCGGCTTCATTCTCACTTTGGGTATCACCATGATTGCGGCTCCGGGCGTTCCGGGTGGCGCAATTATGGCCGCGGTCGGTGTGCTGCAGTCCATGCTGGGCTTCGATCAGGAGCAGGTCGCTTTGATGATTGCCGCCTACGTCGCCATCGACTCCTTCGGTACCGCATGTAATGTCACTGGTGACGGTGCAATTGCCATGATTGTTAACCGCTTTGCCAAGGATGATGTCATCGACCGTTCCGAAGAGCTCAGCTTCGACGCTGAAGAGGCCAATTCCGCATCTTCCACAACCGAGGCCTAACTGGCTTCGGTGCATATGTAAAAATTAAAGAAAACATCCACCGGTCAACCCCGTCGCAATCTTTCAAAAGGCCTTCTTATGGGCCGATGCGGCGGGTGTTGGCATACATGTAAGGGGCCCGCCTTGGACTTCATTTCGACTCGCGACCCAGAGCGCACGCCGCACAAGTTCTCAGACATTCTCCTGGGAGGTCTCGCTAACGACGGTGGCCTCTACCTGCCGGTCGAGTACCCACAGGTTGACGATGCCACTTTGACGCGTTGGCGCTCCGTGCTTGTCGACGACGGTTACGCAGCCTTGGCTGCAGAGGTCGTCAGCCTTTTTGTGGACGACATTCCACTGGAGGATTTGCGCGGTATCTGTGCACGGGCGTACACCTACCCGAAGTTCTCCGATCCGGATATTGTGCCGGTGACGAAGCTGGAAGATCAGCTCTACATCGGTCACTTGTCCATGGGCCCCACAGCGGCATTCAAGGATATGGCGATGCAGCTGCTCGGTGAGTTCTTCGAGTATGAACTGGCTCGTCGTGGCGAGACCCTGAACATCCTCGGCGCCACCTCTGGTGACACGGGTTCCTCGGCCGAGTATGCAATGCGCGGCCGTGAGGGAATCAGCGTGTTCATGCTAACTCCGGCTGGTCGAATGACCGCGTTCCAGCAGGCTCAGATGTTTGGTCTGCAGGATGCCAACATTCACAACGTCGCCCTCGACGGTGTCTTCGACGATTGCCAGGACATCGTTAAGGCGGTCTCCGGTGACTTGGAGTACAAGGCCAGCCGCCACATTGGCGCAGTCAACTCCATCAACTGGGCTCGCCTGATGGCTCAGATCGTGTACTACGTCTCCTCGTGGATTCGTGTCACTGGCGGCAACGGTGCTGAGGCGAACAACGCGCAGAAGGTCAGCTTCAGTGTGCCGACCGGCAACTTCGGTGATATTTGCGCCGGCCATATTGCGCGCCAGATGGGTGTGCCAATTGACCGCCTGATTGTGGCTACCAATGAAAACGATGTCTTGGATGAGTTCTTCCGCACGGGTGCCTACCGCGTGCGCAGCGCTGCGGAGACTCAGGCTACCTCTTCCCCATCGATGGATATCTCCCGCGCGTCTAACTTCGAGCGTTTCATCTTCGATCTGCTGGGGCGCGATGCTGAGCGCACTGCAGACCTCTTTGGTGTCAAGGTCAAGGAGGGCGGCTTCTCTCTTACTGCTGATCCGATCTTCCCGGAGGCTTCTGCCCAGTACGGTTTCCTCTCCGGTCGCTCGACTCACGCTGACCGCGTCGAGACCATCAAGGACTGCTGGGAGCGCCTAGAGGTCATGGTCGATCCGCACACCGCTGACGGCATCCACGTCGCCCGCGGCCTGGTAGACCAGGTATCCACCCCAATTGTCTGCCTGGAGACCGCTCTGCCGGTAAAGTTCTCCGAGACCATCCTGGAGGCCACCGGACGCGAGCCGGACTGCCCGGAGCGTTTCGCGGACATCATGAATGCCCCGCGCCGCGTTACTGAGCTGCCGAATGATGTCGATGTGGTGAAGAAGTTCATCGACGACAACGTGGCTTAAAACCGGGCATAGCCCAACCTCCCCCCCCATCCGCGCAGCAGCGATGTGGAATAGTGCCCTCTTTTTTAAGGGCAAACGGCATTATCTTGGGCTATAGGGCTGTTATTACCCCCGTGATTACCTCACAATTGTTCACATGAGTTTCACTCGAGTTAATAGCCGTCCTATGCCCCACGCGCCCGCATCTTCCCCGCAGGAAGGTTCCCAAAAGACAACCACGGTCTCGCGGGCGCTGGCCGACACACTGGCCCAGCACTGCGACCACTGCTTCGGTCTCATCGGCAACGCGAACTCCCACTTCACGTCAGCCCTTACTGAATCGGGATTCGGCTACTCCTCCGTCCGACACGAATCGGCTGCTGTCGGGGCCGCCGATGCATTCCACCGTGCAGGTGGAGGGCTTGCCATCGCGACCGCCACTTGCGGCGCAGGATTTACCAATGCGCTAACCACTCTGGCCGAGGCTCGAGTAGCCCGTATTCCGCTAATTTTTGTCGTCGGCACGCACCCGGAACGCCCACGTCCCTTTGACCTTAATCAGGCGGCGCTCCTCGACGCCCTCGACGTCTGTCATCGCACCGTTACTCCCGAGTCCGCGCTTGACGACGCAAACTTTGCGGTCCAGCACGCACTGAGTTCTCGGCAGCCTGTCGTGCTGCTGCTCCCCTATGACATCCAAGAAGCACCGATTACGGCATCTGCGTCTGAAACACAGTCGACTAATCAGGAGCATCTGCACACCGGCCGACCAGAATGGTTGGAGTCAACTGTCGCGTCGCTGGCCGAGGAACTGCAAACTGCCCGTCGCCCACTCATTATTGCTGGTAGAGGTGTGTTGCTCTCTGGTACCGCAGATCTAGTTCGCCGCATCGGGGACGGTGCGGGGGCACTGTTTATGCACTCAGCGATGGCTCGTCATGTGCTTTCCAGTCCGTGGCAGATTGGCACCGTGGGCGGTTTTGCGCACGCGTGGCAGGTGGAGCTAGCTCGACAGGCCGATGTGGTGCTGTTCCTGGGAGCAAGCTTCAACGCTTTCCAAAACCGTGGCGGCAACATGTTTGCACCGGACGCGAAGATTATCCAGGTTGTCGACGAACCCCATCCCGCCGCTCAGCCGTCCGTGACACCGCTATTGGCTAAGTTGGAGGAACTTCTGCCCGTACTGGCAGAGCAGCTGGAGAAGCCCCGGGCGTCGTCAAGCACATGGCGTGCGGAGTTGAAGACACTGCCGACGACAGCGGAGGTCGAGTCGCTGACGTGCGCGGATGGCCGGTTGGATCCGCGGGCGTGCCTGCAGTATCTGAATCGTATCCTGCCCAATCAGCGCGCTGTGTGTACTGACGGTGGCCATTTCCTGGGGTGGGTACCGAAGTATCTCGATGTGCCTGGTCCGCAGCAGCAAGTGATTGTGGGCACGGCGATTCAGTCAATTGGTTTGGGGATGGGGTCGCTTGTCGGCCTCGCGGCAGCGCGGCCCGAGGACTATTGCGTGCTAGTCGCCGGTGACGGTGGCGGCACGATGGGTATTGCGGATTTACCTGCGGCGATTGAGCAGCTGCGACGTGGTCGTGGCGGTTGCGTGGTGTTCATTAACGATGCTGCCTACGGCGCGGAGCTGCACCAGTTTGGCGATGTCGGGTTGGACACCTCGTCCATGGAGATTGCCGACTACGACTTCGCCGCAGTCGGACGTGCCTATGGCGCTCACGGTTTCAGTGTCGGCACACCTGAGGACTTTGCCCAGCTCGACGCCTATTTCCATGACGTTTCCAACTCCGATGAGGCCTCCGTTGCCGTAATTGATTTCAAGGTCTCACGGCTGGTGGTTGCGGACTTCGTGAAGGAAGTTCTGGCTAAGGCACAAAGGTAGATTGCCGCAGGCATAATCGGGCTGCCTAGAACCCCCGGTGCGACCCAACTTCAGGCCGGTTGGTTGATGGGGTCTACAATGTGGCGAGTGGTAAAGCAGCGTAACGGTAAAGATCAAATTTCATCAACAGATCAGCCCGCCACAGCGGTGGCAAAGGACCCGCGCGAGCACGTCACTGGCCGCGCGATTGCCGTCTGGCTGGCGGCGCTGATTACCTACATCGTTGCCATCGTCGGCCGCACCTCCATGGGTGTCGCTGGCGTCGAGGCGCTCGATCGCTTCCATATCAACGCCTCCCAACTCGCGCTGTTCACCGCCGTGCAGGTTGGCGTCTACGCTCTGGCACAAATTCCGACGGGCATCATCATTGACCGCGTCGGCGCCAAGAAAACCATGGTCGTGGGCGCACTGATTATGGCGCTGGGCCAGGTCATCATCGCGTTTACGACATCGTATCCACTGGCTGTCATCGCTCGTGTATTCATCGGCGCCGGCGATGCCACCGCATTCCTCGGTGCTATGCGGCTGCTTCCCGCGTGGTTCCCACTGCGCGTCACTCCGCTGTTCACGCAGCTCACGGCTGGTCTTGGCCAGCTCGGCCAGTTCATCTCTGCGGTCCCGTTCCTCGCGATTCTGCACGCCGCGGGGTGGGTGCCCGCGTTCTTGTCGCTGAGCACCGCGGGTCTTCTCATCGCTATCGTAGGCATGATCGCGCTTGCCGACGTCCCGGAAAACTCCTCCACAGCCAAGATGTCACTTCGTAAACGCCGCGCCGCCAAGAAGGCCGCGAAAACGGCTGCCGATGGCGGAGCCTCTGCCGCAGCCGATGAGAAACTAACTATCGGCCAGACTCTGAAGATTGTGACCACTCACCCGGTGTGCTGGCAGGGTTTCTTCACTCACTGGACTGGTTTGATGCATCAGTGCATCTTCACATTGCTGTGGGGCATGCCTCTGATGATGCTAGGTATGGGTCTTAAGCCCTCCGAGGCCAGTGTGGTGCTGGTCGTTAACACGCTGTCAGTAATTATCGCCGGGCCGTTGATGGGCATGGTCTCGGCACGCACCGGCCGCGACCGTATCAAGGTTGTTGTCGCAATCGCGTTTATCAACATGGCCGTCTGGATTGTGTTCCTGGCACCGAGCAACCCACCAGCGTACTGGGCAATTATCGTAGTCAACATCCTAATGGCCGGTCTTGGTGCAATGTCCAACTTCGGCTTTGACTCAGTGCGCGAAGAGGTCGATCGCAAGGTACTCGCCACCGGCACTGGGTTGGCGAATATGGGCGGTTTTGTGGCCACCATGCTCGCTGCACAAGGTGTCGGCTTCCTGCTGGATATTGCAGCTCCCGATGGAAATTACACCTGGGAGACCTTCCGCATTGGCTGGTTGGCTGTCGTCGGTGTGTGGGTGATTGGTTTCGTTGGCCTGCTGGTTGCAAAGCGTGCGGCGGCACGCTTTGTCGCCCAGCAGAGCCGTTTTGAGCTGGAACCTACGGAGTAGGAACTACAGGAAGTCGAGAGACGGAGCGGCTAGAACAGCGAAAGCTGCTCTGGTCCTTCCAGTCCCTCCGAGTCATCCGAGTCCTCCGAGTCCTCCGCTTGCTCGGAGGAGTCTGCGTGGCCGCTATCCTCCGTGCGTTCGCTGCCATCAGTCTGAGCACCATGGGAAACGCGCTCACCGGTGTCAGTTTCGGAGGCTGCGTTCTCCGGGACGTCGTCAAGCGAAGGCGTTGCTGCTACGGCCTCACGCTCATACATTTCCTGCAGCTTCTCGGTCTTGGTAATACGAACTAGCTCGGCGTAGATGACCAGCTTCATAGAACTATTGACCAGTGGCCCCAGCTGGGAAAACAGGACATCGACATCACCGTCAACCGCGAGGCATGCGCGACGCAGGCTCTCCTCGGAAATAATCCAGCGGGAGGTTTCCGCGCAGGTTTCGCGGTCACCGATGAAGTCCAACGCGAGGGCAACCTGGTTGCTGGCGACGCCATCCAGTGTGGCAGCCAGGCGCTCGTTAGGTGCGGCATCCTTGAACAGGCGGGCAATCTGGACTGCCTCCGCCGTCGGCACCTGACCAGCGGCATACTCAGCGATGAGTTCGGCCATGCGCTGAGCACCGACGTGCTGATCAGTCAGCCAAATGTCGTGCAAGGCATACATGATAGCCATGGCCTGCCAGGAGGCGTGCCCATGGTAGAGAATGCCCAAAATGCCGGCCTGCTCCAGCAGCCAACCGACCATCGCTTCCCCATCGGCGCCATTGCGAGCGCAGAGGTTGTCGACATTCCAAGCCATATGCCCTTCGACGCAGCAGCCATAGAACTTCTGGTCTTCCTCCAGCTGCGCGGCCAGTGACACTACTTCACGCGCGGCATACGGGTAGCCGTAGGCAAGGGTGGCATGCGACAAATCATCGACACCCATAGTCACCCACGGAAACTCGCCGTGCCACGGACCGCGACCAACGAGGAAGCCCGCCGCGAGATACGCCCATCGGGTCGAGGCATCAGCGTTGTACCAGTACTGCAGTGCGCGCGGCGTCGGATGCCCGCTGTCAGCGTGAATCAATCCCGCGTTGACCAGCATCTCCACAATCCAGGGCGCCGCGAAAGCGCTCGCCCCTATTGACGCTGCGAAGTCCTGAATCCACAGCAGGCTCGATTCCTCATACATGTGCAACGGGTCCTTCAGGCGCCCGTCGCCGCTGCCCGCAGCATCCATAAACGCCGAAGCAAACGCCACCGCAGCCACCGAAGCTTCGGTCAATTCCTTTGACTCCAGCGTTGCCGGGAAAGACTCCGTCGGATGCGGCTTACGAATCGACCACATGTCGCCCTTGAGCGCCAGCGCGACTGCACCCACCAGGCGGGCAACCACTGTCGATTCGTTGCGTGCTTCCGATTCTTGCTCGAATGTCGGCATCGCCGGTTCTTCTAGCACAGTCAGCAGCAGACGCTCTTCGGCCCAGCGCACCGCGTCAGCACGTAGTTCAGACCACATATAGGAGGGCAAGTACTTCTCGTCGGTTGCCATCCAGCGCAGCTCATTGCGAATATCCACCGGAGCTGTCATCACCAGAGCCCGCACCTTCACCGGATCGCAGAGGAAGCCTGCAATGTGCTCCACCTGGCGAGCCTGCACATTCCGCACCGTTAAATCGCTGGCGTTCAGAGCTCGCGATGTGCCCTCTCCCGGCGCGTTATCCGGCTCCAGCCCCATGCGCTCCATACGGCGACTCAGCACATCCGCTGGCATATTCGCCACCAAGTCGGCGACGCGGAAGCTGAGGCTCGGTTCCGCCGGGAACACCTCCGAAACATGTGGCGGCACATGCCACACGCCCGCCGGTTCCTCCCACACGAGCCCCTGGCGCTGGCCACGGCGTAGCACATGCTCAAGCTGCTGCTTGCCGACGCGACGACGCTTGCGGTCAACACCCTTCGGCGTATCGTGCGCCATCACGTCCGCATCCGATGCCCAATAAGCCACTTCTGTGAGGGTATCCAGCGATGCGGAATCCTCCAGAATATGAACTAAGTGGGCCACATCGAGAACATCGGGATCACAAAAAGACAGCGCTGTATGCGCTGAATCCTGTGACATCAGCAATTCCACCGCCTCTTGCCCAGCAGCTGAGGTATCAGCGGCTGGGCACGTGCGGCTCAATAAAAAACGCAGGTCGGTGCCATCGAGGTTGAGAATGAAATCCTCATACCTAGGGCGTACCGAGTAATCGACGTTGCGTTCCATAGCCCACCATTATGCCCGGTCGCCGTGCTAAGACAAAGGCTGCACCCCACTGCCACATAATCAGCCTCGCAGCGAGGTTCGGCAGACCTCTGCCCGGTCTACTCGTGGTCGGGGTTCTCCTCACCCCAAAACACACGATTGACGACACGGCTGGAGTGACGAGTTAGACGCAAATAGTGCTCAATAAAACCGTTGGAATCCGATGCCTCCCACCCCGCCGCACCGGCGACCTGAGTCAGCTGACGCCCCGGCTGGGGCAGCTGATCCGTGCGCTTACCACGGGTGAGCACCAGCGCGTTACGAGCATTCGTCGCCATCAGCCAGGCATCCCGAAGTGCGTCGGTATCCTCCGCATCTAGAATTCCGCGGTCTTTCAGCACTTCCAGACACTCCAACGTCGAAGTGTTGTGCAACTCCGGCACCTCGTGGGCATGCAGCATGGTTAGCAGCTGCACAGTCCATTCAATATCGGTCAGTGCACCGGAACCGAGTTTGGTGTGGGTACGCCGATCAGCTCCGCGAGGCAGCCGCTCGGAATCAACACGCGCCTTCATACGACGGACATCGCGGACCATCTTGGCATCAGCTCCGCCCTGTGGGTACCTCAGCGGATCGATGGCCTTAAGGAAGCGGGTGCCCAGGTCTTTATCGCCGGCAATCCAGGTAGCACGTAGCAGTGCCTGAATCTCCCAGGTTTCACCCCAGCGCTCGTAGTAGGTCACATAGGAATCCAGGGTCCTGACAATCGGGCCCGAGCGTCCTTCTGGGCGCAGGTCCACGTCGACCTCCAATGGCGGGTCCTGGCTTGGCTTTGCCAGCCGACGACGCAACGAGTCACAAATCCTGGTTGCCCACTTGACCGCCTCGGAATCGTCGACAAGCGGCGCTCCATCGGCGTCCTTGCGGGGTTCACAGATGAACATCACGTCGGCATCAGAGCCGTAGCCCAGTTCAGCACCGCCGAGTCGCCCCATACCAATCACGGAGATAACGCCCGGGACCTCCGAGTCAGGATGCTCCAGCGACCACGCACGGATTTCGGCGGCGAGGGCAGCTTCGAGCACGTTGTCCCACACCATCGACAGAGAGTGACAGACCTCTTGCACATCCATCAGTCCGAAGAGATCTGCGGAGGCAATGCGCGCGAGCTCTGCACGGCGCAACGCACGTGCCACACCAATGGCCTTAGCTGGACTGTTGTGTCGGGCAGCCGCTGCGACCAGCGCACGCCCGACTGCATCGGAGTCGGTATTCAGAAGCTTCGGCCCGGATGCACCGTCGCCGAACCGTTTAATCACGTCCGGCGCACTCATAATCAGATCAGACGCGTACGGCGAAGAACCGAGCACACGCATCAGCCGTTGGCCGACGACGCCCTCATCGCGCAGCGTACGCAGGAACCACGTTTCGTCGTGGAGCTTCTCAGAGAGCTTGCGATAATTGAGCAGACCCGCGTCGGGGTCTGGCGTCGACGATAGCCACTCCATCAGCGTCGGTAGCAGCATCGCCTGAATACGCGACTTGCGCGAGGTGCCCGCCGCCAGCGCAGAAAGATGCTCGTAGGCGCGATCCGGGTACTGATAGCCCAGCGCGGCTAGCTGGCGCTTTGCCGCATCGGCCGATAGCTGCAGGGTTCCAATGTCCTGCTCCACCACGGAGTTCAGCAGTGGACGGTAGAAAAGCTTGTTGTGCAGGGAGCGGATCTGTGAGCTGGCCAGTCGAACCTGCTTGGCCAGCGGTTTGCTGGCATCGGTGCCGCCCTCACCGACGATGCCAGAGGCGCGACCGAGCCACTGAAGAGCTTCGGTGTCGTCGTCGGCAGGCAACAAATGCGTCCGCCGCATCTTTTGCAGCTGCAGGCGGTGCTCCAGCAGACGGACGAACTCGTAGGCGTTAATCAGCGCGGCACCGTCTTCGCGACCGATATAGCCAGCCTCGACAAGTGCGTCGAGTGCCATCACAGTTGGCAGCACGCGGAGGCTATCGTCATAGCGACCATGGACCAGCTGCAGCAGCTGCACCGCGAACTCGACATCACGCAGACCACCGCGACCGAGCTTGAGCTCTCGGTAGCGAAGCTCTTCGGGGACGTTTTGGACCACACGGGCGCGCATGCGTTGAACATCATCGACGAAGGATTCCCGCTGAGAGGCGGTCCACACCATCGGAGCTAGAGCATCGATGTATTCGCGGCCCAGCTCGATATCGCCTGTCATCGGCCGCGCCTTCAGTAACGCCTGGAACTCCCAGGTTTCAGCCCACCGCTTGTAGTAGGCGACGTGGGAATCCACGGTGCGTACGAGTGCACCCGACTTACCCTCCGGTCGGAGATTCGCGTCGACCTCAAAGAAGCAGTGGCAAGAAATCCGGATAAATTCGCTGGCCAAACGGGTGGCTCGGGCATCCGCCGGCTCTGCGACGAAAATGACATCCACATCGGAGATGTAGTTCAGCTCTTCCGCACCGCACTTGCCCATGGCGATTACGGCCAGGCGTGTTGAGACCGGCGACGAAGGAAAGACCTGTTGCACCGCGACAGAGAGTGCAGCCGTCAACGCCGCATCAGCCAGATCACTGAGTGCCTCCGAGACCTGACGGAATGGGACTTGTGGCTGTCCCGGACGGCGAGGGCCCCGTGGGTACGTGCCAGCCAAGTCGTAGCACGCAATACGCATAATCAAGTCGCGGTAGGCGCACTGCATCGCAACTTCGGCCTCACGGCCGGTTAGCTTCGCACGGTACAAACCGGGGCCTTCAAGCGTGGCGGGCGCAACGACGGGGTTGCGATACTCGGGATCCTCCTGCTTTTCCAGACTGGCCTCATCAGTGAGTTCGATGACCTCGGGCACAGCCCCGACGCTGGAGAGCATCTCGCGGAACATGTCTGCCTCAGTTGGAAACTCAGCTTGGAGCAGAACCCACTTTTCTGGGTGTGCAACCAGGTGATCGCCCAGTGCACTCGAGCCGCCGAGCAGCGCAAACATACGCGTACGTAGCGGCACCTGCTCGCGCATGGCTTCATCGAGACCGGACCAGGTGGCCCAGTTCTCCAGCTTTCCCTGCTGCTCCAGCTCGTCGAGAGCGCCTTTCAGCCGCACTAGCGCCATAAGCGCCAGCTTGGGGTCGCTGGCTCCGGCAAGACCCCACAACAGATGTAGGGACTCCTCGTTGTACCACCCCAAATCTTCCAGGTCAGCCCGCGTCCGATCGTCGTTACGCAAGCCCAGCGCTGCGGGCCGCGGCACTGATTGGCGAGATGTGCGAGGTCGATTCATCACCATTGAAACTGGTCACCCAAAAAACAAATTAAAGACGAAAAAGGAAGGGGGCGGTACGGGGAAACTAGTAATCCAGAGTTGTGCGCAGCTCCCACTGCGTCACCTGACGCTGGAACTCGCGCCACTCGCGCCACTTATTGAGCAGGAAGAACTCGTAGACATGGTCACCGAGAGCATCGGCCACCAGATCGGAGCGTTCCATCTCCTGCAGCGCCACCTCCAGGGATGTCGGCAAATCGCGGTAGCCCATCGCACGTCGTTCCCGCTTGGTCAACTCGGAGATGTTGTCCTCTGCCTGCTCCGGAAGCTGGTAGCCCTCCTTAATTCCCTTCAAACCGGCGGCCAAAATCACCGAGTAAGCAAGATACGGGTTACAGGCCGAGTCCAAGGAACGAATTTCCACCCGGCGCGAATGTGCCTTACCCGGTGAGTACATGGGCACACGCACGAGAGCCGAGCGGTTGGCCATGCCCCATGTCGCGGACGTCGGAGCCTCATCGCCAAATGCCGTGCGCTTGTAGGAGTTGACCCACTGATTGGTCACAGCGGAAATTTCGCTGGCGTGAGTCAGAATGCCGGCAATGAAACCCTTTGCGGTGTCGGAGAGCTGGTTTTCATCATCCGGGTCGTGGAATGCATTAGTGTCCCCTTCAAAGAGGGAAATATGAGTGTGCATGCCATTGCCCGGCAAATCCTGGAAAGGTTTCGGCATGAATGTCGCCTGCACACCGTTTTTCATTGCGATCTGCTTAATGATGTAGCGGAAAGACATCACGTTATCCGCCATAGTCAGCGGGTCAGCGTAGCGCAGATCGATTTCCTGCTGGCCCGGCGCGTTTTCGTGATGGGAGAACTCCACAGGGATTCCCATGTCTTCCAACACCGTGATCGATTCTTGGCGAAAGCGCGGTGCGCGGTCGTAGACCGCCTGGTCAAAGTAACCGCCATTGTCCGTTGGCACCGGCGGCTTTCCATCAGTAGCCAGACTCTCTACGAGGAAAAACTCAATCTCCGGGTGGATGAACGCGTGGAAGCCCTCGTCGGCAAGCGCCTTAATTTGGCGGCGCAGCACCTGGCGTGGATCTGCCCACGACGGCTGCCCGTCGGGCATGACAATGTCGCAGAACATGCGCGCGGACGTGATTGTGTCTTCTTTATGTAGGCGCGGCATGACCTGGAACGTCGAGGGATCCGGTTGCGCAATAGTGTCAGCCTCGGAGACACGGGAAAAGCCCTCTACCGCGGAGCCGTCGAAACCGATGCCCTCTTCAAAGGAGCCCTCGAGCTCAGCCGGTGCGACGGCAACGGACTTCAGATACCCCAAAATGTCGGTAAACCAGAGGCGGATATAACGGATATCTTGCTCTTCGATTGCGCGGAGGACGAATTCCTGCTGACTGTTCATACTTTCCAACGTTACCCAGGTGCCCGGATTCGCGGTACACATTTTGACCATCCGGCGTGGCTAGCCAACTGCCGCGCCCGTGTCATAACCGCTGCCCTCGTGGCCTCGAATTGCGGGTGACTATGGCATGCTCTATTGACATGAGCGGAAAAAAGATTCGTCTGAATAATCTGGCCGAATGGAAGGCTGAGTCTCGCCCCTGGGCAATGCTGACTTGCTACGACTACTCCACCGCGCGCGCTTTTTCCGCCGCCGGTGTCGAGCTGCTGTTGGTCGGCGACTCTGCAGCAAACGTTGTCTACGGCTACGACACCACCACCGAGATCTCGCTGGAAGAAATGATCCCGCTTGCTCGCGGTGTCGTCCGGGGCGCTGGCAACGCACTTGTGGTTGCCGATTTACCCTTCGGCACTTACGAGGCCTCCGATGAGCAGGCCGTGCTGTCCGCCGCGAAGATGATGCGCGAAACTGGCGCACACATGATCAAGATTGAAGGTGGCGTGCGTATCGCCCCGCGCATCCGTGCGCTGGTCAACGCCGGCATTCCGGTCATGGCGCACATCGGTTTCACCCCGCAGTCCGTCAACGCGCTGTCCGGTTTCAAGGTCCAGGGGCGCGGTGCGGGGGCGGACCAGCTGCGTGCCGACGCCCATGCGGTAGCCGATGCTGGTGCCGCGGCCGTGGTCCTTGAGATGGTGCCTGCGGATCTGGCCACCGAGATTACCCGCGAGCTATCCATCCCAACCTGTGGCATTGGCGCTGGTAACCAGTGCGATGGCCAGGTTCTCGTCTGGCAGGATGCCTTTGCAGTTCCGGCCGATGGCCGCAGGCCGTCGTTTAGTTCGGTGTTCGAAGAGGTCGGCGAGATGCTGACCAAGGGAGCGAAGCAGTATGTCGACCAGGTGCACTCCCGCGAGTTCCCTACTGAGGCGCAGAACTTTTCGGGTTAGCTCTTCGATTCGGGGGTAGAATTAGTGGTTATGGCATCTAAGTCTGGTTCTAAGTCCAAAACTCCAACTGCGGCGTTGGAGGTGGAATCTAAGTTCTCAGCTACCCCAGAAGTGGTAGCCCCATCGTTCGATTTCGTTCCACAGGTTGGCTCCACCACCACTGAGGTGCGAAATCTCTCCGCGATTTACCTGGACACGGCGGACCTGCGTCTGACCCGGTCCAAGCACACTCTGCGTCGCCGAACGGGCGGCCCCGATGAGGGGTGGCATCTGAAGGCGCCGGGTACCGGCGGTCGCCTCGAATATGGCGTCGGCCTGGAAGAGGGCTCTGTTAACGGTGAAGGCCGCGATGCTGACTACATCGTGCCTACCGAGTTGCTTGCTCCCGTGCGCGCAATTGTGCGCAATCACCCGCTGCAACCAATCGCGCAGGTAGACAATGAGCGCCACGTCACCACGGTGTTTGCCCTCGATGGCACGCCCATGGCGGAGTTTGCGGATGATCACGTCACGGCGACTTCCTTCCTCGATGGCGGCGAAACCACTACCTGGCGTGAGTGGGAGATTGAGCTGCTCGGGGATTGGGCAAATCACCCGGACGGTAAGGCCGTAATGGCAGCGATGTCCAAGGTCGCTGAGGTGGCTGGCGCCGTGCCGTCGGAAAGCCCATCGAAGTTGGCGACGGCGTTGGGTGACTCCATCGACTCCGCTCCCCTGCCGCCGGTTCCAGCGAAGCTGCCGAAGGGCACTCCGGGGCGCACTGTGGTCGATGCGCTGGCCGCTAACGTGGCCAAGATGGTCGAGTACGACCCGAAGGTACGCCGCGATGAGTTCGACTCGGTGCATCAGATGCGCGTCGCCACTCGCGAGCTACGCAGTCACATGCAGACCTTCCACGGCATTGTTGTGGGCGATAAGGTCGCTGAGTTGGAGAGCAACCTCAAGCAGCTGGCGGGTGTTCTCGGCGTGGCTCGTGACGCTGAGGTCGTCGCTATGCGCTGGGAGGAGTTGCTGGCCAATCGCGAAAGCGCCGCTTTGGGCGAGGAGCTGCGTGCGAATCTCGTCGAAGATGTCCAGAAGGACTACGACCGCGCTCATCAGCGCGTCATTTTCGCACTTAATTCAAGCGAGTACCTGCAACTTCTCGACGATCTCGATGAGTTCCTCGCCAATCCGCCAATTGCCGCAAATGCGGACGAGGCCGAGGCTGGGGAAAAGAAGTCTAAGAAGAAGGATGATTCGCTTGTCGACGGCGCGGAGAACGCAGCCGCAGAGGATTCTTCGGCAGCCGACTCCGAGGTCGCGGCTGAGGCTGATACTGCAGCCGCCGATGCAGCAGCTTCCACGACCTCAGACAAGGCCGCACCGGAGAAGGTAGCGGCACCGAAGGAACTCGACACCACTGCGGTGCTGCTCGATCACCTGCGCAGCGCGTTTTCGAAGTTCCGTCGTCGCCACAACCTGGTACTCGATGGCCGCGAGGATGCTGACCTGCCAGAGGCAGATCTGGACGAGCGTTACCACGATGTCCGCAAGGCTGCGAAGAAGCTCCGCTACAGCGCGGAAGCTGCTCAGAACGCGGACCTGCCGACCGAGAAGCTCTACGCTGCCTGCAAGAACCTGCAGTCAGTTCTCGGTGACTTCCAGGACACCTGTACTGCGCGCGACTTCGTGCTGGCTCGCGCTAAGCGTGCCTCCCGTGCGGGCAGGGACACCTTCGGCTACGGCGTGCTTTACCAGATGGAGTACTACGACGGTCTGAAGGCCCTGACTGAGTACGACGATGCCGTGGCAAAGGTTTTCAAGGCCTTCCGCAAGATGGAAAAGAAGATTAAGAAGGGCAAGAAGGCCTAAAGGCAAAGCCTTATTTCTCAGCTACGCCCCAGTCGTCATCTTCTTCATCCCAGTCGTCGGCCGCCTTGTTGCGCTCGGCGACTTTTTCCATGGCAGCGCGGGCTTCCTCTTCGGAATCGTAGGGGCCCATTCGGTCGTCCCAACCGGTTTTCTTCCCCTGAAACACCGTGCCCGTCGACGGCTGGTAGTACCACTTACTGCTGTTGTCGCTCACGATTTTTCTCCTCTTCCACATCGAGAACATGTCGAGTTATCAAGCGGTTCTGCCACCGCCAACTCCACACATAAGCAAACTTGCAGAGAGGCAACCATTTGCCTGCCATGTGCGCTGCGGCGACATAAAACCCCAGTATATAGGTTTGTCACTGTCCCCCGACCCGGGTATTATCGACGGAATTGTTCACCTTAGAACACAAGCGTTGAACGCGAACACTGCACACCAGCACTATGAGTCCGATCTCTGGAGAGGTTTCACCCATGCCCGCCGCACCCGCTGTCGTAAACGACGTCTTCGATGCCGTCGGTTCCAATGCTTCAGTTGCATACGCCCCGGGTTCCATCAACCTGTTGGGTGAGGACTGCGCGTCCTCCGGCGGCATGCTCCTAGCCACCGCCATTCCGGCCTATGCTGCGGTCGGTATCGAGGAAATCGACGAGCAGCAGCTCATTGTCGTGTACAAGCGCGAAACTACCAAGATGGATTTCCCGGATAGCGTCCCCGCCGCTTTTTCTCAGGTGCCGACCGCTGTCGCGGCTGCCATTGTCGCATTGCAACACTCGCTGCATCTCGTTCCGCGCAACAGCAACGGCCTGAAGGTCACCATTGCCTCCACCATCGCGCCAGGTCGCGGTTTTGGAGAGATTCCGGCAATTCAGTGTGCTCTCGCGCTGGCTCTCAATGCGCGTTTTGGCGACCGCGATGATGTGCCCACCCGCACGCGTATTGCCACCGCTATCCACGAGACCATGGTGCAGATTAAGGGACAGTCGTGGCCGCTGTACCCCTACACCACGGCGCTGCGCAGCCGCCCGGACAGCCTACTGTGCATCAACCACTCCGATGAGGCAGTCACGCAGACGGCGTTCCCGCAGTCGTTGGCGCTGACTGTCGCTTACTCCCCCGATGTCACCGGCGGTTCGCCCGACGAGGAGCGCTACGAGTTCTTCCAGCAAGCCTGCGCCGCTTTTGGCGTGCCGACTCTCGCTAGCCTCCCCGACTCACAGGAGCGGGTCGCGGACTGGGTGCGTGCTCGTCACGAGGTGCACCCGGACGACGAAGACATCCCGACCATCGGCCGTGCCATTCAGTGGCTTGACGAAGCCGACGCATCCTCCGACCGTGCCCGCGCAGTCATCGGCCACATCCGTCACAGCGATATTCAAGCAGCCATCGCAGGGGTTTCGCGCGATGTCAGTGAGCGTGGCTCCGCGCCGTCGGCAAGCTCTGTGCTGGGGCAGATTGCCGAGCTGACCGACACCATTGACTGCGAGAAGATTGCCCGTTGTGCGCCATGCCCGGGTGCGTCGCTGGTGATGTGGTCCCACGTCGACGACGCCGATCGGATTGCCTCCGCGCTTAACGACGGCGGTTCCGAGACCATCCGTGTGGAGAACACTGCGGCCGGCGCGGTGGTCGAGTAATAAAGCTTGTGTGAACGAGTCGGCCTATGAGCCGGATTCTGTCCCTCGGCGCTCCTTTCGGAAAGCGCCGGGTGGCGATCATCCATCTCGGTCTGCCATTGCTGACAGCCTGAAGCAGCACACCCGCGAGTATCGGACGGGCAGCCCTCAAACACTCGCGCACGCGCACGACGAAGCATGCGCGATTTTGCCTTGCTCCTGGTGGGGTTTACCTAGCCGGTGCAATCACTTGCCCCGCTGGTGCGCTCTTACCGCACCTTTTCACCCTCACCGGATCTCCACAGCTTTACGTCAAAGACATCGGCTGTGCGCCCGGCGGTCTATTTTCTGTGGCACTATTCCCGCAGGTCACCCTGGGTTGCTGTTAGCAACCACCATGCCCAGTGGAGTCCGGACTTTCCTCGACAGCGGCCTGGACACACTCTGTAAAAGAGGCGTCCGGTTCCGTTAACTGCCGCGATCACCCGGCCGGCTCGCTCGAATGGTTAGTGTACCCGCCACAACCGCAATTCAAATAACCCGCCGTGCTCGGCTGCTAACCACGCAGGTAGCTGGTGTCGTTAATCAGCCGCACTGATGTCGGCCCATCTGCGTAGAACTCCGCGATGGAGAGGCTGGCCAGGTCCAAGTGCAGGCGAGTGAAGATTTCAAAGCCGCAGCCGAGCCCCTGGCGCAGCAGCGACTTGATTGGCGTGACATGGCTGACTACCAGCACATCCGAGGCACCGAATTGTTGAGCGATGCGCTCACGCGCGGCGCTCACTCGGCTATCGACCGCGCGGAAATCCTCCCCCTCCGGTGGCGCCACGGCCGGATCCGCAAGCCAGGAACTGTGCAGCTCAGGGGTGGCGTTGTGAGCCTCGGAGAAAGTCATGCCCTCCCACTGCCCAAAGTCGGTCTCGCGCAAATCCTCTTCAACGTGGATGTCCAGCCCGAGCGCTTTGGCAGCCGCCTCTGCGGTCTGCTGTGCACGACGCTGTGGAGAGGCCACAATCGCCGAGAAACTCATGTTGCCGCTATCGACCAGCGCCGCCAGGTGACGTGCTGCCGCTTTCGCTTGCTGTCTGCCCACCTCTGTCAGGTCGGGGTTCGAACGGCTTCCCGAGTACTCCCGGCGAATCGACATTGGCGACTGCCCATGGCGCAGCAGCACCAACCGCGTGGGATCCGTAGTCGCACCCGTCCAGCCCGGCGCGCTATCGCGCTTGTCTGCAGCCTGGCTCATCTACTTGCCTTTCACCGCTCCCAGCGTTTCCGCACGCACAATCATCGCGCCACATTCAGGACAGAACGTCACTTCTTCCGGCGCAAGCGTGGTGAATTCATGCACGGTTCCTACATCGAGCTCCATGAAGCAGGATCCGCAGGTGCGTCCGTTCAGGCGTGCAACGGGGATGCCGTTAGCAAGCGCTAGACGACGGTAAAGCTTGGCTGCCGAACCATCAATAAGCTTGTCAGCCTCCTCGATTCGGGTCTCAGCGATGGAAATGCGCGCAATGAGGTCAACCTCGGCGTCGTTAAGCCTTTGCTTGGCGGCGACGATGTCATCGTGCGCCTCGTCGGCGTCGTATTCGTGCTCAGCGTCGACCTGATAGGCCTCCTGCATGCGCTCGTACTGCTGGAGTTCCTGTTCAGCGCGTTCGCGGCGGCGCTTGGTGGAGCGCAGGTCGTGCTCGAGGTCACGGCGCGTGGATGCGTCTTCTGCGGCACCGAGCGACAGACGATCAGCCTTTTCGCGGGCTTTCAGCTTGTTGATGTCCGATTCCAGCTTGGCAATATCGCGGCCGATATCGGAGGCGCTGAGCTTGGAGCGCGCTGCCTCACTGGCCTGACGGCTGTGCTTTTTGCGCAGCTCCTGCAACTCGGCACGCTCGGGCAGAACGTTCTGGCGGGCGGTGAGCCCATCCAACAGAGTTTGGTTTTCCGCCTTTTCCAACATCGCAACTTGGATTTGTGGACTAAGCCTCATGGTCTTCACTTCCTTGCCTGTGTCGACGATTCTGCCACTGTCCAGGGATCGGTGCGCACCTCAAGGACCTCGGTCGCGACCCCGAGCCTCTCGGCCAGGATCTCTGCGGCCTGGTAGCACCAGGGGAACTCGCTGGCCCAGTGAGCCGTGTCCACCACGCAGAAGTCCGCGGTTCGCAGTGTCTCATCGACAGGATGATGCCGCAGGTCAGAGGTAACGAACGCATCGACGCCCATCTTTGCCACAGTGTCCAGGAAAGAGTCACCTGAACCAGATGCGACGGCAACCGTGCGAATCATCCGCTCCGGATCGCCTGCGCCTCGCACGCCCCATGCCGTTGCAGGCAGGCGCTCAGCCACACGGGCGACGAATTCCTTAAATGGCATCGGCGTATCCAGCGTGCCCACTCGCCCAATGCCCACAGCCTGCTGCGGATCCAAGCCGGTGGCCTGATTGTCCACGATGTCGAAGGCAGGCTCCTCATACGGATGCGCTGCAACGAGAGCCTTGACAATCGCCGCGCGCACGGACCGTGGCGCGACCATCTCCAGGCGTACTTCCTCGACATACTCAATCTGCCCCTCGGCACCGATGAAGGGATTCGCCCCGCTCAGCGGGCGGAACTGGCCGCAGCCGTTAATGCGAAACGCACAGCTGTCGTAGTCGCCGATAGTGCCCGCGCCCGCCTCAAACATGGCTTGCGCGACCTTATCGACGTGATCTGCCGGAACCTTCACTGTCCAGGTATCCAAGCCGGGAGCCGGCTGCGGAGCTAGCGGCGCACCCGGTTCAACTCCGAGAACCGTGGCCAACTGGTCGTTGACACCCGGTCGGGCGCTGTCAGCGTTGGTGTGCGCTGCAAAGAGAGCCACACCTGCCCGAATCAGCTTATGAATAATCCGACCCTTCGGTGTATCCGCCGCCACGGAATTCACACCACGCAGAAGCAGCGGATGGTGCACAACGAGCATCTGAGCACCGGAGGCAATCGCGCGATCTGCAACCTCGTCAGTGCAGTCCAGCGCCAACGCGATGCGACGCACCTCATCCTGCGGGTCACCGCAGATCAGGCCAACTTTATCCCAGCTCTCCGCCAGTGCCGGCGGGTAGGCCGCGTCCATCGCCGCACGCACGTCGGCAACGGTCACCACCGTGTTATTGCCCTCGGCACGGGTCTGCGCAGAGTCCGTCATACATCCATCCCTTCAACATGCATTTCTCTCCAGCTTCTCTTCCAGCGTAGTGAACTCTGCCCCGACCCATCAGTTCTGCGACAGCAAATCCGCTACTTCCGCAATGAGCCGCCGCACACTTGTCTCGTCTCGCACAGCCAGCCGCCACCACGAACCGTCCAAACCGGCGAAGGTGTCGCAACGCCGCACGGCTACTCCACGCGCAGCGAGCCGCTGTCTCAGACGCTCGTGCTTGACGACGTCAACCTCCGCAGCGCCCGGACCATCATGCGTGCTCAGGGCAACCCCCGGGCGTGCCAGCACAAAGGGAGCCTTGGAATCCAACACCTGCCAGCCGGCGGCTACTAACAGCTGTGTCATAGCCTCGCGCTGCTGACCAATCTCAGCGCGGATTTGTGGCAACAGCTCTGCCTCGCGACGCGCGATTGCCGCCATAGCGGTAAGTTGCAGCGTGCCCAGTGGCCAGTGCGGACGCAGTCGCCCCAACTTCGCCAGGAGCTCAGGGGTTCCCAGTGCGTAACCACAGCGCAGGCCTGCGATTGCCCAGGTCTTAGTCATGCTGCGGAAAACGATGACATTATCGGGGATGCTGTTCGCTTCCCCCGGCCTGCAATCGGCTAACGAGCACCGCCGAATAATCTCACCATCGGCGACGTCCATAAATGCCTCATCCACGACCAAGATCCCACAACGGCTGGCGAGCCCCCGCAGGTCATCCGCTGAATGAGCAACACCGGTGGGGTTAGTCGGATTGCCGATGATGACCATCCGACCGTCAAGCTGCTGGGAATGCGGGGAGGAGGCGTTCTCGTGGACGTCGGCAAGCGTAGGCGTGAGCGTGTACGGCGACGGTAGTACCAGCGAATCCACCCCGACTCCCGCGGCGCGGAACGCGGCTTCAGGTTCGGTGAACTGCGGCTGGACGATGGTGGCGGGCAAGCCCAGGTGCGGCAAGAGCGAAAAGCCCTCGGCGACGCCGTGAAGAAGCAGAACCTCGTCGGCGCTGCGATTGTGATTGGCGGCGATGGCGGCGCGGACGTCGGCATCGAGCTGCGCAGACGGATACGCGGCAAGTTCTCCAAGGGACGTGGCAAGCGAGTCCTGCAGCCACTGCGGTGTGGTGCCGTGAACATTGACGGCAAAGTCCAGGTCAGCGCCATGGGCGGCCTGATCGCCGTGATAGCGCAGCGGGTCGTCTAACATGCCATCCAGCCTAATGACCTTTTAGGATGAACAATATGTCCACTGGCCATCGTCCCACTGTCCTTATTGATGTCGACGGCACCATCGCCGATTCTCTCCCCGCAATCGCACATGGATTCCGCCTTGCGTTGGAGGCAATTGACCACCCACTTCCGCCCGAGAGCTTTATCAACACGATCCCAGGCCCGCCAATGGTGGAGACACTCGCATCCCTCGGGCTTTCCGACGAACAAGTCGACCGAGCCTTCGCTGTGTACATGGAGCATCAACACGCCGGTGCTTGGCAGCGTGCCGAGATGTTCCCCGGCTGGCCGGAGCTCCTGCGCGATTGGCGGGCAGCTGGTGTCCAACTAGCCACTGCGACGTCCAAGGGCGACTACTTCGCCCGTAAAACCTTGGACAATTTCGGGCTTCTCGACGCCTTTGACTTCATCGGCGCCGCCAGCGACGACGGCTCACGACAGACAAAGACCGAGGTCATTGAGTACACGCTCAAGGAGTTGGGCATTGAAACCGATGAAGCAGTGCGTCCGCACGGTTCGGTCGTAATGGTTGGCGATCGCATCCATGATTTTGAGGGCGCCGCACAGTTCGGCATCCCCGCCATCGCTGTTAAATGGGGCTACGGCTCGGAATCTGAGTGGGCATCGGCAGCGGCGGTGGCGTCGTCGCCTGGGGACCTGAATCGTGTTGTGCGGGAAATGTTGTATCTTTAAGACTCGTCAACGATTAGTGACAATCCTATTTTTATTTTCCGAGAAGTTTGGTTTTGCCTATTATGCTTATGAACTCGTCGCATCGTACTGAGTCCGTGTACGTCGTGTTTGTCTGCTCCGGAAATATCTGCCGCTCCCCCATGGCTGAAATCATCGTCCGTGACGCAGTTGAAGCCAATGCGCTTGCCGACGATGTCCTGCTCGCCTCCTGCGGAATCGGCGGCTGGCATGTCGGCGAACCCGCCGACGAGCGGGCACAAGCCGAGCTGGAACATGCTGGCTACGATCCGAACCACACCGCGGCACAGCTGGGCGATGAGCACATGGATGCAACGCTTTTCATCGCCATGGATGAATCGCACATCAATGGTCTACTCCACGCTGGCGTGCCAAAAGAGAAGATTCGCCTGATGCGTTCCTTCGACCCGGCATCCCCGAAGGGGGCCGTCGTGGCCGATCCTTACTACGGCGGCCCGGAGGGATTCGTCCGCACTCGAAACGAAATTGAGGCCGCGACGCCGGGAATCATCGCATGGTTGCGTGAGACTCTGGTGCTGGCCTCTGAGCGCTAAGGTTTCAAAACAACCTTTTCTTTTGTTTTGCTGGCATTGCCCCGGTTTCGAAACGCCCAAATCTTATTCAAGACGAAGTTAGCGGGCGTGCCCAAAATAACGCCGATAAGGTTTGCCCAGTAGAGGCGGTTTCTAAAGCCGGTGGAGTCGTCGAAAATATCCACCGGCAGTGCCAGCGGCGAGGTGGGGTTAGTCAGCAGCGTGATAACAACCAGGTTCACAATCAGCGCTGAGATACCTGCAAATAAAAACGGGAAGAACTGTCTAAACCAGTTCGGGCGATTGTCAGTTCGGAAAGTCCAGGACCGGTTGAGCTGGAAGTTCCAGATGTTAGCCACGACAAACGCCAGAGTTGCATAGACGTGGGAGTAACGGATATTCCACCGCGTTCCGAACAAGTTCATAAACACGTCGTGCTCATTGGTGCCCAGACTGAGACCCAACTTGCGGGCAATAATCACGACAATCAGGTTGACAACCACACCTGTGCCGCCGACCAGACCGAACTTGATGAACTGGCGCGAGACTGTGCTGAAGCGGCGTGAAGGCGAAGATTTCGCTGTTTGCGTGCCCACCACGACACCTCTCTTTCCATCTATCCCGGGTAGATTCCCCGTCAAATACGCTCAAACAACTTTACCCGAAGTTCACTCAATCTCCGCGCAGGTGAATCGTTGTGAAAGCGAGATTTCCCTCACGGCAATCAGCCTTTTCCTCCCCCTCATCGCCTCATCAGCACTGTGCTCATTTGGTATGCACTTTTAAAACAGGTGCCACTGCCCACCCGCCGCAACAGTGCCATCCGCTCTAGTGCCAGCCACAGCACCGGGTAAGCTCAATGAATGTGTTTAAGAATGTGCGCCAGTTTCTGACCCCTGGATGGGTTCTCACTGCGATTGTCGCCATTGCGTTTTCCTATCTCGCATTTACTGTTCTGGCTCCGTGGCAGTTGGGTAAGAACACCGCGACGCAGCATCGCAATCAGCAGCTTGAGCACTCATTCGAGCTCGACCCCGTAGATGTCAATGAGCTAATGCCCAAGGGCAAAGGCTTCGTCGAGGGCAACGAATGGCGTCGCGTTACCGCCACCGGGTCCTTCCTGCCGGATACCCGCGTACTATTGCGTAACCGCCCAGTAAATGGCGCACCCGCTGTCCAGGTACTCGATGTCTTCGTCGCTAACAATGGCGAAAACTACCTGGTCAACCGTGGCTTTGTACGCCCTACAGACTCCAGCACCCCCAATGTTGAGCCAGCCCCGAAGGGCACCTTGACTATCTCGGCCTTTACCCGCCGAAACGAGATTCCCGCCGAGACCGCTCCAATCGCCGGCACCCCGCCGCAGGTCTACGGAATCAATACCAAGGAAGTGTCCGAGCTAGTCGACACCGAACTCAACCCCGATTGGCTTCAGCTCTCGGACAAATCCGATGCCGTCATCGAGGCCATTCCGCTGCCCACTCTGGAGTCCGGCCCCTACCTCTCCTACGGCATTCAATGGATTTTCTTCGGCGCTCTCGTGCCGCTTGCCGTCGTCTGGTTCATTCGCGCTGAAATCGTCGAGCGCAGACGAGACCGCGCGGAGCAGGAGGAGATGGCCAAGAACCTCCGCGACGCCGCGGAACCAGTAGATGACGCTGATGCCACCGAGGCCGCAACACCCGAATCGGACGACGACGCCACTCCGACGCCTCCGCCGGCTAAGTCCGACGAGGATCGCGCCGCCGAGCTGCACCGTCAGCGCATGGCGCAACGCTACGGCAACACTGGCCACCGCGCCGCAGGTTATCGCGATAACCGATACGACGAGCGTTTCTAACTCTCAGCTCGCGCTTTCACGCGTCGGATACATCCGGCAATTACTGCTGCTCCGGCGCAGCTGAGCGCAACAATGTTTTGCACTCGCTTGCTCAGCCCTGCGGCACGCCGCACATCGGCCACCGCAGGCCTCCGACCACTGCCAAGCACCGGGCGCATCTCCACTCCGCTGGGATACACCGTCGCGCCGCCCAGCTGCAGCCCCAGCGCGCCTGCAGCGCTTGCCTCCACGACGCCCGCGTTTGGACTTGGGTGGTTGCCGGCGTCTCGTCGCCACGCTACCAATGCTTGACGACGGTCCGGACCTGCAACCACAGTTGCGACAGCTGTAAGTCTCGCGGGGAAGAACCCGGCGACGTCGTCAAGCCGTGCACTGGCCCACCCGAACTGTCGATAGCGAGCGTTGCGGTACCCCACCATCGCGTCGAGGGTATTAGCCGCTCGATGAGCGACCACACCAGGAGCGCCTGCAATGGCACCCCACATGAGAGTGCCGGTGACTGCGTCGGAGGTATTTTCAGCGAGCGATTCGACGGTCGCTCGGGCGATGCCATCAGCGTCGAGAGCTTCCGGATCACGCGAACACAACCACGGCACAAGTTCGCGGGCGGCATCGATGTCGCCGGAGGTGAGTCGGTCAGTCATGCGCTCGCCAGTACGGCGGAGAGTGGTGCCGCCGAGCGAAGCCCACGTGGCGGCAGCCAGCGTGAGACTCGGTGCGACTGTGCTGACTGCGGCGGTAAGCGCTACCGGTGTGGCCACGGCGATTGCGGTGAACGCCACTCCGCGCGCTTTGGAGTCGGCGTAGATTCGGCGCTCAAGTTTGCTGACGGCCTGCCCGTAGAGGGCCACCGGATGGTGATTGGTGGGGTCTGCGAAAATGCGGTCAAGTGCATACCCCACTGCGATAGCCGCACCACGCCGCCAGAGGTGTCGACTTCTGGCATGTGTACGCAATCTAATCAAACTGTCCCTGCAGAACGGCTGCGACATCGAGCGGAGTGACATGCGCTGCCGGATGGCGGTGCTGCGATGCAGCCATCAAGGTGTAATCACAAGTGTGCCGGATACCGAGCAAGTGCCCAAACTCGTGGGCAAGAGTGCTGCGAATTGCATCGGGATAGAGAGTGGAAGTAACGAAAACCGTCATCTCCTTACTAATTTCCGATGCAGAAGCTAAGACTCGCGAGTCCGGCCTTGGCACATAGCGAACGTTCACAGTATCCGAATCAGCCTTGTCCTTGGTCACTTCCCGAAGCACTACCTTGCCACCGAGCTTTTCATTCCACTCTTGAGTAGCAGCATCTAGCTGTGCGCGGTACGGAAAATCCGGGGCAACAACGTAATCCAAAGTGCCGTCGGCAATGTAGGAAGGCATCTGATCCGAGAGATGGAGAATCGACGGATTATCCACCGGCTCTCCCGCATCTGCAGCCTTGACCATTGCTTTACAGGTGGCCGAATCGATTATCGGTTTACCATCCCCGCCGATTGCGTAGGCGGGAGCGCCCGCGAGCAGAGATCCGACAAAAACAATGGTGGCAAGCGATTTTGTAAAACGCACAGACCGGAAGTTTAGCACAAACAAAATCCGCCCGGATTCTCCATTACAAGAATCCGGGCGGATTATGTCTGTGCGGCGAGAGGGTTTCGAACCCCCGACCGCTGGTGTGTAAAACCAGAGCTCTACCGCTGAGCTATCGCCGCGCTGCTGCGAAACTCTAACACACGGCAAACATAGATTGCCAATTGCGCACTACAAACAGCGTTTATGTAGATTGTTTCAACAGCTCAGCTAGTAGCCGATTCAAACGAGACAGCTAAAGCCGGCTAACTAGAGCGCTGCACCAGGCAATTGCCCTGCCAATCCCCCAGCCGGAGCGCCGAGGTGTTGGAGAAACCTGCCAGCTGTGCGGACTCGTCAATCACGCCAGGATCAATGGCACCCGGCTGACCAGCGCCCGGCGTGAGTAGCCAAACGCGACCTTCATCCTCCAAAGGGCGGGAAGCATCCACAAGACCATCGACCAAGTCGCCGTCTTCTTCACGCCACCACAGCAATACGACGTCGACAACTTCATCCGTGTCTTCGTCGAGCAGGTCTGCATCCAGGAAATTCTCGACCGACTCACTGATTGCTGAGTCACAGTCTGTATCCCAGCCAACCTCCTGGACTAGCTGACCTTCCTTGATGCCGAGCCTGCTCGCATATTCATGAGCAGCGCCTGTGGCGTTGACCACTTCCCTTTTCCTCCTCTAGAAAAAAATATTCAGCTCGATTTTTCGAGCTATGTGGAGAAATTTTACCGCTCAAATACATTTTTCACAGCTGCAAAATAAGAATTTCCCCAAAAAGGTGCAGTTTTCGCAGTGTTCTTCGCAATGTTCGTCGTAAAGCGGAGCGGATTGTTCGGTGAAAGCGTGTGCAAGAAACGGCTAGGGGCACAACAAACGATTCAGACGTAGAGTGGAGAAAAATAACCTTTGCCTTTCCTTCAGGGACTGAAAGGAGCTCACAATGTCCGATACCTCGTCGGGTACGCCACAAGCCCACTCTGATGAGTCAAACTTTGCCCTTATTCGCGATGGGGTCGCCTCCTATCTCACGGATGCAGATCCTGAAGAGACCAAGGAGTGGCTTGAGTCTCTCGACGGCCTGTTAGAAGAGGCAGGTCCGGAGCGCGCACGCTTCCTCATGTTGCGGCTGCTGGAACGTGCCACGGCAAAGCGCGTAGCTCTACCGCCACTGACTTCGACAGACCTCGTCAACACCATCCCGACTGAGATGGAGCCGGAATTCCCTGGCGATGAGGACATTGAGCGCCGCTACCGCAAGTGGATCCGTTGGAATGCGGCAATTATGGTCCATCGCGCACAGCGTCCGGGTATCGGCGTGGGCGGACATATCTCCACCTATGCGGGCGCCGCCCCGCTTTACGAGGTCGGCTTTAACCACTTCTTCCGCGGCAAAGACCACCCAGGCGGCGGTGACCACGTCTTCTTCCAGGGCCACGCTTCGCCGGGTATGTACGCCCGCGCATTCCTAGAGGGGCGTCTGACCGAAGAGGACCTCGACGGTTTCCGTCAGGAAGTCTCCCTCGGCGAGGGCAATGGCCTTCCCTCCTACCCGCACCCGCATGGCATGCCAGAATTCTGGGAGTTCCCGACGGTGTCCATGGGCCTTGGTCCGCTCAACGCCATCTACCAGGCACGCTTCAACCGCTACCTGCATGACCGCGGCATCAAGGACACCTCCCAGCAGCACGTTTGGGCCTTCCTCGGTGACGGCGAAATGGACGAGCCGGAATCTCGTGGCGCCATTCAGCATGCGGCGCTGAACAACCTGGATAACCTGACATTCGTCATTAACTGTAACCTGCAACGCCTCGACGGTCCGGTGCGCGGCAACACCAGCATCATCCAGGAGCTGGAGTCGTTCTTCCGCGGCGCTGGTTGGAATGTCATCAAGGTCGTTTGGGGCCGCGAGTGGGACGAGCTCTTCGCTAAGGACAAGGACGGCGCACTAGTCGACCTGATGAATAAGTTCTGCGATGGCGATTACCAGACACTGAAGGCTAACGACGGTGCTTGGGTGCGCGAGCACTTCTTCGGCCGTGACCCGCGCACTGCCAAGCTGGTCGAGGACATGACCGACGAGGAGATTTGGAACCTCCGTCGCGGTGGCCACGACTACCGCAAGATTTACGCTGCCTACAAGAAGGCCTTGGAGACCAAGGATCAGCCGACCGTCATTCTGGCGCACACGGTTAAGGGCTATGGCCTCGGCCATAACTTCGAGGGCCGCAACGCGACCCACCAGATGAAGAAGCTGACGCTCGATGATCTGAAGCTTTTCCGCGATAACCAGCGCATTCCGATCTCCGACGAGGAGCTGGAGAAGGATCCTTACCTGCCGCCGTACTACAACCCGGGCCCAGAGTCCGAGGAAGTGCAGTACATGCTGGAGCGCCGCAAGGAACTCGGCGGTTTCGTGCCGGAGCGTCGCACTAGCTACGAACCACTGACAACGCCAAAGCCGGAAACCCTGAAAAACCTCCTCAAGGGATCAGGTAAGCAAAAGGTTGCCACCACTATGGCGACGGTGCGTGTTTTCAGGGACCTGATGCGCGATAAGGATCTCAAGGACCGCTTCGTGCCTATCATCCCTGATGAGGCCCGCACCTTCGGCATGGACTCCTGGTTCCCGACGCTGAAGATCTACAACCCGCACGGCCAGAACTACACTCCGGTCGACCATGAACTGATGCTGTCCTACAAGGAAGCGAAGGACGGTCAGATTCTGCACGAGGGCATTTCCGAGGCGGGCTCTGTGGGGTCGTTTACCGCTGTCGGCTCGGCGTACGCCACCCATGGCGTGGCCATGATTCCGCTCTACATCTTCTACTCGATGTTCGGTTTCCAGCGCACGGCTGACTCCATTTGGGCCGCTGGTGACCAAATGTCCCGCGGCTTCCTGCTCGGGGCGACAGCTGGCCGCACGACGCTGACAGGTGAAGGCCTGCAGCACATGGACGGTCACTCCCAGCTGCTGGCAGCTACGAACCCGTCCGTGGTCTCCTACGACCCAGCATTCGGCTACGAGATTGCTTACATCGTCTGCGATGGCATCGACCGCATGTACGGCCCGGAGCGCGGCGAAGATGTCATTTACTACCTGACTATCTACAATGAGCCGACTTCGCAGCCGGCTGTCCCAGAAGATCTCGATGTCGAGGGGCTGCTTGGCGGTATCTACCGCTTCCGCAAGGCCGAGGGCGACAAGCATGTCAACCTGCTGGCTTCCGGCATTGGCATGCAGGAGGCGCTGCGTGCCGCAGACATCCTGGAAGACTACGGCGTGGCTTCCTCGATTTACTCGGTGACGTCGTGGAATGAGCTGGCTCGCGATGGACACGAGCGTGACACTGAGCGTCTGCACAACCCGGCTGAAGAGGTCGAAGACGCCTTCGTAACCCGCCAGCTGTCCGACACCGATGGGCCATTCATCGCAGTGACTGACTTCCAGCGTGCGGTCCCGGAGCAGATTCGCAAGTGGGTTCCGGGGGACTACACCGTCCTCGGCACCGACGGCTACGGCTTCTCGGATACCCGTCCGGCCGCTCGCCGCTACTTCAACTCCGACGGCGAGTCAGTCGCTGTTGCGGCCCTGGCCGCACTGGCACGCGCTGGCAAGCTCGACAAGAGTGTCGCCCAGGAAGCAGCCGAAGAGCTGCAGATTACCGACCCAACCGCAACCACTCAGGACGCTGAATAATGACCTCTAGCCTTGGAGATCAGCTTAGCGCCCTACTGGGCACACAGGTCACCGGCGCCGGTGACGCTGACGATGCCTCGCCCAATGCAGCGAACGCGGGCTCGAAGAAGGGTTCCGCCGACGCTGACCTGCCCGCAGGTCTTCACGGCGAGGTCGCGGCAATCGTCAAAAAGATGGCTAACGACGAGGTGGAGTCCCTGGAGCTCTCCACTTCGCTGACCGACTACGGCTTTGACCGCTTGAGCGTCGTAGAGTTGGCCGTCCGCTGCGAGGAAGAGCTGGGAGTTCGCATTGAGGACGAGGACATTCCCTCGTTTAAGACCCTTGGCGATGTAGTTGACTACATCGCCGCCCGGCGCGGGTAGAGCTGCAGCACGTTAGCTGCCTCTACCCAACCGAGGTCTGCATTGCCGGCGGTCGAGTTGCCGCTGGCACTGTCGGTCCCGGCAGGGGTGGACGTCGTAAAGCAGTCTTCGGGGGCGTAGCCTGCCGTCATCATGCGCATCGGCTCTAACACGCGGTCCCACGGCCCACCGATGGCCGCGTCGAGGGCACCTTTGATATCGCCGCCGCGCGCCATGATGGAACGCAGTGCGTCTTCGTTGACCACGATGTTTCCGGCGGCATCGGTCTGTCCGGCGAAAGTCCCCAGCTGCGGGGTATGGCAGTAGCGCATACCGTCGATGGCGTAGCCGTCATCATCCACGGCTGGGTCTTGCGCCAGCTCGAAATAGAGGCGCGGCCACCTAGCCAGGTTGTCCACCAGTGTGGCGATGGTGTCAGCACTTGCAGTGAAAGGCACCTCGGCGCACAAAGTGGCATCCTGGTCGGTCGCACGCCAAATATCCCGGCCTGGCTTAGTGCCATCGGGCATGCTGAGTCGGGCCAGCGCCCACGTGATGTGTGGTTGCAGCGGCCCTGGCATGCTGTGAATCCACAGAACGCCTGAAAGTTGGGTGCGCATAGACGAAGGTCCTCGGAAAAGTTGCGGTCAATTGGTGTAAGACGAGATTCGTCTTCCCCTACGAACTCATCCAACGACACTTGCCACACTGCAGAAAAAGCACTGCGGTAAAACAACACTTCTGAGGTTTACGTTGCACGTGTTTATGATTGTTATTTCCGAGACGGCTGCTGGCAACCCTCAAGTTGTCCTTAATCCCCCAGATGTGATTTAACGCTGAGACGAAAAATCGGCGCCGCAAGCGACGCCGGCTTACTCCACATCCCCTTAATCCTCAGCGTGTTCTTCCAGCTCACTCCAGAGTTCGTCGTTGAAGTCGGCCCATAGAGGCTTTGCCCACTCGCCGAAATCTCGGTCGGTCAGCGCGATTGCCGCCCGTCCGGTTGGACGATGCAGCCACAGGAATGTGCCCGCTTGCCCAAAATGGCCTGCGACATCCTTGGGCATCGAGGCACCAAACCACAGCCCCTGCTTGGAATCGGGGTGCCCGAAGATTTCAAAGCCCAGGCCCCAATCGGCCGGACGTTGCATACCATAGCCAGGCACAACACCATTCAGGCCCGGGAACTGCACCGTCAACGCTTCGGTCACGGTATCGGGATGCAGAAGAGTCGGGGCGAGAATCTCATCGACGAAGGCCATGAGATTAGCGACGCTGCTACGCGCGCCATGCCCTGCCGATCCATCCAGCACGGAATCCGCCATCCCTAGCGGCTCAAACACAGCCTGGCGCAGGTATTCACTAAACGGCATGTCTGCCTCCGCGGCGATTACATCGGCGATGATGTCAAAACCCGCGGAGGAGTAAATACGCCGCTCCCCTGGCTCTTTTTCCAGCTCACGGCTGGCAAACCCCACCCCGCCGGCGTGCGCCAGTAGGTGACGCACAGTCGCACCACGACCGGGTGGCGTGAGCTCTTGATTGAGCTCCAGCGCACCCTCTTCGACGGCCACAAGCATTCCCACGGCCGCCAACAGCTTGGTCACACTGGCCAGTTCAAAAACTCGGCCACTATCACCGTGGGTGTGCCAACTGCCATCGTCGGCACGCACGGCAGCTGCGGTCGCGTCGACTGGCCACTGGTCAACTTGCGCTAGAACAGAGGGCTTCCAAGAAGTCATGTCCTCAAGACTACGCAAGCGTGGCGGACTCGGACTTTTCGGCGGAATCGGACTTCTCAGCAGGCGCGTCTGCAGACTCGTCGTCCGACTCGTCGGCTGGCGACAGGTCGGCGTTGGCGCTGGCGTCCCACTCGTCCTTATCCCAGATTCCCGCACGCTTTGCGACGACCAACGGGACCACGGCCTGACCGGTAACGTTCACCGCAGTGCGGCCCATATCCACGATCGGCTCGACAGCCAGCAGGAGGCCGACACCGGCGAGTGGCAGGCCAAGGGTCGACAGAGTCAGGGTCAGCATGACAGTAGCGCCGGTGGTGCCAGCAGTTGCAGCCGAACCGATGACGGAGACGAAGATGATGAGCAGGTAGTCCGTGAAGTCCAACGACACACCGTAGAACTGCGAGACGAAGATAGCCGCGATAGCCGGGTAAATGGCGGCGCAACCATCCATCTTCGTGGTGGCGCCCAGCGGTACGGCGAAGGAGGCGTACTCATCCGGTACTGCCAGACGACGGGAGACAACGCGCTCAGTGACCGGCATGACGCCCATAGACGAACGGGTGAAGAAGCCGAGCGAGGTCACTGGCCAGACGCGACGGAAGAAGTCGATTGGGCTAATGCCATGAATCTTCAGCACAACTGGGTACACAACTGCGATGACCAGGAACAGACCAATGTAGATGGCAATGGCGAACTTGCCCAGGCTGCCGAGCGCTTCCCAGCCATACTCAGCGACGGCGTGGCCGATGAGGGCTGCGGTACCAATTGGTGCCAGACGGATGACCCACCACAGGACCTTCTGCACGATGGTCAAAAGAGAGCCGGAAAACTCGATGAATGGCTCAGCCTTCGGGCCAACCTTCACTGCGGCGACACCGAAGACAATCGCGATGACCAGCAGCTGCAGGACGTTGAAGTTCAGCGAGCCGGATACAGCACCGTCAGATTCGCTGATCTTCACGCCAAGGCCGAGGAAGTTCTGCGGGACGATGCTCTGCAGGAATCCCCACCAGGAGCCCACGGAACTCGGCTCCTGAGCTGCCGAGGCATCCACGCCAGAGTTAACGCCTGGCTTGATGACCAAGCCCAGCACGATGGCGATAACCACCGATACAAAGGATGTAATGGCAAACCAAATCAGCGTCGAAACAGCCAGCTTGGCTGCACCTGCGACCTGACGCAGGTTGGCAATCGACACTACGACTGCGGTGACCACCAGCGGTGGGATGAGCAGCTTCAACAGCGTGACGTAGGTACTGCCGACCTCGTCGAGCGCTGTGCGCAACGAGGAGTCATCGCCAGTACTGCGGGCCATGAAGCCCAAAATGAGACCAATAATCAGGCCATAGACAACTTGGGCACCGAAGCCGGTCGCCCATTTAAATTTATTCACTTTTCCTCCTGGATATTTCTTTCTCTGAAAACACTTGTGCCGCGCCTTATGCCGTCTGACAAATGCGCGCGACGGGATCCGAGGCCGCTGAGCTCAGCCTCGAAGAGACAGGCGCAGCGAGGCGGAAGCTCCGAAGTGTTTAGCGACAGGAGGAAGTGGAGATTCGGCCGTAATCGAGCCAACGCCGCTTTGTGAGCATTTTCATGTTGGTCATTTCTATCTAGCAAGTCCGGTTAAGAGACAAACGATAAGACTGCCACGATTGATGTTGTGACACCAATTTCCAACACGGCCCCTCACCCGAATATTCCACATCGCTAATTCGATTTCTCAGCCTGCCTGCGCAACTGCAGTACCTTCAGCGAGCAGAGGAAGCCAATAGTCAACGCGCCGACAGCGGAATACAGCGCAAACTGCGTGGCATGTGCAAACGCATTTGTCAGCGGCACCAACACACCGTCGGGAGCACCCTGCGCACGCAGACCAATCAGCATCGAGCCAGCGGAATCCTTCAGCCCCTGCCCCATCTGCTCCAGGCCCGGCGACAGCTTCGCGATCTCACGATCCAGCCCAATCGTCAGCGCCATACCACCGAGCGCAGCACCGAGCGCCGAACCAATCTGCCGAATCGTCGACTGCGTTGCCGATGCCTGCCCCGACAGCCGCACCGGAATATCACCAAGCACCAACGAGGTCAGCTGCGCCGATGCCAGACCAAGACCCAGACCGTAGACAATCAATGCAAACACAACCAGCCACAGCGGCAGGTCAACGCGCTCTTCGGCCGCCAACTGCAGCGAACCAAAGACCTCGAGACCAAGGCCCACAATCACCACACCGGCCGGGGTAATCCGAGCTGCCAGATGACGCGCCATGGCACCTGCGAAGAACGCACCGAGAGCCATTGCTGCCAGGACCAGGCCGGTTGCGATCGTCGATAAGCCAATCGCCGACACCAGGTAGAGCGGCAGCACGAAGACCAGCGCGAACTCACCCACCGCGACAAGCATCGCCGTGGTATTCCCCCAGCTGAACGTGGCGTAGGAGAACATCGACACGTCCAACAGCGCAGGATCCGCGTTCTTCCGACGACTGTTTTCCCACAGCACGAAAGCGACAAGCACCACCGCACCAACTAAGAGCGTGACGACGGGTGCGGAGGGAAAAGCAAACCCTATCTTGGCGCCTTGAATGATGCCGAAGACCACGGCACCAAAGCCAATTCCAGACAACACCAGGCCAAGGACATCGAAGCGACCCGCGCCATTGGTATCGCCTGCGGTGTTCGGCACCCAGCGCAGCGCAAGGACGAAAAGCACGACGGCGATGGGCACGTTGACCCAGAAGATAGCTTCCCAACCAGCAAACTGCGTAAGCACGCCACCCAGGAGTGGGCCGACTGCTGCAGCACCAGACATGACCGCACCCCAGATGCCGAATGCGGTGGCACGATCTTTATCACGGAATAGTGCGTTCACGCTGGACAGTGTTGATGGCAGAATGCACGCGCCACCAATGCCTTGGATGACGCGGGCAATGACCAGTGGCGCCAAGGCTGTGGAAAGTGCGGCCACGACGGAGCCGACCGTGAAGATGACCAGACCGACGAGAAAAAGCGTTCGACGGCCGAAGCGGTCGCCAGCGCGGCCAGAGGTCAGGAGTAGTGCGGCGAAAACGACCGAGTAGATCGTGGTAATCCACTGCGCGCCCACGATGTCAAGGCCCAGCTCCGAAATGATGGTCGGCAATGAAACACCAACGATGGTGCCGTCCAGGACAATCATGCCGAGGCCAACCGCGAGCACGAGCAACCCCCACCACCGCTGTGGCGAGGCCCCGAACTCAGCAATCTGATCCTCGTTGGCGATTGCCATGACGGGGGTGCCCTTCGCTTTCGCTGTGGCACCGGTTTGTGCGTCGACTGAGACGTCGGCGCTGCTCAAGGAAGGTTTTGTACTCATAGGATTAATGCTAGAAGTGTCCTAGGGCTGATTCATCAACCGAAAGTCGTAACTTTGCGGAAAGATCAGCTTCGTTGAGAACGGGGATTACCTTCGTCGACACGGAAACACTTAGCTTCATTGAACCCACGCAATGGCAGCCGAACCCGCTGGGTATAGGGCTTTTATCACCGCACGGTGGCAGATTGCTATGATGCTATGAGGTTTTGGGCACTGGTTCATAGTGCTTAATTGTCACTTCACAATGCCCAATCCTTGCCCCTATAGCTCAGTCGGTTAGAGCAGAGGACTCATAATCCTTTTGTCCCAGGTTCGAGCCCTGGTGGGGGCACTAAAAACTCTGGGCTCTACTCACGCCCATTTACCCGACATCCGGTTGTAGCAGCTGGCGCATAGGGAGATGTACTTCGGCGCTTCGAGTGCCTCAATTTCCACGGTTTCGCCGTCGAGGATAATGCTGCCGTCCGGATTCAACCGTGCAGTAAAGATGGCCTTCTGCCCACAGGTGCAAATTGTCTTGATTTCCTCAATGGTGTGGGCAACTTCGAGCAAGCGCTGGGAGCCTGGGAAGGCATGCGTGCGAAAGTCGGTACGCAGACCGTAGCAGAGCACCGGAGTACCGCGAAGGGTAATTCCCAGCAACTGATCGACCTGGTCAGGGGTAAGAAACTGTGCCTCATCGATGATTAGACAATCGTAGCCGTCGGCAAGCGAGGAGAGGTCATCGCCATCGTGGATGAGGTGTGCGCGTTCCGCGATGCCGATGCGAGAGTGCACGTCGCCGTCAGCCAAAGTATCCACGGCCGGCTTGGCGATCAACGGCCGCATATCGCGCTCGCGGTAGTTGTGGGCGACGCGGAGGACCTCGATGGATTTTCCGCTGTTCATGGTTCCGTAGCGGAAGTACAGTTTTGCCATAGCCATCGATTGTAGGGCATCGATTCGCGGGCTCTGACGGCTGTAAACTCGGGCCGCCAACACGGATTTGAATTCCCGACTATCCTATATTTTTATGCAGCCGATTCCTGACCTGAATGAGAATCCAACAGTTGTTGTATGTGGATCTATCCACCTAGATACCCTGGTACAGGTCGATAGCGTACCCGCAGAAGGTGGCACGCTCATCGTTGATGACGGCACTAATATGCTGGGCGGCAAGGGCGCCAACCAGGCCGTTGCTATCGCTTATAACGGTGTCCGTGCGATTATGGCCGGTACGGTTGGTGAGGATCGCGCAGCGGATTTCGTGGTCGAGGAACTCAACGCACACGGCGTAGATGTCCACTCCATTCAGACTTCCTGGGATTTGCCGACCGGCAGCGCTTTCGTCGCAACGAACCGCAAGGGTCGCCCGGTGATTTTTGTCCAGCGTGGTGCCGACGCACTGACGGACCCCACCGATTTCGTCGACGAGTTCGCATCAGCGGATGTCGTGCTCGCGCAGGGCGAGCTCCTCCCGGAAGCAACTGAGGCCATCGCGTCCGTCGCATCCATGTACAGCGCGCGACTGGTGCTGAACCTCAATCCGGTCGTAACCGTTACACCTGCCCTGATTGACCATGCAGATCCGCTGATCGTCAACATGAAGGGCGCCTGGGAAACAATCCGTCGCCTGGACATCGCCGAGGGCATCCGCGCTACCGACTACCGCGCACAGCTCGAGGCGCTTCTGCAGTACTGCCCCAGCGTCGTCATGCTCCGCGGCGACCACGGCTGTCTCTTCGCACAGCACTCCGACGGTCTCGACGACGAGCCGACAATCTACGAGCACCCCGCGCTCAAGCTGCCAGAGGAGAAGATTGTCGACGGCACTGGCTCCGGTGATGCGTTCGTCGGCACGCTCACCGCGGAACTGGCTAAGGGCACCTCGCTTTACGACGCCGTACCCCTGGCCACCGCAGCAGGCGCAGCAGCTGTACAGGCGGTCGGCGCATGCTCCGCTTTTGCACGTCGCGAAAAACTGCTGGAGATGGTCGAGGCGGAGGATTTTCCCTCTGTGAAAGAGTACGCGGGCTAAGAATTGTCAACAGCCTGGTGTGCGAGCTGGCACCGATTAAGTCAGTGCCAGCCGGGCCAGTGGGGCCAGCGGGAGAACCTACCCAGCATTGTCTGGCAGAACGGGCTCAAGCGCCAGCATCACCAAGTACCAACTCAACGCGTACCCGATGAGGAAGACATAGGTAGCAATCGCGTAGATTTTCGCCGGGAAAAAGAATATGGCCGCGGGCACGATGAGAAGCGCCAAAACTGCGAGCGCAGTCCGCGGCAGGTTTTTGACGGTCATGCTGGTGGCCGTTGCCAGGGTTCGGCGTAGCGACGACTGACCGTCGGAAAGCGAGCACAGCGAGTAGACCCACGCGGTAATTCCCAGCAGGATTAGCGCCCCGGAGGTAACTCCTGCGGCGAAGATCAGGCCGACAGTGCCGAGGTCCGCGCGGGAGATAACGTAAAACTCATAGCCAATGCCACTGGCGAGAACCAAGGTGAATAGCCACCACACGGTTGGTGTGCGCCAATTGTCCAACAGTGCGCGCAAGAAGCGCCGTACGGGCCTTGAGCCTTCGTCACGGACCATGTCGCGAGCGACCACTACCCCAGCGCGAGTTGCGGCGCCTGCAGTGACTATCGGGATGGATGCGACGATCATCAGCAGGTTGATGATTACAAGGTCTGCTAACAGCGACCAGGCTGCGTAGAACTTTGTATCGGTGCTGAAAAATCTATCCACGGGTTCATATCCTAATAAAGGCTGATTAACAGACGAAAGCCTCAACCTACGCGGTTGAGGCTTTCGCTTTCGTAAAACGCGGTGCTTGGTGCCCTATGCGCTAACGCTTAGGCAGCTATCCCTTAACGGCACCCGCAGCAACACCCTCGATAATGTGCTTCTGGGTGGCGACGTAGAAGATCACAATCGGAATGATTGCGAGCACCAGCATTGCCATCATCGCGCCAAGGTCACGGTTACCGTTGGAGCCAACGAAGCTCTGCACGACAACCGGGATGGTCTTGTACTTAGTGGACAGGCCGATGACCAGGTACGGCAGCAGGTAGTCGTTCCATACCCACATTGCGTTCAGAATGGCGACTGTCACTGCAGTCGGCTTGAGCATGGGCAAAACGATGCGGAAGTAGTTCTGCATCGGAGATGCGCCATCAATCATCGCGGCTTCCTCGATGTCAATCGGGATGGACTTGATGAAGCCTGCAAACATGAAGACCGACAAGCCGGAGCCAAAGCCCAAGTAGAGAACCACGATGCCGATTGGGTTGTTCAAATGCAGCATGTCGGCGATCTTGACGGTCGGGAACATCACCATCTGGAACGGGATGACCATCGAGAACACAAACAGGTAATACAGCAGCGAGGTCCACCACGTCTTCACTCGCGTGATGTAGTAAGCCGTCATCGCAGAGAAGAACACAATCGCAATAACCGAGAGGATCGTGATTACAAAGGACCACACGATCGCCCAGCCGAAGCCCTCCTTCATCAGGCCGACGGCGTAGTTTTCGAACCCGACCCACATGTCACCTAGTGGCAGCTGGAAGGGGTTATCTGAAATTGCGAACTTGGACTTGAACGAGTTGAAGATAATGAACGCGATTGGCCCCAAGAACACGACGGTCAAAAACACCAGAATCGCGTAGATGATGACCTTAGATACGCCTCCCACCTTGGCCTCGTCCTGCTTAGCGGGCTTGGTCTTTGGGAGCTTGGTGGCCGTTTCAGTGGTCATTGCAGCGTCGACAGACATTTATGCCTCCACTTCCTTGCTGCGAGTAGCACGCAGCTGCAGCATCGCGATCGCTACGACCACGACGACGAAAATTACTGCCTTGGCTTGACCAACGCCCTCCACACCAATTCGGTTAAACATGGTGTTGACGATGTTCAGAGCAACCATTTCTGTCTCTGAACCCGGCGCACCATTGGTCAGGGCCAAGTTTTGGTCGAAGAGTTTGAAAGTGTTCGACAGGGTCAAGAAGAGGCAAATGGTAATCGATGGCATGACCATCGGGATAGTAACGTGCCGCAGGATCTCCCAGCGTCCAGCGCCATCAATCTCCGCAGCTTCGATGAGCTCCGGCGGGACATTCTGCAAACCGGCAATATAGATAATCATCATGTAACCGACCAGCTGCCAGTTGATGAGGATGATCAGACCGGCGTAACCGAACTTCCAGTCGGACACGATTGTCGTACCGTACGATGCCAGCACTGCGTTAATCATCGACTGCCAGGTGTAACCGAGCACGATGCCACCGATGAGGTTCGGCATGAAGAAGACTGTGCGGAAGAAGTTCGTGCCCTTCAGCTTGCGCGTCAGAATCCATGCGATCCAGAACGCGAACAAGTTCACAGTAATGATGGAAACAACAACCACCATGAGAGTGAATCCGAAGGAGGCGACGAAGCCCTCGCGCTCACTAAAGGCCTTCTGGTAGTTCTCGATACCAACCCACTGCGCATTAGTGATGGTTGTGAAGTCAGTAAATGATAGGAAGAAACCGATAACGAACGGCACCAGGAACGCGATTGCAAAGGCAATCAGCGTGGGTAGCACGAAAATTGGGAAATACTTTTTCAATGTTGCTTGCATCTACAACACCGCTCCTAAAGCTAAAGGCGGAGCCCGGTGCCTCGAGACCGGTTTAACAGGTCACCGAGCCCCGAGCTCCGCCTTGCCATTGGATGAACTCATTCCGTCGGTTGTTCATGCGCGAGAAGCTTTCGCTTCACACTCACCGATGGAATGGATCACCATTGATTTGCTGGTATTTAATTGTTCGGAGATTCCGCATTCCAGCTGTCGGCGAAAGTCTCGACAACCTTGTCCCACGGCATCTTTCCGGAAGCGTACTGCGCCAGCGCTGCGCCAAAATCATCCTTGAACTGCTGCGACGGGAAGTACTGGAAGTCCCACGGGATGGTGGTCAGGTCCTCGTTCTCAATTGCTGCGGCCACTTCCTTGGCCAGCGGGTCATTCGGAGTGTCGGCTTCAGTGAAGTTCTGGAACGGAGCGATGAATCCGAGATCCTCGACGACGTACTTCTTGCCCTCATCGGTGTTGAACAGCCAATTGACGAAGTCCTTCGTTGCCTTTTGGGAAGCCTCCGAAGCCTTGGAGTTGACCGTCAGGTAGTTCTCAGTACCAACCGAGATGCCGGTCTTATCCTCGTCCTTCAGGCCCATGTACATAGGCATGAACTTAATCTTGTCCTGCTTGACCACGTTGCCGGAGACATCGTTGATCTGGGACCATGCCCAGTTGCCATTCTGAACCATAGCGGCCTTGCCCTGGGCGAATTCCGCCATCGAGTCGGACACAGCCTTCGACGGGGCCAGAGTCTTTTCGACAGTGGAGTTATTCAGGTACAGATCAAAGAGGTTCTTGAACTCCTTGTTGTACTTGAACTTCACATCAGCGGTTTCCTTGGTGCCAAGGTCCTCGAATTCATAATGAACCGGTCCGTTGGCCAAGTGTGTCTGCCAGCGCCAATCCTCACCGGATGCAAGCGAGGTGGAAGCGAAGGTGCCGGAAATCCCCAGCTTGTCCTTCTTGGCCTGCATGTCCTCAGCAACTTCCTTCAGCTTTCCGAAGGCCTTAATCTCGTCGATGCTCTTGGCCTTGGCATCGGGCAGCGCGAAGTACTTGTCCATGATCTCTTCGTTATAGATCAGGCCAAACCCCTCGACTGCAAACGGGACGCCGTATACCTTGCCGTCCTCGCCCTTCAGCGGCTCGATGCCCTCGTTGAGGTTTTGTGCGATCTCAGTGTCAGACATGTCTGCCATGTATTCCTGCCAAGTACGCAGGCCCGCCGGACCATTGACTTGGAACAGTGTTGGCGCGTCCTTTTTACCAATCTCGGCCTTCAGAGTTTGCTCATAGGAATTCGAAGCAGCAGTAACGACCTTGACCTGGACACCAGTCTTGTCAGTGTATGCCTTCGCAATCTTCTGATATGCGGCATCCTGCTCCGGCTTGAAGTTAAGGAAGTAGACACCACCATCTGCAACCGCATCATCACTCGAGCACGCAACCAAACCAGCGGTTGCCATCAGGCCTGCTGCACACAGAGCTGAAAGGCGCTTGAAGTTCTTCACTATATTTTCTCCCTTGAGAAGAAAGGCCACTTCAATGGCATCCTCCGAGCAATTCGGACGAATATTTGCCAGCAGCCGTGGCCTAATTGGATTATCCCGCCCTGCGGCTAGAAGTAGCCTTTCATGCGAACTTCGACGCCACCCACGCGGGTATTCGGTCTCACCAAAATCTTACTTGACCAAAACCAATTTAGGTTGGCCTTCAGCCAGCTGTGAACAAATGCAAAGGAGAAAAATAGCAAAAGCTCTCGAAAGCACACCTAGAATTTGAGCTGTTTTCGAGCTGTTTTCGCTGAACAGAGCCGCCTACCGGCACCAAAGTAAGCACCTGGCCGCGACAATCACACGCAGACCCGACAACCACCCGACCACCAAAAGCACCCCTGTTTGGCGTGAATGTATATTTTTATAATATCCTGGCGAGTCGTTTACTTGTCACTTTTGAAATAATCGTACGCTCGACAGTCTGCTTCTAGAGAGCTACTCGACCTCATCGCTCGCCGGAAGATATACGGACTCGTCGCGATGCCCGGGCAACACTCGGTCTACGTAGCTCTGCACCGCTTCTTGAAGCGGCACATCCGCACGGCGTTTTTCTGCCATGTACCAGCGATGCTCCAAGACCTCGTGGAAAACCTGCGCATCCTGCAGCCTTCCACGCAGCCCCTCGGGCACAGCCAGGATTGTGGCCTCGAAAACTTCACGCAGCCATCGGTGCGCAACCTGCTCTAGCGGAACCCCTTCAAGACCTTCCGCCAACCGAAAGGTCTGCATACTATTGAGCATCCGCCTCGCTTGCCGTTCTTGAACATCCAACCCCGTCAGTCGCATTAACTGCCTATGGTGATGCCCTGCGTCAACCACTCGTGGTCGGAACACAACGCGGCCACCATCACTGGTGACTTTCAGCTCGCCAACATCGAAACCGAGGTCGTTGAGCCTGCGAATCCGCTCATCGACAAGCCAAGGCTCCTCAACACCAATAGATTCTTCCCCCGTCAGCTCTTGCCACAGGTCCTCATAACGCTCAATAATGCGCCTACCCACCGCAATTACGTCCAACTCAGGATCGAGGAATCCGCCGGCCTGCAGATCCATGAGCTCTCCGATGATGTTGGTATGGGCAACGTCAACGTCGTAAAGCCTGCGGGAATCTGAGAGTGTGCCTTGCAAATCTCCCGTTTCCGCGTCGACAAGGTAGGCGGAGAAAGCGTCTGCGTCACGACGAAACAACGTGTTCGACAGCGACACGTCGCCCCAGTAAAAACCAAGGAGATGTAACCGAACTAGCAGGACTACCAGCGAGTCAATCAGGCGGACCACAGTTTCGCGGGTGACCTGTTGAGAAAAAACTGCACGATACGGCAGCGAATACTCGAGATGTTCTGTGACGAGTGCCGCAGTTAACGGTTCGCCATCTGGATCCTTGCGGCCAGTAATGACCGCGAGCGGGCGAACCGATGGAGCACCGAGCCTGACCAGGTCACGCAGCATTCGATACTCATGATGAGCAGTGAACTCACCAATTTCTTTCACTGCAATGACGCGGTCATCCAAGTTGACGAATCGAACAATGTGCCGCGAAATTCCCTGAGGTAGGGCGGCCAACAAATCGTCTGGCCACTGTTCCAGAGGTATATGCCAAGGAAGGCGCAAAAGCTTTGAAGCCACCGTTGTCGCGGCTATTTTCATAGTTTCCGACACGGTGGCTCCTAAAACTGTCTTACTGTCCCACTGCCCTACCAGCTACTCATTTCATCTAAACGAAAGAGTTTAGGCCGGAAGGCGCATACCAGTCGACTTCGAGAACAGGTGCAGCATGCCCGGACGAATCTTGCCGTAAACTACCGAGCCCAACTGCGGCGCGGTGCGCGGGGCGGTACGAATAACCACCTGACCGTGTTCCTCTTCGTCCGGGTTAGAGGAAGATCCGGAGCTCAATGCTCCGCCACCGACGAGATCGCCATACATGAATGCATCGGAGCCCAATTCCTCGACCAAGTTAACCTGCACCGGAATGACGTCATCGCCCGGCCCCTCGACCAGGTCGAATGCCTCCGGACGGAAGCCCACGATAATCTGGTTCTGATCCTCCGGCACGATTGCAGCAAGTGTGGCTTCCGGCAGCTTAATCTTGGCCTCACCCAACGTGGCGTAACCATTAGAGACGTTGAACGTGCCCAGGTTCATCGCAGGCGAGCCAATGAAGCCCGCGACGAATTCGTTTGCCGGGGTTTCGTAGAGTTCCCGCGGGGTACCGACCTGCTGCAGAACACCGAAGTTAATGACCGCGATGCGGTCGCCCATGGTCAGCGCCTCAGTCTGGTCGTGGGTGACATACATGGTGGTCACACCCATCCGACGCTGCATGGCCGCAATCTGAGTACGGGTTTGAACACGCAGCTTCGCGTCCAGGTTCGACAACGGCTCGTCCATCAGGAACACCTGCGGCTTGCGCACAATCGCACGCCCCATTGCCACACGCTGACGCTGACCACCGGATAGAGCCTTAGGCTTACGATCCAGGAACTGAGTTAGATCCAGGGTCTTCGCAGCTTCTTCGACACGACGGTCAATCTCGTCCTTGTCCACACCAGCAATCTTGAGCGCGAAGCCCATGTTCTCGCGCACCGTCATATGCGGGTACAGGGCGTAGTTCTGGAAGACCATCGCAATATCGCGATCCTTGGGCGAGACATTGGTCACATCACGATCTCCAATGAAAATCTTGCCCTCATTGACCTCTTCCAGACCGGCAAGCATGCGCAGTGTTGTGGACTTACCACAACCGGAGGGGCCCACCAGAACCAGGAACTCGCCATCGGCAATTTCCAAGTTGAACTTGTCCACAGAAGGCTTCGTCGCACCAGGGTAAATGCGAGTGGCATCAGCAAAAGTCACAGTAGCCATGTGAATACAAACCTTTCATCGGCAGGTACGTGCCGAACGATCCGAGTGAAAGTAACCGCAGGAACAGCTCCTACGTATCTGCCTCACAAGCTTACTCTTAATCGAGTAGTCCCGTAACGAGCTCCGCAATCTTCGAGCGCTCCGAGCGCTTCAGCGTGATGTGTGCAAAAAGCTCGTTGCCCTTGAGTTTTTCAATCACCGCCTGCACGCCGTCATGGCGGCCGACGCGCAGGTTGTCACGCTGCGCCACATCGTGCGTAAGGATGACTCGGGAATTGCTACCAAGACGCGACAGCACCGTCAGCAGTACGTTGCGCTCCAGCGACTGTGCCTCATCGACAATCACGAAGCTGTCATGCAGGCTACGACCGCGAATGTGTGTCAGTGGCAGTACCTCCAGCATGTCGCGCGAGGCAATCTCATCCATCACGTTGTCTGAAACCAATCCCTCCAGGGTGTCGTAAACAGCCTGCGCCCACGGGTTCATCTTTTCGTCCTCACTACCTGGCAGGTAGCCAAGGTTCTGACCACCTACCGCGTAGAGCGGACGGAACACCACAATCCGGCGATGCAGTCCGCGCTCCAGCACCGACTCCAGTCCCGCGCACAGCGCAAGCGCCGACTTACCCGTACCGGCTCGGCCGCCGAGGGACACAATCCCCACCGAGTCATCCAACAGCAGGTCAAGCGCCACACGCTGCTCCGCCGACCGCCCCTTCAGGCCAAACGCCTCCGTATCGCCCCGCACAAGCTTGACGACGCCCGGGGCGCTCACCCGTGCCAGCGCAGACTGGCTACCAGCGCTGAGCTGCACGCCGCAGTGCAGCGGCTGATCCTGGATCTGCTCGAGCTCAAGGAACCCATTGGCGAAGAGACGATCAATTTCCTCCGGGTCGACGTCTACTTCCACCATTCCCGAGTACCCAGTCAGAACGACGTCCTGGGCGCGGTAATCGTCGGCAGGCAAGCCGACCGCACCAGCCTTGACGCGAAGCGGAATGTCCTTGGTGACCAGCACGACATCATGTCCATCGTGCTGAAGATTAAGGGCGCAAGCGAGAATACGGTGATCGTTTTCGGCGGTGCGGAAGCCTGCGGGAAGGATGGAGGGATCGGAGTGGTTGAGCTCAATATGCATAAACCCGCCAAGATCATTGGCGGGCACAGGCCGGTCCAGGTGGCCGTAGCGGTAACGCAGCTCTTCGAGGAAACGGAGCGCTTCTCGGGCGAACCACCCCAGCTCTGGGTGGTGGCGCTTGGCCTCCAACTCACTCACCACGACCAGCGGAAGCACAACTTGGTGCTCATCGAACTTCTTGGTGGCGTGGGGATCGGACAGCAGGACCGAGGTATCAAGCACGTAGGTACGCATGCCCTCAGGCTAAAAGTCAGAGGTAGAAATTACGTGGTTGTGAGATGAATGCTTGGTTATCAGATGAACCACAGTTGGTTACAGGCTCTAATCCTCAAGTTGAACCCTAAGGAAGTGGCCGAGCACCGAGCACCGCTGCCCGGCCTCTCTACTGTCTTCAGTAATGGCAACTAGTCATTGCAATGGCAACTAGTCGTTATGGCGAATCTGTCGACCCAGCAACTTGTGGCGAAGCGGATCAACCGCCAAGGTCACAGCGCCAACTGATACAACTCCCACGAGGTACGCCAGCGCAACTACAAGGGAGCGTTGACCAAACGTGATTTCGTTCGCAATCGGTCCGAACATGGTGGCTCCCAACAGCGCACCCATGACAAAGCCGAAGATACTGGTCGCAAGCATGGGAAAGAATGTCTGCTTGAAAGTGACCGTGCGGTGGAAGTTGATTGGCGTCCCGATGAAGTCCAGCGCCTTTGTCAGCGATGCCTCTTCATAGACGGCTGAGGCCTGAGTCAGAAGCGTTGACACCAGCAGCAGAATGAAACCGATTACGAAAGTGATAGTCACACCGGTTGCAATATCGTGCGCGAATGTGACATCTGCAACCTCTTCAATCTTGTCTTCGCCAGGCACCATCATTGTGTAGCCAAGCAGCAGGGACAGGAAGGCCATGGAACTTACTCGACGCCACGATTCCTTAGCGTTAGTCGCGACTCGTCGCGTCGCCACAAAATCACTTGAAGTACCGAAGAAGCTGGAGATGCGGGCAACAAGCTGGATAAAGAAAGGCGCCACCAGGCCAATTGCCCAGACCATCAGGTACATCATCGCTGCGACACCAAGCGTGGCAGTGACGGTTCCACCCGCGATATTGGAGTTGGCAATCACGTACAGGACGATCGCACCGATAACAACGGCCACAATCATGCGCCATGCCTTCATCGACTTGGGCACTTCCTTGCGGCTAACGCCGAGTGGTGAAATCATCACCCTTCGCAAACCAACCACAGCCGCATAGAGCGCGAGGAGCACCACGGCAACCCAGACCAGCGGATAGCCCCACCAGGGCAGCAACATGTCCCAGGTATCCAGGTAGTCATTGTCGAACTTGATCATCGCCCAGAATGGCGCGGTGGCAACCGACAACAACGTGCCCACCACAAGCCCAACAGCTGCCAAGACGAGGGTTTCGATAACTACCATGCGTGTAACTGCCCCGTTGGAGAGACCAATCAAGCGCAGAGTTGCCAATCGCTGCTCACGTCCAGCGGCGCCAAGCACCGCCGACTGTGCCACGAGCGAAACCATTGCCGGAATCACAAAAACACAGGCCACGAGTGCCAACTGCAGGTACATCTCGCCCTGACCTTGATTCATGTAATCCTCGGGCGTTGGGTTCGGCGGCAACTGTGGCTCAGCCTGCCAACGGCGGTAAAACATCGCCGTGCCACCGACGACGACCAACGCCAACCAGGTACTCACGGTCATGGCCACCACGGACAACGCGGACAGCCAGCCGTTTCCCGAATGGGATTCACGCCCGGCGCGCTGCAGCCGCGTGCTCAAGTCCGCTAGTGCGCCGGTAGGAATTCTCTGGGGTTTTGATGCTTCAGTTACGGTGCTCACTTTGTAACCTCCGCTCCTGCCAGCATGCGGTCGTCGTGAATCAGGCCATCGCGGATCTCCACACGTCGACGACACCAGTCGGCCACCTTCACATCGTGCGTGACCATCACCAATGTCGTTCCAGTCTGCTCCACCAACGCGGTGAGCTGTTGCATGACCTCATGGCCTGTGGACTGGTCCAGCGCGCCAGTCGGCTCATCGGCGAAGATGACACCTGGCTCGCCGGCCATCGCGCGGGCAATTGCCACACGTTGTGCTTGACCGCCGGACATCTGTCCTGGGCGACGGCGCGTGAGGTCCTTGAGCCCCAGGCGGTTGAGGACATCGTCGGCAAGCGCGAGTGACTTCGAGCGCTTCTTGCCCTGCAGAATCATTGGCAGAGCAACGTTTTCCCTGGCAGTCAGCTCGGGCAGGAGCTGGCCATCCTGAAAAACGAAGCCGAAGTCGTGCAGGCGGAGGGCGGAGCGGTCGGCGTCAGAAAGCGAATTGATCTTTGTGTCACCGAAGATGACGTCTCCGTCGTCCGGCAGCAACACGCCGGACATGCAGTGCAGCAGCGTGGACTTACCAGAACCTGACGGTCCCATGACTGCAACGGTTTCGCCGGGCTCAATGGTCAGCGAAATGCCGGTGAGAACGGGAGCGGAATTGTAGGACTTAGTGATGTCACGAATACAAAGTCGTGCGTTTCTTGGGCTGTTGTTGTCTGTCATGGCACTCATTTCACTCGCACGGAGGCGATTTCAACACCGTGCCCACTTTCCTTTTGCGGTAGTGCTAGGTCTACTATGCCGGAAATTAATTCCTCCGTAGACAGAGCTTTCGTACCATAGGAAACTATGGAGCTGAAGGATTATTTCCGCAAATATATCGGCGCGAACCGCCGCGAAAAAGCGCATAAACGCAGCTACGAGGAATCCGCCGCCGCTCGCATCGCCGAACTTACCGCTTCACGACGAACAATTGCCGAAGCCTTCGAGATTGAACGTCGCCGCATTGAAAATGACCTCCACGACGGAGCTCAGCAATACATTGTTGCAGCTTCAATGAAATTGGGACTTGCAGAATTGGAGGCATCCAATACTGGCAATGAGGAATTAATGCAGCTCCTCGCGGAAACTCGCGGCCATTTGGAGGATGGATTACGCGCTTTGCGGCGGACAGTCCACGGAATTCACCCGCAGGTGTTGCGCGATCGCGGTCTGCAAGCGGCTGTTGAAGAGATTGCTGAAGGATACGGCCCTCACGTTGTTGTGCACACTCCCTATCCCCTGCCTGAATTGGAAGAAAGTGTGCTCGCCGCGGCGTATTTTTTCTGTGCAGAAGTGCTGACTAATGCGGCGAAATATGCACCGAACGCTCCTGTTTCTGTGCTGCTCACCTCGGATCAAACACTGAATATTTCAATTACGGACCAAGGCCCTGGCGGCGCAAAATTGGGGCGCGGTTTGCGGGGTATGAAAGAGCGTCTAGCCACTTTCGACGGTGCGATGACCATGCACTCTCCCGAAGGCGGTCCAACGCAGGTAATAGCCAGAATTCCTTTGATGTTGAACCGCTGGGAATCGGGCATTGGAGAAATGGAAGGCATGGAAATGGAAGACGTGGAAATGAAAGGTGCGGAGAAGAAATGAAAATTGTCATTGCGGATGACTCGGCACTCCTGCGGGAGGGGGTCGCGGGGCTCGTCGAAAAGCGTGGACATGAAGTGATTGCGATGGTCGACACTGCCCACGGCCTGGTAGCGGACATCGATGACCGTTTTGATGACACGGGCGAGCTGCCAGATTTAGTGATAACCGATGTGCGCATGCCTCCAAAGATGAGCGATGACGGCCTGCGGGCGGCGGTCGAGTTGCGCGAGCGCTATCCGCAGCTGAATGTGATGGTGCTACCGCAGTATGTGGCGCCGGCGTATGCGCGCGAGTTGTTCTCGTCGAGCGGTGCTGGAGGTAGCGCTGGGGTTGGTACTGGGGTCGGCTCGAGTGGCAGCAGCTCAAGTGGCGGGACCGGGTATCTGCTCAAAGACCGTGTCGGCCAGGTGCTGGACTTCTTGGGTTCGCTCGAAGTCGTCGCAGGTGGTGGCGTGGTGATTGACCCTGATGTGGCGACGGCATTGATGCAGTCCGGCAAATCGGGACTAGCCAGTTTAACGGCGCGCGAACGCGAAGTGCTCGAGCTGATGGCACGCGGCAAGTCCAATAAGCAGATTGCCGATGACCTCGTGCTTTCCGGGGCGGCAGTGGCGAAACACGTGTCCAACATCTTTATGAAGCTGCATCTGGAGCCCGGCGAGGAAAACCGCCGCGTGCGGGCAATTTTGGAATTTCTCACGGCGACATCGGGGCAAATTTAGGGTCGGCAGCAATCGCATCTCTCGCAAAAGCGATGAAAAAATAAGTGTTGATTGTGGCACGAGTCACAACTTAATGTTGGCTCATACGTTTGTTATTTCCCTACCGAAAGGACGTGTCTACATGACTGTTTACGCCAACCCCGGCACCCCCGATGCCATCTTCACGTACAAGGAGCAGTACGAGAATTTCATCGGCGGTAAGTGGACACCTCCAGTAGACGGGCAATACATGGACAACTCCACCCCGGTTACGGGCGAGGTTTTCTGCCGGGTTCCGCGGTCTAACGAGAAAGACATTGAGCTCGCCCTCGACGCCGCACACAAAGCGAAGGACTCCTGGGCCTCGGTTCCTGCGGCCGAGCGGGCGCTGATCCTCCACCGCATCGCGGACCGTATAGAGGAAAACCTTGAGAAGATTGCCGTCGCCGAGACCTGGGAGAACGGCAAGGCCATCCGCGAGACCCTCGCCGCTGACATCCCGCTCGCAATCGACCACTTCCGCTACTTCGCCGGCGCCACCCGCACGCAGGAGGGGCGCATCTCGCAGATCGACGACAACACGGTCGCCTACCACTTCCACGAGCCACTCGGCGTCGTCGGCCAGATCATCCCGTGGAACTTCCCCCTCCTGATGGCCGCATGGAAGATCGCCCCGGCCCTCGCCGCCGGCAACTGCATCGTGCTCAAGCCTGCAGAGCAGACCCCCGCGTCGATTCTCATGCTCACCGAGATCATCGCCGATCTACTTCCGGACGGCGTCCTCAACATCGTCAATGGCCTCGGCACCGAAGCCGGTGCTGCGCTGACCGCAAGCGACCGAATCTCCAAGATTGCGTTCACCGGATCGACTGCCGTTGGCCAGGTAATCAACAAGGCAGTGTCCGACAAGATTATTCCAATCACGCTGGAGCTCGGCGGCAAGTCCCCATCCATCTTCTTCCCCGACGTCATGGATGCCGACGACGCGTTCCGTGAGAAGTGCATCGAGGGCCTGGCCATGTTCGCGCTGAACCAGGGCGAGGTCTGCACCTGCCCGTCGCGAGCCCTGGTCCACGAAGACATCGCTGATGAGTTCCTGAAGCTCTCGGTCGAGCGCGTCAAGCAGATTAAGACCGGCAACCCGCTGGATACGTCGGTACAGATGGGTGCCCAGGCGTCCCAGGAGCAGCTGGACAAAATCTCCGGATACTTGGAGTCCGGGCCGACGGAGGGCGCGGAGGTTCTCACCGGCGGCAACGTCGCCAAGCTCGAAGGGCTGGAGGGAGGCTACTACGTCGAGCCGACCATCTTTAAAGGCAACAACTCGATGCGTTTCTTCCGTGAGGAGATCTTCGGCCCGGTCCTGGCCGTGACAACCTTCAAGACTCTGGACGAGGCTCTCGACATTGCCAACGACACTATCTACGGTCTTGGCGCCGGCGTGTGGAGCCGCAACCAGAACAACGCCTACCGCGCTGCCCGCGGTATCCAGGCTGGCCGCGTATGGGTGAATAACTACCACAGCTACCCTGCTCACGCAGCCTTCGGCGGTTACAAGCAGTCCGGTATCGGCCGCGAGAATCACTTGATGATGCTCGAGCACTACCAGGAGACCAAGTGCATGCTCGTCTCTTACGACGAGAACCCGACTGGCCTGTTCTAAGAATCCGACCCCTTGGGGCTAGGCGATTTGTCGATTCCGATTCACGTCCGATGAAGGTGTCGACAATCGCCTCTGCCCCCTTAAAACACACTCCGTGCCTGGCAGGTTATGGTGGTCGGTCTTAACCTGACACACTAGGCGCTGGCGACTCGAAAGGCAGAGGCCTAGCTCACAGCCGACAGCTAGGTCTCGCTTTCTTTCTTTATTTGCCGACTCCACCTACGCATCCGATTAATCGCGGCGCTGGCGGCCCATCCGCCAAGAAAAAGTAGCGGGATGTAGAAGAACACGACATAGGCGACGGCTAGGCCGTCCTGCCCGTCGGGCGGCGTGGTGAGAAATAGAAATGCCAGATCGCCAAGCGCGGCAATTCCTGCGCCGGTAGCTGCTGCGACAATGCTCCGCGCGCTGGTCATCCCCCGAGCCAACGACCCATCACCGGCGAAAACGGCAATTGCTCCGACCAGCATTACTGAGACCAGCATGGACACAATCCACGACGCAATTCCTTCGTCGTAGGCGAGATTGGGCTCCGGCAAGATTAGCCCACCCAAAACACTCCACGCGACCGCGGCGAAAAAGGACGCCAGCAAGGGGCGGGTTATATTGTCGAGCCTCATGCGTCCCAGGTTACGTGAGATGACCTCCAGAAAGACCGAATCTCCCCTCCTCAGTGGAGAATCGAGTCACGCCCACAAGAACAAAGATCTCCGAGCATAAAGTGGGGTAAGGAGAGAAACTGACAACCCGAAAACTTACGGGCTGCAAATGTGAAACTGTGTAAGTTTATGACACTTTCAGGGCATTTTTCGTGCCATTTTTGACATAAACGCAGTCAGTAACTCGCACTGGGGTAAGTGGCGAAAGGTGCCCACCGGCGACGCACCGACCAGACACGCTTTTCCGACTTTCCTAGGGCTTGGATTATTTTCTGTCTGTTTTTGTCTTCTTCGTCTTCTTAAACGAAAACCAGGCCAGAGAAAAACTCTCTGACCTGGCTTAATTGCTCCTCCAGCTGGACTCGAACCAGCAACCCTTCGATTAACAGTCGAATGCTCTGCCATTGAGCTATGGAGGAATATCCACCGCACAGAACCGGCTAAACCGAACTTCGGCCATGCCGTTCCTTGCGACGGATAGATACTTTACCCAGACCCCTTGAAACTCACAAATCGCCAGGTCAAAGGTCAATTTAGACCTTCTTTTCCCACACGTCATGACACCGTTGTGAGTTCTCAGAGCCACGCAATCCACACAATCCACGCAACCTCGCACAGCGCCCACAAAGCTCCTACCAGTACTGAAAATGCTTTCCATCATGCACTTTTCATACCGCGTTCATACGATGGGGCTTATGTCTGAACAAACCAACGGAACCGAAAACACCGAGCAAACCGCACGCGTTGTTCGCGGCGTTATCGCACACGAAAAAGGCGCACCTGTAGAACTTACTGATATCCACATCCCGTCCCCGGGCCCGAACGATGTCATTGTTGACATCCAGGCCTGCGGCGTCTGCCATACGGACCTGGCTTACCGCGACGGCGATATTACCGACGAGTACCCGTTCTTCCTCGGCCACGAGGCCGCAGGCGTAGTCTCCGAGATTGGCGAAGAGGTCACGCACGTTGCCGTCGGCGATTTCGTCGTCCTCAATTGGCGCGCCGTCTGTGGCGAGTGCCGCGCCTGCAAGCGCGGTGAGCCACAGTACTGCTTTAGCACTTTCAACGCCTCCAAGCCCATGACGCTTGCCGACGGCACCGTCCTCACCCCAGCACTTGGAATCGGCGCTTTTGCGGATGCCACCCTCGTCCACGAGGGCCAGTGCACCAAGGTCGATTCGGCAGCCGATCCGGCCGTTGCCGGCCTGCTTGGCTGCGGCGTCATGGCCGGCATCGGTGCGGCTATTAACACCGGCGAGGTCAAGCGCGGTGAATCGGTAGCCGTCATCGGCTGCGGTGGCGTTGGTACGGCCGCTATCGCCGGTGCCAAGCTGGCCGGCGCTAGCAAGATTATTGCCATCGATATCTCGAACGAGAAGCTGGATACCGCCCGCGAATTCGGCGCGACCGAGACCATTAACTCTGCGGAGCTGGCTAAGAGCGATAAGGGCACCGGGGAAGAGGATCCCGTCGTTAAGCGAGTGCGTGAGCTGACCGACGGTTTCGGTGCTGATGTCGTGATTGATGCGGTCGGCCGTCCGGAAACCTACAAGCAGGCGTTCTACGCCCGTGACCTGGCTGGACGCGTTGTTCTGGTCGGCGTTCCGGCGCCGACAATGGAGCTGGACATCCCGCTGGCGGATGTGTTTAGCCGCGGTGGTGCGTTGAAGTCGTCCTGGTACGGCGACTGCCTACCAGAGCGCGACTTCCCGATGCTGGTAGATCTGTCGTTGCAGAACCGCCTGCCGCTGGAGGGCTTCGTGACGGAGCGCATCGGCATTGAAGATGTTGACGAGGCCTTCGAAACCATGAAGGCCGGTAAGGTACTGCGATCGGTGGTGACGCTGTGAACAAGGATTTGAGGGTCGACCACGTTCTCACGTCGGGCACGTTCTCGCTCGATGGTGGCACGTGGGACGTAGACAACAACGTATGGGTGCTCGGCGATGACCGTGAGGTCATTGTCATCGATGCGGCGCATGAGGCGCAGCCGATTATTGATGCGGTGGATGGCCGCAAGGTAAAGGCGATTGTATGCACCCACGCACACAACGACCACATCACCGTGGCCCCTGAACTGCAGGAGAAGCTCGACGCTCCCCTGCTCGTCCACCCGGGCGACCAGATGTTGTGGGAGCAGTCCTGGCCGGACCTGGCGCACGAGGACCTCGCACACGGTCAGCGCCTGGAGATTGCGGGCACGGAGGTTGTCATTATTAACACTCCGGGCCACTCCCCTGGCTCGTGCTGTCTGTACGTGCCGGAGGCCGCGGAGCTGTTCTCGGGTGACACGCTGTTTTCCGGCGGTCCTGGAGCGACCGGTCGATCCTACTCGGATTTCGACACGATTATTAACTCCATCCGCGACAACCTGCTGACTCTGCCTGCGGAAACGACTGTCCGCACGGGTCATGGCGATCACACGACGATTGGTCGCGAGGCTCCACACTTGGAAGAGTGGATTCGCCGCGGCTACTAGTCGCTAGCTGTTGACGGGTGGCTGGCGCCTAGAAACTACTAACCACTAGCTACTCAAATACAACCTTGACCGCCTCTGCTTGCAGTTCGCGGCGGTACTGCTCCATCGCGAGCAGGTCCGCGAACAGCGAGTTGTAGGCGGTTTCGTCATCTGAGGGCCGCATTCGCGAGAGCATCGCTTTCAGCTGTGCAATTTGGTCACCGACCCACACCTCCTGCAACCGCGCCAGAATCGCCTGCGCATACGGGCGCAGCGTCTCTGCATCGACGGCGATTTGCTCCACGCCCAGCTCAGTCACGAGATGCTTGACGACGTCCTCCCGCGCCTGATCCATAATTGCGGTCGCCCAACTATGTGGCTGTGTGGCCGCTTCCCCGCAGGCACCACCTGCAGCCATGATGGCGTCGAATACCGCTCGGTAGGTCGGATGCCCAAAGGTCTCGGGTGCGAGCGCATCGAATACCGGGCCGGTGGTAGCGGGCTCTTGAATTGCCAGCTTGAGGGCCTCACGCTGCGCATAAAGCACAGGATCCCGCGGGTTTGGATACGGCAGTGCCGGGTTGCGCCGGCGCCGCGCTTCCTCCGCCTCTTCGCGGGCCCGGGCCTCTTCTTGGCGACGCTGGTAGGGAGTGCGCTTTTCATTCTGTGGCCGACTGGCCTCCTCGCGGACGCGCTGCACCAGCTCGGCTTCATCATTCCAGCCAATCCAGCCGGCAACTTCGCGGGCATACTCATCGCGCAGCGCCGCGTCCTTGAGCTGGGCCAGGACAGGCACCACTCGGCGCAGCCCGGAGACCCTGCCATTAGCGGTGGTCAGGTCATAGTCGGCCAGAAGTGTGCGGAGGACAAATTCGATCAATGGCCGTCGTGAAGCAACGAGATCGCGCACTGCGGCCTCGCCCTTCTTCTGGCGCAGATCACACGGATCCATGCCGTCCGGCGCGACCGCGACGTAGGACTGGCCGGTGAAGTTCTGCTCCCCCTCGAAGGCGCGCATGGCGGCCTTCTGCCCTGCCTCGTCGCCGTCGAAGGTGTAGATGAGTTCGCCGCGGAAGAAGTTGTCGTCGAGCATGAGACGGCGCAGCAGCTGGAGGTGCTCCTCGCCGAAAGCGGTGCCACAGGACGCGACGGCTGTGGTCACGCCCGAGGCGTGCATGGCCATGACGTCGGTGTAGCCCTCCACGATTACAGCCTGATGACCAGCGGCAATATCCTTCTTTGCCAGATCCAGGCCGAAGAGGACCTTGGACTTCTTGTACAGCATGGTCTCGGGCGTGTTCATGTACTTGCCCAGATTGTCATCGTCGAAAAGCTTGCGGGCACCAAAGCCGATGACATCGCCGGACATATTGCGGATCGGCCACATGAGACGACGGTGAAAACGATCGATCGGCCCCATGCGCCCCATCTTGGAAAGACCCGCCTTGTCCAACTCCTCGAAGCTAAAGCCCAGGCGCTGCAGGTGCTTGGTTAGAGTGTCCCAGCCGGCCGGCGAGTAGCCACAGCCGAACTGGGCCGCGTGCTCGGCGGTGAAGCCGCGGTTTTCCAGAAACTCGCGCGCGGGCGCTGCCGCTGGAGTGGAGAACTGTTCGCGGTAGAACTTCTGTGCCTCGCGGTTTGCGGCGATGAGACGCTGGCGAGTTCCCGGTTCCTCGCGACGGCCCGTGCCGCCGCCCTCATAGTTAATGTGGAAGCCAATTTTCTCCGCACAGGCTTCGACAGCCTCCGGGAAAGACAGGTGTTCCATCTCCATGAGGAAGCTGAATACATCACCGCCCTTGCCGGTGGAAAAGCAGTGGTAGTAGCCATGATTGGGGCGTACGTGGAACGACGGCGTGCGCTCGTCTTTAAAAGGCGAAAGCCCTTTCAGAGAATCCGCGCCAGCCGGTTTGAGGTTCACGTATTCTGCAACGATCTCCTCAATCGGAGTCCGTTCGCGGATTGCCGCGATATCGGAGTCCGGAATTCTTCCCCTAGCCATGAAAATAACCTTACCCAAACCGTCCAATCGACTCCGCCGTAGAGGTTTCGCATGCCGACGAGCCGCCCGCGCCCAACCCAAAAACGTGCCGGCGGTGACAGATATGGAAAGATACTAGCCATGGCTGAGTGGAAGAAGATTGCGAGCGGCGTAGGCGCTGCCGCCCTGGTGCTGGCTGGTAGTTATTTCGGGCTCGATGGCGGAGATCAGAACGCATCGGGGTCGGAGGACTCACAGGGGTCGCAGGATTCCGCTGCCTCTAGCGCGAAACCAGGCCCTAAACCTGGCCCCAACTCGGGCAGCAACAAGGCTGGCACAAAGGGTGCCACCTGCGCAGTAGATACCCTGCCGCAGGAGGCCGACGATGTTATCGACCGCATCCTGACCGACCAGGACCACATCTATTCGCAGCACGACGGCAAGCACTTCGGCAACTACGAGGGACGCCTGCCGAAGGAGCGCGGTGACTACTACCGCGAATACACCGTGACCACCCCGGGCAATTCCAGCCGCGGTGCACGCCGCATCGTTGTCGGCGGCGGTTCCGAAAACGATCCGGATGTCTGGTACTACACCGACGACCACTACGAGAGCTTCTGCGAAATTCCTGACGCGGAGGACTGAGCCAAAGTATTACTGCGGAATCAGCGCTACCCGATAAAACCGAGTTGATTTGCGCTCCGGGCAACAAGAACGATGCCAATTATTGCTGCCACCCACAAAACAGTGACCTTTGTTTCATATTCCAACCGGGGATAACGTTCACTACCCGGTTGTAGACCTTATCTCCGAAGGCCGCGAAGAGCACTCCAACGATGACTGCGGGCGAAATCATCACTACACAGTAGAGCGCGAGGATAAGCAGTTGCACTGCGAAAGGCACTGCCATCGATTCAATGATTCCGATTGCCGCCAAGTACGGCAACATCGTACCGACCTCGACAACTGCTGCTGCTAAGGCTAAACCCACCATCGCGGGGAGGCCGGCAGAACCTTTCTTAGTGTCCTCCGACCGAGATTCAATTACCTCTTCGACGGTCCGTTTCTTGGGATTCGGTGCCAGGATTCCGTAAGCAGCTAACAAAATACCCAACACCATCATCACCCAACTGAACCAAGTGTTGGATGCAATGCCCGAGACTGCGTCTAAAGCCTGACGCAGGCCGAAAAAGAGCGCGATGCCAACCGCAAAGTAGGACAAGACAATTATCCCTAAATAAGTAACGTATTCGGCACCCCTCATCCTCCGCCAGACGATGAGCAGCACTACTGGAATCAGCAGGGTTCCAGCACTGAGACTGTCAAGAAGCGCAAGCCCCACAAGAACAAGATAGTCCATCTCCATCACTCCCTCGTACATTCGTATAGTAAACTATCATACAGTCGTACGGGAAGTGGCGCGAATGAAACCCCAAAGGAGTTTTAGGATATGAGCATGATGTCACCTCAAGAAAAAGCCATTTCCGATGCAGCAATCAAAGTAATTGTTAACCAGGGGTTCGACGTTGTCAGCGTTCGAAAAGTGGCTCAACAGGCGGGCGTAGCCCCTGGAACAGTGCAGTATTTTATGGGCACGAAAGACGAACTACTCAGCAGGGCACTTCTGCGCTCGGCAGCACGACAGCATGAAAGAGTCTCGTCGTTACGCTTTCAATCGAATACCTCGCCGCTAGAACAGCTCCACCGCTCCCTGCTCGAACTACTCCCCATCGGCCCAATACAGCGCGAAGACGCAGCACTGTGGGTTATCCTCGGTGCCGCTGCATCAACACGCAAAGTTCTGGCCCAGGAGTACCAGAACGAACTCAGTAGATTCCAGGACCATCTCATTTCAGCACTGTCCGCCGCAGACGTCCCTGGAGATATAGCTCAGACGGCCCGGCTCATCACAGCTATCGTAAATGGACTAGCCCTCGATTACATGCATGCGAAGCCCGACGCAGAGACTACGAAGGCGCTTTCCGATGACCTCAGTAGTAGCCTTCAGCGGATACTTCAAAAATAGTAATCGCTGACAGCACTACCCCCACGCCGCAGCCACACCAGCAATCTGGCGATCAAGCCGCTCTACACGCGATTCCGTCATCGACGCTAGCTGATCAACGATAACCCGCAGCCGCGCTTGGTCACTCTCCGCCCGGGAATAGAGCCACTGGAACATCGGATCAAGCGTCCCTGGAGCACCTTCCTGCAGATACTCGGCCACCCGGAAAAGACGATCGCGTTCACGCTCCTGACGGCGAATATGACGCGGAAGATCCATCACATACAGCACGGCGATGGTCTTCAGCATGGTGACCTCCGCCAGAATCGAGCTGGGCACGGCGAGGTCCGCGTCGTAACGCCCGAGCGGAAGCGTCGACCCGGAGGCAGCACGCGTACCCGCGACGGAAGCCGTGACGAAACGGCCGACCAGCTCCGAGGTCATCCGTTTCAGCGCGACCAGCGAGCGCAGCGAACCATCATAGGACGCCGCAGCTGATACCACCGGCAAGCTGGCAAGACGCCCGGCAGCCTCGACGAGCTCCGCTGGATCGCCACCAAATGCGGCAGCACCCTTGTCAGCGAGCGCGGCCAGTTCCACCGTGTCCCACAGAACACCCAGGTCAACGCGGCCAGAGACGATGCCATCCTCGACATCGTGGACGGAATAGGCGACATCGTCAGACCAGTCCATGATCTGCGCCTCAAGACACTGCTTGCCGTGCGGAACGCCCTGGCGAATCCACTGCAGGATCGCAGCATCTTCCTGGTAGGCGCCGTACTTGTGGCGGAGCTGACCATCGGGACCGATCGGTGTCCACGGGTACTTACAAGCCGCATCGAGCGCCGCCCGAGTGAGATTGAGTCCACAGGGCTCACCTGTACCATCGAGCACCTTCGGCTCGAGGCGAGTGAGAATACGCAGCGTCTGCGCGTTGCCCTCGAACCCGCCGCAACCAGCGGCAATCTCGTTGAGGGCACGCTCGCCGTTGTGGCCATACGGCGGATGCCCGATGTCATGGGTCAGGCCGGCCAGCTCTGCGAGATCCTCATCTGCACCCAACTCGCTGGCGATTCCGCGGGAAATCTGCGCGACCTCCAGCGAGTGAGTCAGGCGCGTGCGCGGAGTATCACCCTCCCCTGGCCCCACAACCTGGGTTTTGTCAGCCAGCCTGCGCAGCGCTGCGGAGTGCAGGACGCGGGCGCGATCTCGTGCAAACGCTGCCCGGTGGGTTTCCAAGGACTGCACCCCGGGCAGCAATGACTGCTTCGGAGACTCCTCGACAATACGAGCGAGTTCAAAAGATGAATACGAAAATTTACCGGCCACGTGATTATTGTTACGTATCCTTGTAGATATGTCTGACAGGAATCGCGTGTTTCGCCCCCTTTACCTTGCTGCATCGGGTGCTTTCCTCGGCCTGAGCATGCCGCTAATTACTGCCGCGCTACCGGCACAGCCACCGGTTCACGCACCTGCTTCGCTGCTGGCACTCGCACCGTCAGCATCCCTGGCGCACGCCGAGGCACCGGCGGATGTGTCGGGCGAGGTGGCTGATTTCGCAGGTGTGCTGAGCGGCGGCGATGAAGCTCGTCTGAAGGAGCAGATTCAGCAGCTCAAGACAGAGAAGCGACTCCTGTTCTCGGTGTTTTACATCAAGAGCTTCGACGGCATTCAGGGCGAACAGTGGGCGCAGCAGGCCTGGGAGCACCTCGGAGCTGCCGACAACCGCGGTGTCCTGGTCGTCGCCGTGGAAGACCGGAACCTCGGCGCTTTCGTCGGAGACTCCTTCCCCAGAAACGCAGAAGCCGTCAACAGGGCAGCTCAAGGGCAGCTGTTAGAGGATGACAACTGGGCGGCTGCGGGCGAAGCTGCCATCGCCGAGGCAGGCGGTGGCAGCGGCTCCGCCGGTGGGTGGGCACTCGGCGCCGGCCTCGGTGGTGCCGCCGTTGTCGGTGGCGCCACCTGGGCCGTGGGCCGTCGCAATAAGAAGAAGCGCGATGAGGAGGAGATCGCTCGTGGCCGCAACATCGACCCCAGGGATGTCTCTTCGCTGGACTCGCTGAGCACCAGCTCGCTCGATGTTCTTGCGCACGATGAGATTGTCAGTACCGATGAGTCCATCCGCAAGGCCAGCACCGAGCTCGACCTCGCCCGCGCTGAGTTCGGCACCGAACGCATCCGCAGCTTCGACAACGCACTGAAGCACTCTCAGTCCACGCTCGAGCGTGCGTTTGCACTTCGCCAACAGCTTGACGACGGCTCCGTGTCCGACGAAATCGAGCGCCGCAGTGTCCTGCTGGAGATTATCTCCACCTGTGGTGTTGCGGATGACCAGCTCGACGGCGAGGCCGCAAACTTCCAGAAACTCCGCCAGGAGTTGATGAATGCTGAAGCGACGATTTCGAAGCTCACTCAGCGAAGTGTCGAGCTGCGTTCACGTATGCCGCGTGCCGGCGAAATTCTCGATGGTCTGCGCGCACGTTACGAAGAGCAGATGCTCAGCTCTGTGACCGACAATATTGATATGGCCACGGAGCACCTGAATCAGGCTGACCAGTCAATGTCTGAGGCCCGCCGCATCGCGGACCTACCCGCCGGTGAGCAAGGTGGTCTGATTGATGCACTGTCGGCCACCGACTTTGCGCTCACACAGGCAGAGAGTCTTCTGGAGGCCATTGAACACGCCGATAGCGATATTCACGCTGCAGTCGCGGGGCTGGCTTCCCTTATCGCCGAGGTCCGCGGTGAAATCGATGAGGCCTCGCACCTGATGTCGGCACCGCAAGGCGCCAACATCAACCGCGAGCGTCTCAATGCAGCCATCGAAGCAGGCCGCGAAGCACTCGGTGTGGCAGCCAATAAGTCCGAAGTGGATCCACTGAGTTCCTGGACCGCACTGACCGATGCCGATGAGCTGCTCGACGAAGCCCTCGACTCCGCTCGAGACAAGGCCGCATCGTTCGCCCGCGCTACCGCTACTTTGCAGCACAGCATGCAGGATGCCGACAATCACATTCGCGCCGCGGCTGACTTAATTGCTACCCGCCGCCGTGTGGTTGGTGCTGAGGCTCGCACTCGCCTCGCGGAGGCGCAGCGTGCTTACGGCTCTGCTCAGGGCTTGGCCAACGACGATCCGCGAAAGGCTTTGGCCTACGCACGTCGTGCGCGCAAGCTCGCGGCTGAGGCCGCTGACTTGGCCCGCCGTGACATCCGCCGCTACCAGGATCAGCGCCGCGGTGGCGGCAGCAACGGTTCGATGGTCGCCGGCATGGTGCTAGGCAGCATGCTCAGCAACAACAGCGGCTTTGGTGGCAGTATCGGCGGATTCGGCGGTTTCGGCGGGGGTTCGAGCCGACCAGGCGGCTCCGGCAGCACAATGGGCTTCTAGATTCCCGCCTAAATTCGCATCTGGCGTGGTCCATCCACAGACCACGTCGCCAGAGAGGCGGCAATCAGCCAGTCTTCGAAACTCCCCCGGAAGTCTCCTTTCTGGGCATAGACACCAAATACCCCTCGGCCTAGGCTGTCCTCTCTGACGATTCGGGCGAGCTCATAGCCTGGCCGTTCGATGTCGAAGACCGTGCGAATTCCCCGTCCTTCTCTGTTTAGGACGAAAGAATCCCCCTCATCCGGATTCGTCATCACTAGCGCGTTCGTGCTAAAAAAGCGGGCTTTCACCTGCCAGCCACGCCCTTGTGGCGAGGTGATCCAGAAAGCACTAAAGACCCCGTCCTGACAGCTCCAGCCGTCGGACAGGGTCTTTTGGTTCTCGTCGTAAACGACGCTGTCTGCAATAGTTGCTACACGATCCACACCCAAATCATATAGGCAATCAGCAAGAGCAAGCAGACAGTGAGAATCCAGGTAGAGGAAACCATGCGGGACTCCAGCACTCGACGAGCACTGTAGACCAGGAAGATCTTCTCCTCTTCCGGCAGCGCACGGCCCTCATCGGTGTCGAACTGCACCTCTGCGTGGCGCACGCCACGGGACGCACCGGTAAACTGGCCCCACTTCTCGCCGGTCTTCGCATTCTCGATGACGTAGTTCGTCGATCCCTCGCACACCAGCTTGCCTTCAGGACGAACCGGCCCAAAGGTCACTGAAAGCTGCTTGGCTCGCGAAATCTTGTCACGGTCAGCAGCAACGGTCGAGAACACGCGGCCGTCGGGAAGCGTGGCGGAAACACGGTGATTAGCAGAGGCGTCAATGACCCACTCCCCTTCCGGGGTGTTGAGGCGATCGCCCTGCTCATCACGGATGTACGTGCCGACTTCGGTGCTTTCCTTCAGAATCGGCCAGGTTTGCTCGGATTTTTCCCGAGAGCCGTCGCCGAGACTATAGGATTCCCAAAAAACTTCTTCGGCCATTAGCAGCCCACCAGGCGAGCTGCGAGGTAGCCTTCCAGCTCGTCAATCTTGACGCGCTCCTGCTCCATGGTGTCGCGGTCACGGACGGTCACAGCGTTGTCCTCGAGAGTATCGAAGTCAACGGTGACACAGAACGGAGTACCGATCTCATCCTGGCGACGGTAACGACGGCCGATAGCACCGGAGGTGTCGTAATCGACGGCCCAGTACTGGCGCAGCTTGTCGGCGACAGCCTCAGCAGTCGGAGTCAGGGTGTCCTTCTTCGACAGCGGCAAAACAGCAACCTTAACCGGCGACAGACGCGGGTCCAGCTTCAGCACAGTACGGGTGTCGGTGCCGCCCTTTGCGTTCGGCACCTCTTCCTCGGTGTAGGCATCACACAGGAAGGCCATCAGGGCGCGGGTCAGACCGAAGGACGGCTCAATGACGTACGGAACGTACTTTTCGCCGGTAACCTGGTCGTGGTAACGCAGGTCTTCCTTGGAGTGCTCGATGTGGCAGCCGAGGTCGTAGTCCGTACGGTTGGCGACACCCATCAGCTCGCCCCACTCGTTTCCCTGGAAGTGGAAACGGTACTCGAAGTCGATTGTGCGTGCAGAGTAGTGAGCGCGCTCGTCCTTCGGAACGTCGAACTGACGCATGTTCTCCGGGTTAACGCCCAGGTCAATGAACCAGTTCCAGCAGGCGTCGACCCACTCATCGAACTTCTCTTCCGCCTGGTCCGGTGCGACGAAGTACTCGATCTCCATCTGTTCGAACTCGCGGGTACGGAAGATGAAGTTACCCGGGGTGATCTCGTTGCGGAATGCCTTACCGGTCTGGCCGATACCGAACGGTGGCTTCAGGCGAGCCGTGGTCATAACGTTCTTGAAGTTGACGAAGATACCCTGAGCGGTCTCCGGGCGCATGTAGTGCAGGCCCTGCTCATTGTCGACCGGGCCGAGGAAGGTCTTCATCAGACCGGAGAACATCTGCGGCTCGGTCCAGTTGCCCGGCTGACCGGTCTCCGGGTCCGGAACGTCTGCCAGACCATTGGCCGGCGGGTGACCGTGCTTGGCCTCGTAGGCCTCCAGCAGGTGGTCAGCGCGGTAGCGCTTGTGGGTGTGCAGGGACTCCACCAGCGGGTCGGTGAAGGTAGCGACGTGGCCGGAAGCTTCCCAGACCTGGCGCGGCAGGATAATGGAGGAATCCAGGCCGACGACATCCTTACGGCCGGTGACGAAGGTCTTCCACCACTGGCGCTTGATGTTTTCCTTCAGCTCCACACCCAGGGGACCGTAATCCCATGCCGAGCGGGTACCGCCGTAAATTTCACCACACGGGTAAACGAACCCCCTGCGCTTACACAGGTTGGCGACGGTATCGACAACTGACTTAGGTGCCACGGTCTAGACCACTCCTTATAAATGGCTTCGCATCGCACACCACACGCCTTTTCCGGGCACACAATTCAGCCCGTTCCGTGCGGCGAACGACATAATGAAAAGCAAAATGTACTGACCCCAACAGGCCAGTTAAAAGTTCCCCTATACTCTAGCGCATCTTGTCCAACCGATACCGGGTAGTGTCGGTTACATGGCTGGCGAAGATATGCACGAAGTTAGTTCTGGCGAAAACCCACGTGGTACGGGCTCCCCCGCTAGCACCGGGGCACACGCCTCCGCGCGGCCAGCCGCAACCCGCATCGGCCAGCGCAGTACTCGCCAACGCCGCGCCGTCGTGTCGATTATGAGTGAGGCTCCTAATTTTCGCTCCGCTGCTGACATTCATAAGTCGCTGACGGAACGTGGGGACAAGGTCGGCTTGACGACGGTCTATCGGACGCTCCAGTCCCTTGCAGAAATGGACATTGTCGATGTTCTGCACAATGCCTCCGGAGAGGCTCTCTACCGGCTGTGCGGTGACCACCACCATCATCACCTGGTCTGCACCGATTGCGGCAGCACCGTTGAAGTCGCCGGCGGCCCTGTCGAGCAGTGGGCTCACAGCCTTGCGGAGGAGCACGGTTTTAATCTGACCGGGCACACTGCTGAGGTCTTCGGCCTGTGCGGGGACTGCCAGAAGAAGTAGCCCGGGCTCCCTCCCCCCCCTAAAAAAATACCGGCGCTAGGCCTTGCCGAACCTACGGTCGCGCTTGGCGTACTCCACCACTGCGGCGCGCATGTCATCCCGACCGAAATCCGGGAAAAGCTTGTCCTGATAGACCATCTCCGCATAGGCGGACTGCCAGATCAAGAAGTTGGACGTGCGCTGCTCGCCCGACGGACGCAGGAACAGATCGACATCCGGCATAGTCGGCTCATCCAGGAACTGTGCGAAAGTTTTCTCGGTCAAGTCATATTCGCTGAGCTCCCCCGCTGCTGCCTGACGAGCAATCTCTCTAGCAGCATCAACAATTTCAGCGCGACCACCGTAGTTGACGCACATATACAGAGTTAGCGCGTCATTGTCCTTCGTCTGCTCCTCGGCAATCTCAAGTTCCTTAATCACCGAGCGCCACAGTCGCGGACGACGCCCTGCCCAACGCACGCGAACGTTCTTCGAATCCAGCTCATCACGACGTCGACGCAGCACATCGCGATTAAAGCCCATGAGGAATCGGACCTCATCGACCGAACGACGCCAATTCTCAGTGGAAAATGCGTAGGCCGACAGGTGCTTGACGCCCATCTCCAAACAAGCATCGACGCACTCCATCAGCACGGCCTCGCCACGCTTGTGCCCTTCGGTGCGTTTGAGCCCACGCTGTTCGGCCCATCTACCATTGCCGTCCATCACGAGCGCGATGTGATTGGGCACGAATTGCTGCGGTACAGGAGGATTCAACACGCTTCCTATTGTGCCCCACCGCTACTGTTTACTGCCAAAAAGCATCCACATGTTCCAGCGCCGGCACCCGGCGGCCCAGGTAGTACTGCAGGTACTTCGCCGTTAGGGTACGCGCCGTCGCCATTCGTCCCTCGAATTCGCTTGACGACGTATCGATGCCCGCCCATTGCTCATGAGCAAGCTGCCACATCAGATGCAGAACCTCGGTCGGCGGAGTATCTGCACCCGGTGGCCTGCAGTTGGTGCACACTGCTCCGCCCAGTGCGGGAGAAAACGCGTGGTGAGGGCCGGCTTTGCCGCAGCCTGCGCATTCAAAGAGGCTTGGCTGCCAACCTGCCTGCGCCATTGCTCGCAGGATGTAGGAGGTCAGCAACAAATCGGGGCGATGGCGACCGGCCGCAACGTCGTCGAGCGATTGGGTGGTGAGATCCCACAATTCGGGAGCCGGCACTTGCTCCTCGCCGACAATGCGTTCGGCGACGTCCAGGACTGCACACGCACAGGTGTAGCGCGCATAGTCGTCGACAAGCGGTGCTGCCCACGTGCGCACGGTATCTGCGCCTGCGATAGTGGACAGTCCTCGGCGTGGGTAGATGTTGACATCCACGTCGACGAATGGTGAGAGGCGGGAGCCGAAGCGGCTCTTCGCGCGGCGCACGCCTTTGGCGACACCGCGGACTAGGCCGTGGTCGCGGGTGAAAAGGACGATGATGCGGTCGGCTTCGCCGAGGTCGTAGCGGCGTACGACCAGCGCACGGTCGCGATACGGCTCGACCAACTTTTTAGAATCCCAACTTGCCCAGCTGCTTCGGGTCCGACTGCCAGTCCTTCAGCACCTTCACGCGCAGGTCGAGGTAAACATTCTGACCGAGCAGCGCAATGAGTTCCTTACGAGCCTTGTGAATGGTGGTGCCCATGCGTCGACCGTCGCGCCCCATGAGGATGGACTTCTGCCCCGAACGCTCGACATAGATAACGGCGTGGACATCCAGGACGCCTTCGCGATCCTGGTTCGGCAGCACCTCATCAATCTGGACTGCCACGGAGTGCGGCAACTCATCGCGCAGACCGCCGAGGGCCGCCTCGCGAATGAGCTCCGCCATCCGGGTGTGCAGATCCTCATCGGTGATGTGCCCCTTCGGGTACAGGCGCGGTCCCTCCGGCAACTGGGAAGCCATGACATCAATCAGCGTGTTGATGTTCTCGCCGGACTTCGACGAAAGTGGCACCAGCTCGGCATCCGGACCGAGCAACTCCTGCAGCTCGATCAGGCGCTCAATAATGGTGTCGCGCGAGACCTTATCCACCTTGGACACAATGCCCATGATGTTCTTGCAACCTTTGGAGACGTTCTCGTAAATCCAGCGGTCACCGGGGCCAATTTTCTCGTCGGCAGGCACGACCATCGCGACCAAGTCCACATCGGAGTAGGTCTCCTGAACCATGTCATTCAGGCGCTCACCGAGCAGCGTGCGTGGCTTGTGCAGACCTGGCGTATCCACGACAACAATCTGACAGTTCTCGCGGTGGACTACACCTCGGACTGGATGACGCGTGGTTTCCGGCTGGTTAGCGGTAATAGCGATCTTCTCGCCCACCAGGGAATTGGTCAGCGTGGACTTACCGGTATTCGGACGCCCCACAATGGAAACGAACCCAGAGCGAAAGCCCTCCGGCGCGCTGTAATCATCAGCATCTCCGCCAAGTCCAGCATTGGCCAGCATGTCATCAAGATTGCCCATCAGTATCTTCTTCCTCGGAGTAAAACTCCGCAGTCGGCTCCACCACCACAGTGCGTACTCGCATACGACCACGACGGTCACGCGAGCCCTCGGCGGTAAACTTCAGTCCTGCATATTCTACGTACGAACCGGGCAGTGGCACACGTCCAAGCTCATATGCCAACAGACCGGAGACCGTATCCACCTCATCGGTGACCTCGTCATCGAAGACGAGTTGGCGCCCGTGGGCTTCGTCGTAAAGCTCTATGAGCTCGCCCAAGCTGAGGCGCGCCTGCACGCGGTAGGAGGCATCCCCCAGTGGTTCGATGGGGGCCTGCTCGGCCTCGTCGTATTCGTCGGCGATCTCACCGACAATCTCCTCGAGGATGTCCTCAATAGAGATAAGGCCGGCGACCGATCCGTATTCATCGATGAGGATGGCGATGTGATTGCGGGTGCGCTGCATTTCATCGAGCAGGTCATCCAGTGGCTTGGAATCGGGCACAAAAACGCAGTCACGCATGACCTCGGAGACGCGAACACCGCGGCCGCCATCAGTACGCGAGTACGTCTGCTGGACAATGTCCTTCAAGTAAATGACGCCGACGATGTCCTCAACGCTCTCGCCAATCACCGGCAGTCGCGAGTGACCCGACTTCACGCATAGGGCCACTGCCTGACCACAGTGCTTATCCGCCTCAATCCACACCATCTCTGGGCGCGGAACCATAACAACGCGTGCCGACGTTTCCGCGAGATCGAACACAGACTGAATCATGCGGCGCTCATCGTGCTCCACAATGCCGCGCTCCTGGGCGATATCGACCATCTCGCGCAACTCGACTTCAGTGGCGAACGGGCCATCGCGGAAGCCACCACCAGGGGTGATGATGTTGCCGAACCAAATCAGCAACTTTTCCAGTGGCCCCAACACCTTGGCCATAAAACTCAGAACGACCGCGGTGGCGAGGGAAATCGAGTACGGATTCTTCCGACCCATCGTGCGGGAAAACACCCCGAGGACCAGGAAGGTGAACAGAGCCAACAACACCACTGCAGCCACAATGGCCCAGCGCTCCGGCTCGAAAAGCTTAAGACAAACTGCCGCAAGCGTCACTGCACCGATTGACTCGCACAGCGTCCGCAAAATCACCAGCACATTGACGTGCCGAGCGCGATTTTCTACGACCTTGAGAAGCGCATTAGCACCCGCGACCTCGTCACGCTGCAGCTCAGCCACGCGTGCACGGGAAATGCCTGCGACCGCAGTTTCGACTGTGTTAAGTCCGCCAGCGCAGATCATCGCCACAACGGCGACAATTATCAAAGTGATCATCGCTCGTTAGAACGTTCCGGGAACGCATTGGGGTTAATCGGTTTTTCGGAAAAACTGACACCACGACGATCGATGTCGTCGTACCAGTCCGCCAACAGACCATTCTGCAGGGAGAACATCTGGCGCTCTTCCTCAGCAGTGACGTGGTCATAGCCCAACAGGTGCAGCACACCATGCACGGTGAGCAGCACCAGCTCGTGGCTCAGAGGGTGGCCTGCGCGCTCAGCCTGGCCCGCAGCGAACTCGGGGCACAACACGATGTCGCCAAGCATGGCAGGTCCTGGGCTGGCAGCATCGGGGCGACCAGAGCCGGGAGTGAGCTCATCCATCGGGAAGCTCATCACATCCGTCGGCCCCGGCAGGTCCAGCCAGCGCACGTGGAGATCTTCAATCGTCTTCAAGTCGACAATGTGAATGCTCAGCTCAGCTGCCGGATGCACGTCCAGGCGACCCAACGCATAACGGGCAACGTCGATAAGCGATTCTTCATTGACGCCCTGACCGGACTCGTTGAAAACTTCAATGCTCATGTAATTTCAGCGTCCTTTATCGCTTGGTGGCGGACTGTCGCTTGGGTGAGGACTCGGCGCCCTGCGCAATGCCCTCGTTATAGGCATCGTAGTCATCGTAGGCCTCGACAATTGCGGTGACCAAGGGGTTTCGCACCACATCGGCCGCGGCCAACGCCGGAAACGCGATTCCCGGCACGCCACGCAACACCTCACGGGCAACTGCCAGACCGGACTTCTGCCCACGGGGCAGGTCAACCTGGCTGGCATCACCTGTGATGACCATCTTCGATCCGAAGCCCAAACGCGTGAGGAACATCTTCATCTGTGCTGGAGTGGTGTTCTGCGCCTCATCGAGAATGATGAACGCATTGTTCAAGGTGCGACCACGCATATAAGCCAGTGGTGCAACCTCCACTACCCCGGTTTCCATCAGCTTTGGAATTAGCTCCGGTTCAAGCATCTCGCGCATCGCATCGTGCAGCGGGCGCAGGTAGGGGTCAATCTTCTCGTGCAAAGTACCCGGCAAAAAGCCCAGGTTCTCCCCGGCCTCCACCGCCGGACGAGTCAGAATAATGCGCTCAACCTGCTTATCCTTCAGTGCGGCAACAGCCTTTGCCATAGCCAGGAAGGTCTTGCCAGTACCGGCGGGGCCAATGCCGAACACAACGTTGAAGCGGTCGATGGCATCGACATAGTTCTTCTGCCCCTCGGTCTTCGGACGCACGGTCTTGCCGCGGTGCGTCACAATTCCGCCACCGAGCACCTCACTGGCGGACTTTTCACCGCGATCGACGATGCCCACCGCGTGCCGCACTGATTCCGGGGAGAGCTCATGGCCACGACGGGCCATTGCCTCAAGCTCCTTGAATGCGCGGACAGCCAAAGAGACATCCGCCGGCGCACCCTTGATTGTTACAACCCCGCCGCGGACATGAATATCCGCTGCCAGTAGGGATTCCAGCAGACGGAGATTCTGATCCGCGTGACCGACCACAATCGGCGCGAGATTATCATCGAGCTCGACGACGGCCGTGGTACGAGCAGTTACTGAATATTTTGTCATTATGCGTCTATCCTACTGACCACTCTTGGGCGTGCCGCCCCACCGCTTCGTCAGCGGGCCCAGCGCACTGAGAGCAGCAGCTCCAGCCAGGGCGCTACGGAGAACCGTCGGGCCGAGCACCACCGAACTCGCGCCGGCGGCGCGGAAGGCCTCGAGTTCCTCGGGGCTCACTCCCCCTTCTGGGCCGACGATGAAAAGAACCTTGTCAGCGTTTGCTGTTTGTGCGGCGAAGTCCACGAATGGAGTTGTTTCCTCCTCGTGCAAAACTGCTGCCGCACCACCTGCTGACGTAGTTTCCCGGATGAGTTGCTCGATATCAGCGGAGCTATGCAGATCTGCAACCGGCGGAATCCATGCACGGCGAGACTGCTTCGCTGCCTCGCGTGCAGCCGACTGCCACTTTGCGCGCGCCTTGGTGACCTTTGCTGCACCCTGCCAACGGGCCACACAGTTCACTGCCGCCCACGGGATAATCTCGTCAACCCCAGCCTCGGTCATCAAGTCAACAGCGAGCTCGGCACGATCCGACTTCGGCAACGCCTGCACTACCGTGACGTGCGGCGTTGGACGTGCACGCTTCTCGGCAGCGATTACGCGGAAGTGAACCTCGCGCGGGTCAACATGCATAAGCTGTGCCCGCACCACCATGTCCGCGCCATTGACCAGGAGAATCTCCGAGCCTTCCTTCAACCTGCGAACGCTGATGTGCTTTGCCTCAGGCCCGAGGATCCGAATGATTTCCTCCGGGTGCGGCAGCTCGGCGAAATCACCGAGGAATACGGGCAAACTCATGCGTGCTTCACACTCACTGTGGGGCTATGGGGGGGGATGGCGTGTTCAACGGCGACGGAAACGGGAGAAGAATCCGTGTCGCTCGCTGGAATTAGCCACCTTGGCATCATCATCGCGGTGGTCGCGGAGCTTCTCCAACAGTTCACGGGACTTGCGGTCCAGCTTCGTCGGCACCGTGACATCGACGTGGGCAACCACGTCACCGTTGCCCTCGCCGCGCAGATGCGGCATGCCCTTGCCCGACAGACGAATCTGCTCTGCCGGCTGGGTGCCCGAATCAACCTTGATGGTCATTGGCTCGCCGAGCAGGTCGTCGACCTCAAACTCGGTGCCAAGTGCAGCATCGGCCATTGGAACCTGAACGTTAAAGTGCAGGTCATCACCCTCGCGCTCGAATACCGGGTGTGGGTCCATGGCAACTTCCACGTAGAGATCACCCGCCGGGCCACCGCCCGGACCGACCTCGCCCTGACCGGCCATACGAATACGCATCCCATCAGAGATACCTGCTGGGACATTCACGGTCAGGTCACGGCGAGCGCGCACGCGACCGTCACCGCCACAGTTGTTACACGGATCGGGGATGATCTCGCCGGTGCCCTCACAAGTCGGGCACGGCCGCGAGGTCATCACATTGCCCAGGAAGGAACGCTGGACCTGCTGAATCTCGCCAGTGCCATCACAGCTGGTACACATCTTCGGCTTGGATTTGGACTTCGAGCCAGTTCCCTCGCACTGCTCACACAGCACCGCGGTGTCCACCGTGATGGGCTTGCGGACACCGGTGAATGCCTCATCGAGGCCCAGCGAAATACGCAGCAGCGCATCTGCACCTGGCTGTACACGCGAGCGGCGCTGGCGGGTACCGCCCGCACCGCCGAAGAATGCTTCGAAGATATCGCCGACTCCGCCGCCGCCGAAACCGCCGAAGCCACCGCCTGGCATACCGCCCTGCGGATTGAGAGGATCTCCTCCCATATCCACAATCCGGCGCTTTTCAGGATCCAGCAGGACCTCGTTCGCCTCAGATGCCTCACGGAACTTCTCCGCAGCTTCTTCATCACCCGGATTACGGTCTGGGTGGTACTTGAGCGCCAGCTTTCGGTACGCCTTCTTAATCTCAGCGTCCGTAGCGTCCTTCTCCACTCCGAGGATGCCGTAATAGTCGCGTGCCAACTTTAGCTACTTCCTTTCAATACCCGGCCAACGTACTGTGCAACAGCAGCAACCGAGGAAATTGTTCCCGGATAATCCATAAATGTGGGGCCAACTACGCCCATGCCACCCAAAATTTCGGTGCCGGTGCCATAGCCAGTTGAAACAACTGAGGTAGCGCGCAGCTCCTCGTCCTCGTTTTCCTCACCGATGGAAACGCGAACGTGGTGCAAATCCTGCGCGGCCGACAGCAGTTTCAGCACGACCACCTGTTCTTCGAGAGCTTCAAGAACCATGGGCAACGTAGAAGGTAAGCGACCGGCCATATTACCACGGGTCAAATTCGATGCCCCGGCCAGGATGAGTCTGTCATTCGGCTTCTCAATCAACGACTCCACCAGCACCGTCGAGCAGCGAATAAGCACATCCCGCAAATCACGCGGGGCGTTAGCTGCAAGATCGGAAATCGCAATCGACGCGTCGGCAAGCGTGTGCCCCGACATCGCGCGGTTGAAATGCTCGCGCAAGAGCGGCACGAGATCGGGATCCATCGGTGCTGGCAGTTCAACATTGCGCTGCTCCACGCGTCCGGTGTCAGTGATGACTACCAGCAACAATCGCGCGTCGGCGAGCTGGACGACCTCGCAGTGCCGGACGCGGGAGACCTCCAGCGTCGGCACCTGCACCACTGCGACCTGGCGGGTTAGCTGGGCCAGCAGCTGCACACTGCGGCGCAGCACATCCTCCAAATCGACGCCGCCTTCGAGGAACTCGAGGATAGCTCGGCGCTCGGCCCTGGACAGCGGCTTAATCTGCGAAAGATTGTCCACAAAAAGGCGGTAGCCCTTCTCAGTCGGGATACGCCCGGACGATGCATGTTCCTGCTGGATATAACCTTCAGCCTCCAGCACCGCCATGTCATTTCTAATGGTCGCCGAGGACACACCCAGATTGTGGCGCTCCACCAGAGCCTTCGAGCCAACGGGCTCCTGGGAAGCTACGTAATCCGAGACAATTGCCCGAAGAACTTCCTGCCTGCGCTTATCCGTCTGAGATGACATGCGGATAGTTTAACTAAGGATGTCAACAATTATTGCGTCGGCCAGCAAACGACCGCGATTGGTCAGCTGAATCCGCTGGCCACAATCGACGGAAACAAACTCCACCATGCCCGCTTCCGCTTGCCGACGTGCCTTGCCCAGCTCATCCTCTCCGAGCAGATTGGCATCGATACCCTCGGCCAAGCGGAGGCCCAGCATAATCTTCTCAGTGTGCCGATTCTCGGCCGTTAGCCCTTCTGAATCCTTAATCGGCAACTCTCCGCCGGAAATGGTCGCCGCGTAGCGAGCCGGATGCTTGACGTTGTAAAACCTCGTGCCATCCAGATGCGAATGGGCACCGGGGCCCGCACCCCACCAATTTCCATCGCGCCAGTAGAGCATATTGTGACGACATTGGCCGCCCGGTTTCGCCCAGTTGGACACCTCGTACCAGGAGAAACCGGCTTGACTCAGTGCGGCATCGATGCGCTCGTAGCGGTCGGCGAGATCGTCGTCGTCAGGCATCGGCAGCTCACCACGACGGACCTTACGCGCCATCGCAGTACCCGGCTCGACAATCAGCGAGTACGCCGAAACATGATCGACCTCCGTGGCCAGGACCGCCTCCAACGTCGTATCGAGATCCGCCATCGACTCCCCTGGCGTGCCATAGATAACGTCGAGGTTGATGTGCTCAAAACCGGCAGCGCGTGCCTCCGCCACTGCCGCCGCAGGACGCCCCGGCGTGTGCGTACGATCCAGAGTGGCCAGCACATGCGGCACAGCCGACTGCATGCCCAGACTCACCCGGGTAAACCCTGCCTCGGCCAGGCCTTCGAAAAACTCCGGGGAGGTCGACTCGGGATTCGACTCGGTGGTGACCTCAGCGTCGTCAGCAAGCCCAAAGCTGTTGCGCACACCGTCGAGCAGACGACGAAGACCACTCGCCCCCAACATCGACGGCGTACCCCCGCCGACGAATACGGTATCGGCGCCACGCGCTAGTTCGGGGTGCTTTACGACGGCCATCTCGAGCTCAGCCACGATGGCATCGAGGTAGTCTCCCTGCGTTGCGCCACTGCCCAGCTGACCTGGCGTGTACGTGTTGAAATCACAGTAGCCACAACGGGTGGCACAGAATGGGACGTGTAAGTAGACACCGAAGGAATCGGTGTGTGCGGAGGCTTCGCTCACGCATGCTCCTTGGCTCGACGTTGCTTGACGCGGCGGACAATTTCATCGATGCGGGCACGTTCCATCAGGAACTCCGGAGGCCTACGGCCGCGCAGCGCATTGGCAACTGCCGGATGAGTCTCGGGAACAGCAACACACCAAGCGGCGGCAGCGGACAGTGCTCGGCGGCCAGACTGCGCGTAAAGCTGCGGAAGCACCACACTACCGAGCTTCTCCACGCCTCGGATGTTTTCGGCGGAAACCCAGTCGGCGAGTTCCTCCAGGTAAGAAGCCACGGCATCGGAGCGAGCAATCATTGCCTGCGTGACCGTAGGGACTGCAACCGGATGCTTCAAAGGAGCCGGAATGAGCGACAGTGACTGCACATCCGGAGACTTCGGTGCCGGATGCGGGTGTCGACGCGGTGTCGAAGCGGAGGAAAGAGTACCGATGCGCCCCGAGCGAATGCCGGAGGTAAACGCTTGGCGTAGACCATCAAGTTCACCAATCAGAGGGCGGCAGTCCTCAACGGCCTCGTCGACGATGTCAGCGAGCTCGAGAACACATTCGTCCACCAGCTCACGATCTACATCAGCAACCGCCTGAGCGAGGTGCTCGATGTGTTCGGCAACTTCGTCACCAATGTCGTAGAGCTCTTGGGTCACTTCGCGCAGGCGTAGCCGAGCATCGAAGTGGTTAATCATTGCCCGCCCTCCCACGACATCTTCGGTGTCGGTGACATCATTGCAGTTTTCCGCTTCCGAGTACCGACGAACATTGACGAATGCCAACTTTCGAAAACTGAAAACTCCTTAAAAATTTCTAGCGCCCCTCACCTTAATGGGGTGAGGGGCGCTAGCGCGGTAACAACACGCTGCCGTTTTCTATCGGCAGCGGGCAGAACGTGAATTAACGCTGGTAGAGAGCCTCAATGTCACGCGAGTAGTTGTCCATGACAATGTTGCGCTTGACCTTCATGGTCGGGGTCAGCTCGCCGCTTTCCTCGGTGAAGTCACTGTCCAGAATATGAAACTTCTTAATAGCCTCTGCGTGAGAAACCAGCTCGTTAGCGGAGTTGACGGCGTCCTGAATCTCGGCGCGCAAAACTGCGCTGGAGGCAGCGAGTTCACGGATCGAGGTGTGCTCGGGGACGGAGTGCTCAATCTTCCACTTCTCCAGTGCCTCCTCATCGAGAGTGACCAACACGGAGACGAACGGACGACCATCGCCGATGACGACTGCCTGGGACACCAGCGGGTGCGCACGCATGCGGTCTTCCATCGGACCCGGCGCGACATTCTTACCACCTGCGGTGACAATGAGGTCCTTCTTGCGGCCGGTGATCTTCAGGTGGCCTTCTTCGGTCAGCTCACCGAGGTCACCAGTCTTAAACCATTCGCCGTCGATGAAGGCTTCCTTGGTTGCCTCTTCGTTCTTCCAGTAGCGGTCGAACACAACCGGACCACGGAGCAGAACTTCGCCGTCATCAGCGATAGCGGCGGAGCAACCACCGACCGGACGACCAACGGTACCAATAATCTGCTCGCTCGGGTTGTTCACGGTGACGGCAGCCGTGGACTCAGTCAGACCGTAGCCTTCGTAGACAGGCACACCGAGACCACGGAAGAAGTGCCCGAGGTCAGAGGACAGAGCCGAACCACCGGAAATGGTGTACTGCACGGCCTCACCCATAGCTGCGCGAATTTTCGAGAACAGCAGGCGATCGTAGAGCTGGCGACGCAGCTTCAAGACACGCGACGGACCTGCCGGAGTATCCAGTGCCTTGGAGTACTCGATGGCGGTGGCCTCAGCACGCTCGAACATGGCCAGGCCGAATGCGCCCTTCTCCTTAGCGGAGGCGTAGGCGGAGTCACGAACCTTCTCGAACACGCGCGGCACACCGAGAATCATGTGCGGACGGGAACGCTGGAACTCCAGGGTGACGGTCTTGGTATCAGCCCAGTGAGACTGGGTAGCACCGGAAATCATCGAAGCCAGGGACACTGCGTGAGCCAACACGTGCGCCAACGGCAGGAAGGTCAGAATGCGGTTCCCCGGACGGGCAATCAGGCCAATCTCGTTGGTGAGGATGGCGCGGGCCTCCGCCAGCCAGTTGCTGTGCAGGAGCACGCAGCCCTTCGGACGACCAGTGGTACCGGAGGTGTAAATCACGGTTGCCAGGTCGTCGGCCTTGGTGTCCTTGATGCGGCGCTCGACCTCGTCGCCGTCAATGTCACGGCCTTCGTAGCTAATGGTGTCAGTAGCGGAAGCGTTAATCTCCAGTACACGACGCAGCTGAGACTCGCCCTCCGGGTTCTCGGTGCCCTTTTCGACCAGCAGAGGCTTCATGCGGTCGGTGTGCTCACGCGACTCGGTAAATGCGAAAACAGCACCGGAGTTTTCAATAATCCAACGAATCTGGCCAGACGAAGAAGAGCCGTAAATCGGGACAACAGCAGCGCCTGCCATCCAGATAGCGGTATTGATCAGGTTCCACTCGTAGCGAGTCTCACTGAGCAGCGCTACGCGGTCGCCCGGCTGAACACCGTTGGCAATTAGCCCCTTAGCGACGCCCTTTGCCTCGTCATAGAACTCCTGAGCAGTGACATTTACCCACTCAAAGTTCTTGGGGCGAGTGAAAAGCACCAGCTTCGGGCGCTTCTGCACCAGCTCCTGCAGCGAGGTAATAATCGTTTCGTCCTCGCCGATGACGTATTTCGCCTCGGTAGTATATTCACGCATCGAGTTACAAACCCCTACTTTCGGTAGTTCTGTCCGTCGTTGGTTTCGTTAGGAATCAACTTAGAACATCAAACCCTGCGCCGTTGTGATTTCAGTAAATATTTCGATAACGAAGTGATTTACCTTACTACTGGCAAAGTTTTTCTAAACTGGCATGATGGAAAGGGTGACACAGGCAGCTTCCAATCCTCCCCTTTCCTCTCCACTCGCCGACCTCGCTAAAGATGTCGGAGTTGGGGTTTCCTACTACTCCACCGAGGGCCAACTCGTGCACGTCTCTCGTGAGACAGTGCTAAAAACTCTCGCTGCTCTCGACATCGATCTGGGCCCAGATCCCAGCGATGCCGACATCAACGACGCCCGTCGTGAGTGGGCAGACACGCAGTGGTCTCGCCTTCTCCCGCCCGTGGTAGTTACCCGCCAGGGCATCTTCCACCGAGTTCTGGTTCACGTACCGCACGGCAGCAATGTCAGCGTGACTGTGAAACTGGAGGACGGCGCAGAATGGCCCTGCGCTCAGGTGCACCACTTGGTACCGCCACGCCAGGTCGGCGATGTGTTGATGGGTGAAGCCGCCTTCGCAATTCCAGAGGATCTGCCACTTGGTTGGCATCGCTTGCGCGCAGTCAACGATGACAACGTCGCTGAGTGCGATGTGGCCGTAACCCCCAACCGTCTCGCCACTGCCGACAAGTACGTGCAGAATCCTGCGCATGGTGTCATGGCACAGCTGTACTCGGTACGCTCCAGCCGCAGCTGGGGTATTGGCGATTTCGCTACCCTCGGCGACTTGGCACAGGTCAGTGCAGAGCACGCGGGCTCTGATTTCGTCCTCATCAATCCGTTGCACGCCGCAGAGCCACTGCCTCCGGTAGAAGACTCGCCGTACCTGCCCACCACGCGCCGCTATGTCAATCCGCTGTACGCGCGCCCAGAGCTTATCGACGAGTTCGGGTACCTGGACAAGGACGAGGCCGATGAAGCCCGTGCGCTAGCGAACTCTTTCCACCAGCTCAATCACAGCCCTGATGAGATTGACCGCAACCCCATCTACGCTGCAAAGCTCAAGGTATTGCGGGCAATTCACAAGATCCCCCTGTCCAGCGCACGCCAGGCGGAATTTGACCGTTGGCTGGAGGCCGAGGGCCGTGGCATATACGACTACGCGTCGTGGTGCACCGAGCGCGAGCTCGCGGATCGCGCTGCTGCCCGCGATGCTGCACGCGCTGCCACTTCCGATTCTGGTGCCGTAACCGAGAACGATATCGAGTTGGTTCCACCGTTGGGTAACCACGCCAGTGTCGAATCTCTGCGGGAGGAAATCTTCCAGTTCCACCTCTGGGTGCAGTGGATTCTCGATCAGCAGCTCGGCCAGGCACAAGAGGCAGCCCTGGATGCGGGTATGCGCATCGGCATCATGGCCGACCTTGCCGTCGGCGTGCACCCTGGCGGCGCGGATGCCGAGAACCTTGCGGATTGGCTCGCTCCTGCTATCTCTGTTGGCGCACCGCCAGACGGTTTTAACCAGCGCGGCCAAGACTGGTCGCAGCCGCCGTGGAACCCGCACAAGCTAGCCGAGGCCGGCTACCGCCCCTGGCGCGACATGCTGCGCACAATCCTTCGCCACGCAGGTGGCATTCGTGTTGACCACGTGCTGGGTATGTTCCGCCTCTGGGTCATGCCGCGGATGGAGTCCCCCGTCAATGGCACCTACCTGTACTTCGACCACGAGGCAATGGTCGGCATTCTCGCACTTGAGGCCGAGCTCGCTGGGGCCGTCGTCGTAGGCGAAGACCTGGGCACTTTCGAGCCGTGGGTGCAGGACTACCTGGCCTCGCGGGGCATCATGGGCACCTCGATCGTGTGGTTTGAATCCGAGGGCGACCAGCCGAAACCACCAAGCGCTTACCGCAGCCTGTGCCTGTCCTCCGTCACCACGCACGATCTGCCGCCGACGGCAGGCTACCTCGCAGGCGAGCACATCAAGCTACGGGAACGCCTGAGACTATTGCTTTCCGACGTCGCGGAGGAAGACCGCCGGGACTTCGAGTGGATTCGAAAGGTTTTGGGTGCGGCCAAGGAAGCCGGCTGCTTTGGTGACACGGCTGCGGCGGACATGGATGTTCATTCCCTTACCCGCGATAATCTGCCACCAATTGACGCACTGGTCACGGGGCTGCACCGCTTCCTCGACCAGACGCCATCCGCGCTGAAGTGTGAGGCCTTGGTGGACATGGTCGGCGATCGTCGTACTCAGAACCAGCCGGGCACGAGCCACGACCAGTACCCGAACTGGTGCATTCCGCTAACCGATGCCGAGGGCAAGGCCGTGCTTGTCGAGGACCTGCCTCGCTTCCCCGGATTCAAGCGTTAATTGGTTCGTGAGCGACTAATCCCTCATTTTTGCTGTTCACCGATCTTTCAGGTTATATGCCCGGCACTAAAACCGAGGCTAAAACTGGAAATCGGTGACTGCACCAGCGATGAGGATGAGAAGAAGCAAAACGATTAGGGCAAGTAGGACCTTCGAGTGCCTCGACCGATGCATGCTAACTCAGCTCCCTACTGCGAAATATTTGCGAACTACCCAACTCTAGCCTGTTGGGCAAATTTCCTAATACTTTAAGACATACCTTAGGGCAGCGATAGCGACCCAACACTTAAAGGGGGCTTCTCCCAGCTCAATTCATCGGGTCTCTCGGTGAGCTATCCGCAAGGCCACTACCTCTTCGGCTAGCTCTCGCTGCCCGCTCCTCGACACTCCTGCGAACGCTCCCGCCGGCGCACCGACCACTGCCACAGACGACCGCTGACAACATCGATTGCACCGACGAGAACGAAAGCAACAAATCCTCCGACTACCAGCAGAACCACGCATAGCGCGCTGACCTGCGCAAGCAGTGGCAATTGAATAAGCCACTGCCCTACCCTGTCGAATGCTTCTGCCATGAGTGTCAACCTACCCTGCCGGTGACCGGAATAACCAGTGGGCGGCGGTCGCGGGGCTCGTCGTAAAGCATGAAGCTAGGCATCAGTGCCCGACAGCCCGCGGCGTTCGAGGAGCGGCTGGATGTCCTTATCGCGGCCTCGGAAAGCGCGGTACGCAGCCATGAAGTCGATGGCGCCACCACGGGAGAGGATCTCTTCACGGAAGTGGCTGCCGCCGCTGATTGTGGCACCGCCGTTGTCGGTGAACCAACCGAAACCGTCCGCATCGAGCACCTCTGCCCACAGGTAGGAGTAATAGCCCGCCGAGTAACCGCCAGCGAAGATGTGGTTGAAGTAGCGGGAGCGGTAACGCGGGGCCAGGTGGGGAACATCGAGGCCGAGTTCGGCGAGTGCTTCCGCTTCGAAAGCGTCGACATCGGTGACCTGAGCCGCTTCCTCCTCGGTGAGGCTGTGCCAGGCCAGGTCGATGGCGCACGCTGCGAGGTACTCAACCGTGGCAAATCCCTCACCAGCGGTGCGGGCCTTCTTCACCGACTCGACTAGCTCTGCTGGAATCGGCTCACCGGTACGAACGTGGACGGCGTAATTGGCCAGAATGGACGGCTCAAGCGCCCAGTTCTCGTTGATCTGAGAGGGGAATTCCACGAAGTCGCGCGGGACGTTAGTGCCCGAGAAGGTCGGGTACGTGACGTCGGAAAGCAGACCGTGGAGGGCGTGCCCGAACTCGTGGAAAGCAGTGGTGACCTCGTCGAGTGTCAGCAGCACCGGGGTTCCCGGCTCGGTTTCGGCAATGTTCATCACGTTGACCACGACCGGCAGGCGGTCCAGCAGACGGGACTGATCCCTAAACGAGCTCATCCACGCACCACCGCGCTTGGTCGGACGCGAGAAGTAGTCCGTGATAATCAGGCCGATGGTCTCCCCTCCACCCTGGCGGACCTCCCACACAGTCGTGCCCGGCGCGTATCCCTGCAGGTCCTCGCGCTTGACTACTTCGATGCCGTAAAGCTTGCGGGCAGCGTAGAACACGCCGTCTTCGATGACACGGTGCAGTTCGAAGTAGTTCTTGAGCTCCTCCGTGTCGACTGCGAATTCTTCCGCTTTACGACGGCGCTCCCAGTACGGCCAGTCAGCGCCCGTGACCGTCTCATCGCCAGCCAAATCAGCGACCCGCTTGTACTCACCTTCAGCATTGGCAATGGCAGCTGGCGCCAGGTCTGCAATGAGCTTTCGAGCAGCCTCTGCGGTGGTTGCCGTCTCCTTGGCAATGACGTAATCCGCATGCGTGTCGTAACCGAGCAGCTTGGCGCGGCGGGCGCGCAGGCGTGCCATTTCCAGCACAATGTCGGAGTTGTCGAACTTGCCGGAGGCAGCACCCGCACGTCCCAGTGAGGCTTCGTAGAGCTTGGCACGAGTAGCCGGATTATCCAGGTCAGCCAGCTGTGCCGGAGTTGATGGTAGGTCCAGTGGAATCAGCCACGGCGCATCGGTGTCTGCCTTTTTCGCGTAGGCGGCGAAGGACGCAATGGCATCGTCGGAAAGCCCGGCGAGCTCCTCGCGGTCGTAGATTTCCACTGCGCGCGCAACGGTGTCCTTCAGCAGGTTTTCGCCGAAGGCGGTGGAAAGCTCAGAGAGGCGGGAATTGATGCGGCTAAGCTCGGTTTTGTCCTCGTCGCTAAGGTCCGCACCGGCGCGCTGGAAGTCCTCGCGGACCTTCTTCAGCAGCAGCTTCGCTTCTTCCGGGTTGGCGGCATCGTCAACGCTGTCAATGGCATTGATGCGCTGCCACAAGTCACTGCGCATGCGAATCTGATCCAGGTGTGCTGTGAGCTGCGGGGCAATCTCGGCTTCAATTTCCATGCGGACATCGGTGGCGTCCGTGCCGGCAACGTTGAAGAAATAAGCAGCGACGCGGTCCAGATCTTGGCCCGCCTTCTCCATTGCCTCGATGGTGTTAACAAAGGTCGGTGCCTCCGACGACGTGGCGATCGCATCAATCTCGCGTGCATGGCTGCGCATTGCTTCGCTAAACGCCTCGCGGACGTGGCTGTCATCGATTGCCGCAAAATCTGGCAATTCGCAGAACAATTCCGACGGTGTCAACAGTGGATTTCGTGCATCATTGGTCATAGTGAATTCAACTGTAGCGTGCTCGAAAACGCGAGCGCGACTACCACAGGCTCCCCGCCCTTCTGGCAGGACCAACAGTGACGAGGAGGCGTTTTCCGCCATGACAGAGACGACTATTTCCGCTCCCTGCGGGCAACTGACCGGCCGGATTCACGATGGCGCAATACAAGTTTTCAACATCGATTACGCAGATGCTGCTCCGTTTGCCGCGTCGGCACCAGTGGCCGACGGCCCACAGTCAGGCACTCGGCGCTGTGAGCCCGAGCGCGAGTTAGTTCTCACCGTCACCGCACCGGCTGGGCCCGCGGACGCTTCCTACCCCGTATTGCTGTGGATTCACGGTGGTAGCTACGAGTTTGGGCACCCCTCCGAGCCCTGGACAGACGCAACGGCTTTTGCGCAGGCCGGCATCATCACCGTTTCGCTCGGATACCGCAAGGGACTGGAGGGATTCTGGCGCGACAGTCAAACAGAGACCTACCGGGCCATTGATGATCTATATCTGGGGCTGCAGTGGGCTCGTCGGAACGCGCCTGCCTTCGGCGGCGATATCGACAACATCACTATCTCGGGGCAATCGGCGGGTGCGGCGCTGGCGCTCACCCTCGCAGCCGACCAACGCACGCGCGGTCAGATTCAGCGCACCATCGCCATGTCGCCGGCCTTCTCGCTGCTGTCCGGCTCGCGCCTCCGCCGCACGTTGGCGGGCATCGGTGTGGGACGTGCGCCGTCCACCGAGGTCTTTTCGCGTGCCGACGAACGCAGGGTCGCTCGGGCCCAGAAATTGGTTTCGGCATCCTCGCCTTCGGATCCGGCAATTGGGCCTCGCTTTGACAGCTTTGCTCCCACACTGCCCACGATGGTGACCGCCACCAGCGAAGAGTTCTTCTCAGAACCGCCGGTTGTGGCGATGGACAAGTTGCCCATGCGGGAGTGGATGGCTCGGCGCTATGCCAAGGGGCATCGTGGCCGCGGCGAATTTCCGACCGACGCTTATGCCGAGCGTCCGATGGGAAATGTCATTTCTGACTCCGCGATTCGTTCTTACGCTGTTAAAGTCGCCGAACGGTCCGTAGCGGCTGGGTTAGATGTGTGGGCGGCACAGTTCGAACCGGGAGAAGGGTTGGGCCACGCACCTGCTGGCCGCACCAGTGGTGCTCCGCACTGCATCGAGATTGCACGCTTCTTCGGTATGAAAGAGCCTAACCATCCATTCCACCAAGTGGCGGTCGAATTCATCCGCGAGGGCACCCGCTACAACGACGACCGCAAGATAACCACCTTTGCTGGCGCTGACGCACAGGCAGTTGAGGGCATCGCCATCGATGCGTGGGCGGCTCCGCGCCAGCTCTTTGGCGCATAAAACGGGATTAGGCGCATGAGACGGCTGAGGCTTGCCATTGGCCGCACCGGTTAGCGCTGCTATTTAGCTCGGCAGAGTCTGCATGTACTGGTAAATCTCCACGCAGACCAAAATGGTAATTAGCGTGATGAGTACTGCAATGAGTTTCCTGCGGTCCATAGCCACCGTTCTTACCGAAGCACCTGGTTGGGCGCAAACTTTACCAATTGTGTTTAACTGTCAACCATGGAGCCACTTGATTTACTAGTCCCCGAAAACTCTGCGCTGCAGCCGGTCGACCCCGCGCTGGCTAAGGTGAAGCGAATCGCGCACGCTGCTCCCCTGCTAGTTATCACGGTTGCAGCTGCCGTAGCCGCGGTGGCGTGGACTCCGTGGATGTGGTTGGGAGTCCTCGCCTGCGTGCTCTACTTCGCATATATCTACTGGCTCATCGGCCGCCGAGTTCGTGCCCACCGATACCTCGAAGGGGATAACGACTTCATCGTTGCATCCGGACGCTGGTGGCGCTCGGTCACTATTGTCCCTTACGGACGAATCCAGTTCATCGACATCGATGAAGGACCGCTGCTTCGCCTGTTTGGACTGGCAACGCTGAAGCTCAACACAGCATCGGCGAGCTCGGATGCCGCCGTCCACGGTCTGCCACGCGAAGAAGCTCTCGTCCTGCGCGCCCGTCTATCTCAGCGCGCCCACGACCGGATGGCGGGTCTTTAAATGAGGCATAGAGTTCATCCACTATCCCCGCTGCTCAAAAGCTTCGCCACAATCGCTGCTGTGACTGCATTCGCAGTCGCGAATCAGTGGCAATTGGCCGTTGCTGTCGTGACTCAGCTCTACGACTGGGCATGGCTCGGTCTGCTTATCGGTACCGGTGCGGTCGCCATAATTATCGGCCTGATTGCATTTTTCTCGTGGTTGTCCTGGCGGTATACGTTCTACGAACTCACCGACGATGAGGTTCGCTACGGCTCCGGATGGCTACTGCGTTCTCGACGCGCGGCACGGCTCGACCGCGTGCAGGCGGTGGATATCAACCAACCATTGTTGGCGCGCATTTTCGGGCTCGCGGAAATTGTCATTGAAACAGCCGGCGGCTCCGATTCGCACTTCACGATCAAATACCTCACTCCCCCGCAATGCGAACAGTTCCGCGCTGACGTGTTGGGCGAGGTAGAAAAGCTGGACACCGAACTGGCACATTCGCTTTACGACGGCGACAGCCCCGCCGCTGCTCAAGACTCCAGTGCCCACATGTCCTCCCGCATGTCCGACGCGAAAACTATTTTTGGCCCGGTCGATGTCGGACGGTTGGTCGCATCCGTGGCCATTGGACCCGGTCTTTTCGTCGGCATAGCTCTCATCCTCCTCGCCGTTGTCTCTGCGCTGTTTACCGACTTCATCGTGGAAATCCTCAGCGGAGTAACCATCACTACTCTGATTGTGATTGGCAGTTTCGCGCTCGGCCTTTTCGGAGTACTAAATCAGTCGTGGGATTTCACGCTGAAGGTGTCGTCGGAAAGCAGGCGTCTGGCAATTACCGCCGGGCTGTTGTCGACACGCGCTCAAACCATTCCCATTGATCGCATTCATGGCTTCAAAGTGGTGCAACCGCTCTGGTGGCGTCCGTGGAGATGGTCCCGTGCGGATGTCTCCGTGGCGGGGTACGGCCTGGACAGCACACAGTCGAACAACACACTGGTGCCAGTGGCACCGGCACCGGAGACGGACGCGATTGTCGATTACCTGATGACTGAGATTGCGGGACCGTCCTCTGCCGATGACCTGCTGGGCTCCTGGCAGACTCCACGCACGGCATGGTGGCTCAGCCCCATTGACTGGAAGTTCCAGAAGGTCACTGCCACGCGGCGAGGGCTGTTGGTGACCAAGGGTCGGTTCTGGCATACGCGGTTCATAGTCCCCTGGCAGCGCATCCAGGGGCATACACTAACCATTTCTCCGCTGAAGAAACCAGCGGGCGTGGCGAACGTGCGAATCGACATGGTGCCAGGAACTGTCACACCGGTGGCAACGGAGTTGGCGCTGGCTGATGCGTATCAACTCGCCGCGCTGATTCAGGAACACAAGGCTGTTTAAAAGGTGTTTCATGAGGTCTCCCAGGACCGCCGACTCGCGCGGTTTTGTGGGATCTCGCAGGAAAACTCCCTCTGCAGGCTAGCGGCATAGTCATTACGCTGGGATGCATGACTATCGCCAAGAAAGATTACGAGTGGTACCGCAGCGCGGTGTTCTATGAGGTGCTCGTCCGAGCCTTCTTTGACTCCGACAACAACGGCTCCGGCGACCTCAAAGGGCTGACGGAAAAGCTCGATTATCTGCAATGGCTGGGTGTCGACTGCCTCTGGCTGCCGCCTTTCTACGACTCCCCGCTGCGCGACGGCGGTTACGATATCCGCGACTTCCGCGCCGTTCTCGACGAGTTTGGCACGGTCGAGGATTTCAAGGTGCTTCTCGACGAGGCCCATGCGCGCGGTATCCGCGTTATTACTGACCTGGTGATGAACCACACCTCCGATAGCCATGAGTGGTTCCAGCAGTCGCGCACTGACCCCGATGGCCCCTACGGCGACTTTTATGTCTGGACCGATGACCCGGACACCTACTCGGGCGCACGCATTATTTTCGTGGATACCGAGGATTCCAACTGGACCTACGACCCGGTGCGTGGCCAGTACTACTGGCACCGCTTCTTCTCCCACCAGCCAGATCTGAACTATGACAATCCGGCGGTGCAGGAAGCAATGCTCGATGTGCTGCGCTTCTGGTCGGATCTCGGCATTGATGGCTTCCGCCTCGACGCTGTTCCCTACCTCTTTGAACGCGAGGGTACTAACTGCGAGAACCTGCCCGAGACCCACGCTTTTCTGAAGCGCTGCCGCAAGGTCATGGACGAGGAATACCCGGGTCGCGTCCTGCTGGCGGAGGCCAACCAGTGGCCCTCCGATGTGGTGGAATACTTCGGCGACCCGGAGGTCGGTGGCGACGAATGCCACATGGCTTTCCACTTCCCGCTTATGCCACGCATTTTCATGGCGGTGCGCAAGCAGTCCCGCTTTCCCATCTCGGAGATCCTGGAGTCCACGCCAGAGATTCCCTCTTCGGCTCAGTGGGGTATTTTCCTGCGCAACCACGATGAGCTGACGTTGGAAATGGTCACTGATGCAGAGCGCGATTACATGTATGCCGAGTATGCGCACGATCCGCGGATGAAGGCCAACATCGGCATTCGCCGTCGTCTAGCGCCGTTGCTGCAAAATGACCGCACCCAACTCGAGCTTTTCAATGCCTTGCTGCTATCCCTGCCGGGTTCGCCGGTGCTCTACTACGGCGATGAAATCGGTATGGGTGACAACATCTGGCTCGGTGACCGCGATGGCGTGCGCACACCGATGCAGTGGTCGCCCGATCGCAACGCCGGGTTTTCCAAGGCCGACCCGGGTCGGCTCTACCTGCCGACCATTCAGGATGCGACCTACGGCTACCAGGCTGTCAATGTCGAAAACCAGGCGAGCTACTCCAACTCCCTGTTGAATTGGGTGCGTCGACTAATTCAGGTCCGCAAACGCTATGAGGCTTTTGGTCTCGGTGATTTCCGCGAGTTAAACAGCGACACGGCCTCTGTTCTGACTTATTTGCGCACATACGGCGATGAAGTGCTGCTGTGTGTCAACAACCTGTCCTCCTATCCCGCGGCCGTCTCGCTGGATCTGTCCGAGTTCTCCGGTGCCACACCGGTAGAGCTGACGGGTTCGGTTCCCTTCCCCACGATTGGCACTGATTCCTACCAAATCACACTTCCTGGCCACGGTTTCTACTGGTTCGAAATCCAGCTTCCGCCGGAGACAAACGCCGAATCGAGCGTCTCAATGTCCGCGCCGACAATCCCGGTTGCACAGGCGATATCGGACGCGCCGGTGACGTCATCACGCGAGCACTCTGGCACCGCCACCGATGCCAATGCCGATGCCGTCACAAACGCCGATAATAGAGAGTGATCTTTAAGTCCCGAAAGGCGAATGAACTGAAATGACTATTCCCACCGCCGATTTCATTGCCGAAGAGCTGGCAGACACACTGGTCAGGATGCGCTTTTTCGCTGACAAGGTCTCTGACATCGACCACGTCGAGATCCTCGCGCTTGACCCCGTACTGCGCGACAATCCCAACAGTCCCGATGTCGATATCGCATTGGTGAGAGTGCACACCGCCCATTCCGCACCGACCTATCAGCTGCCCATCGCTTGGGCGCAGGACGTCCCCGAGGGCCACGAACAGTCCCTACTGGTTCGCGCCGACGGCGTCGTCGGCTACGACGCTCTGATTGATTCGGACGCCATCACGGCACTCGGCCAGAAGCTTTCCGACGAAGGCAAGCTCGGCCGCATGGAACTGCGGCGTGTGCCGGGCTCTGAGCAGCCCCGACCGGAATCCGGCCGCCCTATGGGAGTAGAACAGTCGAATACCTCGGTCATTTTCGACGACCGCGTGATGTGCAAGTTCTTCCGTCGCCTCTACCCCGGCACTAATGCCGATGTGGAGCTGCTGGCCGCACTAGCCCAGGCGGATTGCAAGTTCGTCCCTGAGCTCTACTCCTGGGTAGAGACCACCATTGGCGAGGACGCCTACACCACCGCCATGCTGCAGGAATTCGCACCGAACTCGGTCGATGGCTGGGAGCTGGCTCTCGGCGCAGTCCGCGACGCCATCCGCGACGCCCAGACCCCGCTGGAAGATTTGGGCACCGACTTTACCTCCGAAGCCCGTGCGCTCGGCGAAGCAGTGGCCTCGGTGCACAGCAGCCTCGCCGCCGCTGTCGCGGTGAAGAATCGCCTGACCGGTGCGGAGTTGGTGGCTCCCCTGCGTGCTCGCCTGGACTTCGTCGCTGGTGTGGTGCCACAAATTGCGGAGGTCAAGGATAAGGCGCAGGCTATCTTCGATCGCGCAGAGGCTGCGGTACCGGAAGGTGGTGCCGTCGTCCAGCGAATCCACGGTGATCTGCACTTGGGGCAGGTATTGCGCACTCCAAGCTCATGGCGCTTGATTGACTTCGAAGGCGAGCCGTCGCGCCCGTGGGAGGAGCGCCGTCTGCCGGACCACCGCCTGCGCGATATCGCCGGCATGATTCGATCCTTCGATTACGCCGCTCACTACCCGCTGCTGACGGGACGTGAGGACACCGAGGCAGCGACCGAGCGTGTTGAGCAGTGGGCTCGCCGCAATATCGATGCCTTCTTGGAAGGCTATGGCGACAGCAGCGACCCGGTGCTGTTGGAAGCGTTTGTTCTGGATAAGGCCATCTATGAGTGCCTTTACGAAGCCCAGAACCGTCCCAACTGGCTGCCGCTGCCGCTTCGTGCTGTGCGCTCGCTGCTAGGATAGGGCTCTTGTCGCAGTAATTTCATAGCGGGGAGTCATCATCCCGCAAGATAGAGGTCTTTCGTGCGTCTGCTCAGCAGAATCCTATCCACCACGCGAGTGCTCTGGCCTTTCTATATCGGGGTCATCATCTGTTCGCTGGCCACCGCCGCCGCGTCGTTGATTAGCCCCTTCCTCATCCGCGATGCCACCGACGCCATCGTCGGCGCGGTGTCCAGCGATGAAGGCTTGAGCCAAGCGGCGATGTCCAACACCACTCGCACCGTGATTTGGCTGGTCATCGGACTGCTGATTGCCGATCTGACGCAAACCATCGTGCATAACATCGGTGGTTACCTGGGCGATGTGATGACTGCGCGCATGCGCGAGATTCTGTCGACCCGTTACTATGCAAAGCTGCTGTCTCTGCCGCAGCGCTATTTCGACAGCCAGGTCACCGGCACAATTATCGCCCGCCTGGAACGCTCGATTACCAATATCACGCAATTCCTCCAGGCGTTTTCCAACAACTTCTTCCCGATGTTGTTGACCGTCGGTGCAGTGCTGGCCATCACTGCTTGGTACTACTGGCCGCTGGCCGTGCTGCTGATTATCGTTTTCCCGGTCTACACCCTGCTCACCGCGTTGACGTCGAGACGCTGGCAAAAGGTTGAAGCCAAGAAAAACGAACAAATCGATATCGCCGGTGGCCGTTTTGCCGAGGTCATCGGCCAGGTCAAGGTTGTTCGATCCTTCACCGCGGAGCTGCGCGAAATCGCTTTCTTTGGTTCCCGTTTCCGCCGCACCATCTCCCTGACCCACGAGCAGTCAACGTGGTGGCACCGCATGGATGCCCTGCGCGGCGGCATTTTGAACGTCATCTTCGCAGGTATCTACCTGCTGCTTTTCCTGCGCACGCTGTCGGGCGAATTCTCCATCGGCACCATGGTCATGCTCATTCAGCTGATTAATATGGCGCGCCAACCGGTGACCATGATGAGCTTCTTGGTCGACGCTGCCCAGCGCGCAGTCGCCGGTTCCCGGGACTACTTCAAGGTCATGGAACTTACCCCAGAGGCTCGCACGCAGCCGGAGCTCCTCAATGCGGCGACCGCGAATAACGGCGACTTCGCCCCCGCATCTGTTGGTTCCATCTCAGCCAACGCCGCTAGCGACAGCGCCTACCGCTCCTCCCTGGAACGCGCAGCCGAGCAGGAGGCTATGGACGCTCCCGTCGTCGACTTCGATGCAGTGGACTTCGCCTACGAAGAGGACAAGCCGGTGCTCTCCAACGTCAGCTTCCAGGCGTACTCAGGTCAAAAAATCGCCTTGGTCGGCGAATCGGGTGGCGGCAAGTCCACCATCGTCAACCTGCTGCTCGGCTTTTATGCCCCGACCGCAGGCCGCTTAAGCGTTCTGGGGTCGGATGTCTCCGAGGTTTCCGGTTCCACTCTGCGCGCCGGCTCTGCCGTCGTGTTCCAGGACTCCTCGCTGTTCTCCGGCACGATTCGAGAGAACATCGCCTACGGCAAACCCAACGCTACCGATGAGGAAGTCATCGCTGCGGCCAAAAAGGCCAATGCCGACGACTTCATTCGCAGCTTCGCCGACGGCTACGACACCACTATTGGTGAACGCGGGCTAAAGCTCTCGGGTGGCCAGAAGCAGCGCATCGCTATTGCGCGCGCAATTTTGAAGGATGCTCCCCTGCTCATCCTGGACGAGGCCACTTCGGCGCTGGACACCAAGGCAGAACGCGAAGTTCAGCGTGGCTTAGACAAGCTGATGGAGGGGCGCACCACGGTTATCATCGCCCACCGCCTGTCCACGATTTCCGATGTGGACACCATCGTTACGCTGCGTGACGGTCACGTCGACGAGGTGGGCGCACCCGCCGAATTGGCACAGACTGACGGTATCTACGCCGAGCTGCTGCGCCTGACGGCCTCGGCTTCTGCGGCGGATCGTCTGCGCCTGAAGAGCTACGGAATCAAGGGGTAAAGCGCCGTCGTCAAGCATGCGGGAAAAGCTTGACGACGAGAACCCCCTTGCGTTCTTTTACGGACGGGGAACGATGTAGCGGCCAGCGCCTGGGACGATTTCCACCGTGACTGGCATCGGGAACATGAGGTCGCCGTCAGCGTAGGCATTCATCTGGCGTGGTGGGCCGATATATTCCACGTAAGCCTTCTTAGCGCGATAGGTGCTGACCTCACCGATTTTTTCAACGGTGCCGTCGAAGACGGACTTGAAAGCAAGGGCGGCCTTGATCCGTCCGGCCTTGCCGATGACGGTGATGTCCATCAGGCCATCGGAGTGGTCTGCAGACGGACAAATCTTCATACCACCGCCGTAAGAACGGGTGTTGCCGAAAGCGGCCAGCGTGATGGGATCTTCGAGAACCCGATCGTCATCAAGCGTGAGGCGAAATGGCAGGGAGTGGAAAGCCAAGAATTCGCGGACGATGGCCAGGTTGTAGCGGTTGCGGCCGTGTGGCCAGGTCATCTGATTGACGCGGTCGGAGACAATGGAGTCGAAGCCGGCACACATGATGGTGCCGAACCAGCGCCGGTCCCCTGTTGCGCTCGTAATGCGGCCGAGGTCAGTGGTTGTCCAGAAACCGTCGGCGATAACGTGAGCAGCATCGCGAGCATTGCCACGCGGCAGATTGTATTCACGGCCGTGGTCGTTTCCGGTGCCAGCGGGGATAATGCCGAGGGGGATGCCGGTCTGTGCCTGTTCCTGCAGCGCGAGGTTAATCATGCCGTCGCCGCCGCAAACTGCCAAGGCATCGATTCGGCCGTCGGCGATGACCTCACGAATGAGCTTGCGGGCGTCGTCGGGGTTAGCACCTTGGAGAGCGATGACGTCGATACCGCGATCCGCGAACACCCGACTTGCCCGAGCTGAGGCAATCTGCGAGGCGCCATGACCGGCGTGGGGGTTAGTGACCAGAGCGAGGGTACGAATCTCAGTTGTTCCCAGCGGGTAACTGAGATCTTTGTCGTTAGCGTTCATCGAAGAATTACCTACTTTTACGTGGGCTTTTGACCGGCCGAAACTGGCCTTTATGCGGTTTTGCTACCGCACCTAACTAAAGTCTACCAAGAATGATTGACATTTTTTGAGAAAACGTAACGCAATACCGCTATAATACAAACATGTAAAGATGTGCTTCTGCACAAGTTACACATAATTCCGCAGTTCAGGCTCTCAGCACCGATGCCCAAGGAGAAGCTCAGGATGTCTAACAAGCTCACGATTCCGTACCGCATGCGCTGGTGGGGCTGGGGTGTTGACGGCAACGACAAGCCAATCACCGTGGCCAGCGAGAAGCTACTGCAGCGCGAAATCGGTATGTCGCTGGACGCAAACAACCCGCCGCGCAAAATCGCCGATGTCACCATCCCCGATAGTCGCCTCAGCAACGAGGATATCGAGGCCCTGGGGGCTATTATCGGCGCGGATGCCGTCGCCACCGACCATGACACTCGTGTCAAGCACGCTGTCGGCCGCTCCTACCCCGACCTGGTTCGCCTTCGCGCAGCCAAGCTCGATGTCGCCCCAGATGCTGTTGTACTACCGAAAACTGAAAAGCATATCGAGAACCTGTTCAAGGTCTGCGCTGAGCGCAAGATTGCAGTCGTCCCCTTCGGCGGCGGCACCTCGGTCGTCGGCGGCGTGGAGGCTATTGACGGTGGCATGGGTAAGGCCATCGCAGTGTCCATGACCGCCTTTAATAAGATCATCGACATTGACAAGATCGCCGGCACCGTCACCGTTGAGACCGGCGTTTTCGGCCCCGACTTGGAAAAGGAACTGTCCAAGGCCGGCTTCACCGCTGGTCACTTCCCGCAGTCCTTCGAGTACTCCACTGTCGGCGGTTGGGTTTCCTGCCGCTCTGCAGGCCAGGAATCCTCTGGTTACGGTCGCATCGACCGCAATGTGATTGGCATGCGCGTCGTCACGCCAGCCGGCACCATGGAGTTCCGCGACATGCCGTCGTCGGCATCCGGTCCAAACCCGCGTGAGCTTTTCCTGGGGTCGGAGGGCACCCTGGGCATCATCACGCATGTGACGATTGCCCTAAATCAGCGTCCGCAAAAGGAGATGCTCTTCGACACCTACTTCTTCAACTCCTTTGAGGAAGCCGCCGAGGAGCTGCGCAAGTTGGAGCAGAGCGGAAATATCCCGCACCTAGCGCGCATCTCCGACGAGAAGGAAACGCTGTTTGGCCTCACTCAGCTGGGCTCCGCCAGCATGTCCGAGAAGGTCACAAAGTACCTGAAGCTGCGTGGCATCGATACCCCGTGCATGGTGATTTTTGGCTTCGCCCAGACTGATCCGGTCGGCGCCCGCGTCACCCGTGAGCGCCTGGCCGGTCGCCTGCTGACCAAGAAGTGCGTCCGCATGGGCTCCATTCCGGGCATGGCTTGGGTTAACCACCGCTTCTCCTCGCCGTACCTGCGCGATGTCATGATGACCCGCCGCGTCGGTGTCGACACCCTGGAGACCGCCACCACCTGGGATAACGCCGCTACACTGCGCCGCGAAATCGCCTCCGCAATGGAAGCCGCTGGCGAGAAGCACGGCACCCCGGTGTACGTCTTCTGCCACATCTCGCACATGTACGAATCCGGCTGCTCGCTGTACTTCACGTACTTCTTCCGCGAGACCGAGGGCGAGATTCTCCAGCAGTGGATGGACATCAAGTCCGCGGCATCAGAGGCCATGATGAAATTCGGCGGCACCATCACGCACCACCACGGCATTGGCCAGGATCACAGCCCGCAGTACTACGAGGAGAACACCGAATTGTTCGCCAAGGTCATGCGCGCAATTAAGGACGAACTCGACCCCGCTGGCATCCTCAACCCGGGCAAGTTGGCTACCGGCCCGCGCTCCTTGGAAGAGCGTTACGACGGCAACATGATCTAACCCTGTCGCCGCCAGCTTCGGCCCAACCGCTATTTGCTGCTGACCACGGCAAAACCCGGCCTGTCTAGCCGCCAGCCTCGGTTAGCGAGCTAGACTGACCAGTTCACTGGCATAGATTTCTGGCGACGTTGGGCCGTCATAAATAAACAGTGAAACGTAATCGTCAAGGGTAAAAGATTCGAGTGCTGCGGTCATTGTCGCTGTCGCTTCTTCCTAGAATTCCAAGCGAGAATGCTCGGATGGTGGGATGGGTCGGCTCAATCGGTGCGATTTCGTCCGTGCGACCGCAAACAGCGTGGCGTTTTACATGCCTAAGCGCGTCTTTTTAGTTACGACCTGTCTGGGGCGGCACGGACTGGAGACAGCAGCAACACATCTGCAGCGATGGTGCAGTAGCGGCGAAAGCTCGGTTCATGGACTCAGAGCGGTTGGACGCTGGGTGCATAGCCATCGAGGTGTCTCCTTCCTTGTAATCCCCGGGAAATGATTCGCAACTAAGAGAGATTTCTTGAATCAATATCCGTGCCGGTCGTTGATAATGAACAACTTAGTCTATTTCTAATTGCCTTGCAATGGGTTACGCCCCGAAATAGTTCACGCTCACTACGCACTCCACAACTTCATCACGTACGCCAGATCGTTTCATCACTATTACCGTCTTCGGGAAAGTCGAGGAAGAAAGACTATGACTGCCACGCACGCTCCTCAGCGCGATCGCTCAGCTGCGGTTTTGAACAAGGCTCGTCGGCAAGCGGACTTGAATCGTCTGCGCGAAGAAACCGCTAAGGGCAACATCCCCGATCTGCTGGTCATCGGCGCCGGTATCACTGGTGTCGGCATCGCTTTAGATGCAGCATCGAGGGGTTTGAATACCGTTCTCGTCGAATCGAAGGATCTAGCTTTCGGTACCTCTCGTTGGTCGTCGAAGCTCGCCCACGGCGGCCTGCGCTACCTTGCCAGCGGCAATGTCGGTATCGCTCGCCGCTCAGCTATTGAACGTGGTGCGCTGCTCGACGTCACCGCTCCGCACCTGGTGCATAACCTGCCGCAGGTCGTACCGGTGATGGATAAGTTTGCACCGCTGACCCGAATTTTGCCACGGTTAGGCTTTTTGGCCGGTGACTTTTTGCGCATTATCGCTGGTACCGCCGCCACTACCCTGCCGCTGTCCCGCACTGTCGGTTCCCGCCGAGTCAGCCAGCTTTCGCCGACCGTACGTAAGCGCGAGGTGAGATTCGGCTACGTCAACTACGACGGTCAGCTGCGTGACGACGCACGCTTGGTCACCGCTATCGCTCGAACTGCCGCTAGCTACGGTGCAACTATTCTGACCCGAGTGCGCTGCGAGACTGCCTCTGGCACGAGCGCCACACTAGTCGACGAGCTCACTGGCGATCCCTTCGAGCTGCCGGCTCACGCAGTGGTCAATGCCACTGGTGTGTGGGCAGCCGAACTGGCGACGAACATCAAGATTCGTCCATCTCGCGGCACACACCTGGTTCTCGACGCCGCGAAGCTAGGCAACCCTAGCGGCTCTCTCACGGTACCGGTGCCCGGTCACACCAACCGTTTCTGTTTTGTCCTGCCCGCAGAGCACAACCGCGTCTACATCGGCCTGACAGATGAGGATGCACCGGGCCCGATCCCGGATGTTCCGGAAGTACCGGAGGATGACATCGTTTTTCTGCTCGATGTCATCAACCAAGCACTTGAGGTTCCGCTCACTCGCGACGATGTCATCGGCGCTTTCGCCGGCCTGCGTCCACTCATCGACGCCGGCGAGGCACACACCGCTGACCTCTCTCGCGAACACGCCTTGTTGGAGGCCCCGAACGGCCTGATTTCCATTACTGGTGGCAAGCTCACCGAGTACCGTCTTATGGCTGAGCAAACCGTGGACAAGGTCGAAGAGAAGCTCGGTGTTTCGCTTGCCCCGTGCTCCACCCGCACGATCCCTGTGCTGGGCTCCGAGCCGGAGGAGCTCGACCGCGCTCGCACCGCTGCCGCTGCAGGCCGTATCCCGATGCCGCTGTTTAATCGCTACGGTGCCGAATCCTTCGAGGTCATCGAATCCTGTCCGCTCGACCGACCGCTCGCCCCGGTAGCGGAGGGCCTCGATGTCACCCGCGCCGAGTTTGCCTGGCATGTGACGCACGAGGGAGCTCTCAGTGTCGACGATATTCTCGATCGCCGCACACGCCTGGGGCTGGTCAAGGCTGATTGCGAAGCTGCCCTGCCAGCTGCTGAGGAGGCACTGAGGCTGGCCTAGCGCTGGTCATTGCTGTGGCTGCTTCTGATGCGGCCGTAGCTACTGGATAAAACGGGGAGTCTTCGGACTTCCCGCTTTTTCTGTATACACGGAAACTATGAGTGTAAATAACGCTGTCACATTCCCCTCCCTCGATAAGCTCCGCTCCCGCGGGACAGTCAAATGGACCGCATATCCCCCGGACGTGCTGCCGCTGTGGGTCGCCGAATCCGATGCCACCACCTGCCCTGCGGTCAGCGCCGCAATCGACGAGGCATGTCAGCGCGAACAGTTCGGATACCTCTCGCAAGACATCACCGCGCTTACGACCGCAACCGCGGACTTTTCCGCAGCACGCTACGGATGGCGCCCGAACCCCGACAATATCTTTGCAGTCGCCGACGTCGTCCGCGGTGTCACGCTCGCGGTTGAACGCTTCACCCGCCCCGATTCCGCAATTGTCGTCCCCACTCCCGCTTATATGCCGTTCTTCCAGGTAGGTCCCGCGCTGGGACGTGAGACAGTGTGCATCCCCACGCTTGCCGACGGCCCGGATCTCAGCGCCCTCGAACGCGCCTTCGCCGACGGTGCCGGTTGCCTGATCTTATGTAACCCGAATAACCCTCTCGGCTTTACCTACTCCCCCGAAAAACTGCGTGAGATTACCGATTTAGCCGCTCGCTTTGGTGCGCGAATTATCTCAGACGAGATTCACGGCCCAGTAGTTCTAAATGGCACTCACACTCCAACCGCGTCGGTGTCGGATACTGCGGCGGCCGTGACTATCACAGTGACTGCTACCTCGAAGGGCTGGAATACCGCTGGCCTCAAGTGTGCGCAGATTATCTTTAACGACGAAGATGCCAAAACTTGGCTTGAGCTGCCCTTCATTGTGCGCGAAGGCGCCTCTATTCTTGGTGTCGCCGCTGCCACCGCCGCCTACCGCGATGGTGTGCCCTGGTTGGACAACTTTGTCAATGTCCTGCGCACCAACCGTGAGACTTTGCGAACACGTTTGTCCACTATTGCGCCGCAGGCTCGCTTTACCCCGCCGCAGGCATCATTCTTGGCGTGGTTGGACTTGGGTGACGTGCCTGGTGTTGACAGTGATGACCCAGCTGCGTGGTTGGTTGAAAACGCCAAAATAGCACTCACCCCCGGCTTCGCATTCGGCGAAGCCGGGCCTGGGCATGTGCGGCTTAACTTTGCGACCTCCCCGGAAATCCTCAGTGAGGCCCTGGACCGTCTCGACGCGGCCCTGCGCTTGTAGTTGACGTTTTAGTTGGTGACAGTGACGCTGCCATCGGCGTTGACAACAACGTTGGCGGCCAGAGCGCGAGCCAGGTTCATGCGAACGTGCTGCCCCTCACCGTCAGTGCGGTCGAGCGGGTAACCGGATGGGATTGCAGTCTGAGCAAGGATGGAGTTGCGCTGTTCCTCAGTCAGCTGCGGGAAGCGAGTCTCCAGCAACCCTGCGTAACGCTTCGGAACTACAACTGGCTCATTAGCCGGGCCAACCTGCTTGAAGTCGTAGGTCATGCGCTCGGTGTACTGCTGAACGGCAGCTGCGGTGCTCATGTACGGGGTGTCCTTGGCAACGCAGTTGGCGATGGTGTCGCCACAGCGGTACTCGAGCTCCGTACGCAGCTCATCCATTGCTTCTTCGATGAGTGGGCGGAACTCTGGGTCTGCCCAACGGTCAGCTGCGGCCTGGTTGCCCATCATGCGGCCGCCCATAACGTCCAGAGGGTAGTGGACGCCCATGACAAGGCGAGAATGACCGGCCTCGGACGCACGCGCCTGAATCTGTGGTGCAACCTCCGGCAGCATCAGGGCCAGCAGGGTTGAAGTCCATGCAGCCTTGTTGGTGTGACCCGACGGGTAGGACGGCGTGGTCGAGTACGGGTCATCCTGGCCTTCGCGGTAGTAGCGCTCGATGCGCTCCGGTGCCACCACAAACGGGCGATCGTAGCCGTAGACGTACTTCTCGAAGAAGGTCGAGCTGACCAGACCGCCGCCGCGAGCAAGGTTGCCGGACAGCAGGGCCTTCACCTTCGGCAGGCGATCCTCGTCGTAGGCATCACGGAAGTGCTGACCCAGGTTTGCACCGAAAGCAGTGGAAATATTGGCCAGTGGGTCTAGGTAGTCGTCATCAAGAGCGAGTTCCTGTGCCTGCGGGTCATTCTTGGCAGCGTTGTTAATGCGGACGACCGTTTCGAGGTTCTGGTCCATGACCTCTGGGTGGCTCTTCTCCAGCTCCACGAAAGGATGCACAACGTAGAAGTAGAACCAGTTATCGGTGGCGGCATCCGATGGGTACGCGCGCGCAATCTGGTCCGGGCGGTACGAGGTTGGCTTCGGCGCATTCGGGTCGGTGTTTTCCCCGGAAGATGATGGCAGCGAAATGGAATCCGGGACCTCCAAGCCACCGCCGGGCAGCTTAATTCCCTCTGGAGCGGCCACATTAGCTGGGAGATCAGAAACAGAGTCCAGGCGGTTGCCCAGCTCGGCCAACGGGTTGACCGGAGCTGCCACGGCCGTTGCCGGCGCAAGCCCCATTACAACTGCCACTGCTGCGGTAGCAGCGCCGACGCGAGTACGAGTTGCAATGCGCTTGTGCGGCTTCAAAGAAGACACTGAAACATTCCTTTCCAGATTGCTGCGTGGGAGGCACCAGTTGTGAAGTGCTCTATAATCCAAGGTCTGACAAAATCTTCACTTATGTTAAGCGCACTGTGAGGTTTCGGCTCGTTGAAAAGAAACAAGTTTTCAAGATACTAGCGCCAATCGTGGGAACTTTGCCCCTCAGACGCCGGGTTTTCACTGATAAATGCATAAAAGAAACCGGTTGGCGGGATAAACGCCCGTCAACCGGTAAGAATTCAATACTCGCCCCAAACGGGGCTAAAAGCGTGGACTACTTGGAGTAGTCGTAGAAGCCACGGCCGGACTTGCGGCCGAAGTGACCCGCCTCAACCATGCGCTTGAGCAGCGGAGGTGCCGCGTATGTCGGCTCCTTGTACTCATCGAACATGGCATCGGCAATGAACTTGATGGTATCCAGACCAACCATGTCGGCCAGAGTCAGCGGACCCATCGGGTGCGCACAGCCATTGACCATGCCGGCATCGATGTCCTCTGCGGTAGCGATGCCGTCCTGCAGCATGCGGATAGCGCCGAGGATGTACGGAACCAACAGAGCGTTAACAATGAAGCCCGAGCGGTCCTTAGCGCGAATGACGGTCTTGCCCAGCGCCTCGGAAGCGTACTCGTACGCACGCTCCGACTGAACATCACCGGTCGTCAGAGTAACGACATGCTCTACCAGAGGCAGAACCGGAACCGGATTGAAGAAGTGCAGGCCCATGACACGATCCGGGCGCTTGGTGGCTGCAGCAATGGACTGAATTGGCAGCGAGGAGGTGTTGGAAGCCAGGATGGCATCGTCCGACTCAACAATCTCATCGAGCTGCGAGAAGACGCTGGCCTTTACTTCCGGGTTCTCCACGATGGCCTCGATGACCAGCTCACGGTCAGCGAAGTCTTCCAGCTTGGTGGTGAAGCTAATACGCCCCAGAATCTCATCACGTGCAGACTGCTCTAGCTTGCCACGGGAAACGGCCTTATCCAGCGACTTTTCAATACGGGCGCGACCGGACTCAAGGAACTCTTCCTTGGCCTCCCAGACCTTGACATCGCTACCGGCCTTCGCACAGACCTCAATAATTCCGGAGCCCATCTGACCGGCGCCGACGATACCTACTCGCGAGATGCTATTTGCCATTGGCGTATTTTCCTACCTTCTACTCTGGGTTATTAGTCAGCATTGCGCTTCATCCGAGTGCGCATTCGCTTGACGACGATCACAGCGCACTGGCTTTATTTACACGCTACTCACTTCCCCGGTTCCCCGGGCACGCTTTGCAGGACTTTTTACTTGAATTTTCCCCACGAGGTTTAGGCAGCGGCTAGTACTGCATACGTTTTTCCAGCGCCTGCTGAATATCTTCCAGCTGCTGCTGAGAAGAGCGTGCCAATTCTTGCAGGTCGTTTCCGCCATGCTTTTCCAGTTCTTCCCACTGGCCGAGCATCTTATCCAGGCTGCCTTCCATCAACGTCAGATAAGCCATATCTGCGTGTGGCCCCTCCTCGTTTTCGAGGCGAGTCATGGTGGAGGTGTCGAGCTTGGTCTCAGACGGATCGACATCGACGCCGAGAGTCTTGACTAGCTGCGATTCCTCTTCAGCAAAGATTGGCTCCGCCTGCTGCGCAATCTTTCGGGTCTCTTCCGAGACCGTTTCCTTCGCAATCAGCGTCTGCGATGCTTTCTTCAGCGCCGCAGTATCCGCCGCCAGCTGAGCCAAGTTATCCCGAATAGCGGCGGTGGAGGCAACAGCACTCGGCGCCTGGCTTGACTGATGTTGGCTGCCCTCCAAAGCTGCCTCATCGCTGTCCCCACAGGCACTGAGACCAACGACGAGAGCAGAGGCCAGCACAGCAGAGCCAATACGCAGGCCGCGTCCAATCAGAGAATAGGTGTCGCTGCTGGAAGTGGCTGCGCCATCGCGAATGGTGTCTGAGGACATTAGTCGACCTGCAGCTCGCCCATGCGATCCCAGTCCTGCTTATCTGGCAGTACCTGCGAGACAATCTTCGGGGTCTCAGCGAGCAGCGGCTTCATCGCCTCCAGTCCCTTGGCGAAGTGCTCGGAATTGACGTGGGCTTCACCAGCGTCATCATCGAATGCCTCGACGAGAATGTACTGGTTGGGGTCTTCTACGCTGCGGGACCATTCAAACCACTTGTTGCCAGCCTCTGCGCGGGTGGCAGCGGTGAACTCAGCGACGTGGTCCATCCATTCGCCGGCAAACTCCGGCTTAACTTGGTAATTCACAACGATAAAAATCATGTCGCCCACTGTATGCGCGTCCAAGCAGAATTGCACCCTTCGACGAATAGAGTTTCGCTGAGAATTTTTCTTACGCTGACCTCAGGTGACAGTTATATTGGTTTGTATGATGAACACTCCGCTCATTCTCACGTACCAAGATAAGACCCCACGCATTCATTCCAGCGCCTGGATTGCGCCCGGCGCGGTCATTATCGGTGATGTCGAAATCGGTGCGGATAGCTCCGTGTTCTACGGTTCTGTTCTCCGAGGTGACGTCGCACCGATCCGCATTGGCCAGCGCACCAATATTCAGGACAACTCCACAGTCCATGTCGACCGGGGCGTGCCCACGATTCTCGGCGATGATGTCACCGTCGGACACATGGCCTTGGTCCACGGCACCACGGTTGAAGATGGTTGCCTCATCGGTATGAAGTCCACCCTGCTTTCGCGTTCCCGTATCGGCGCTGACAGCCTCATTGCCGCAGGTGCCGTGGTGTTGGAAGATCAGGTTATCGACCCCAGGTCGCTGGCTGCAGGTGTTCCCGCCAAGGTGCGTCGTCAACTCTCGGCTGAGGAAGCAGAGGGCTTCATCGCCCATGCAGGGCGCTACGTGGAAACAGCGTCCAACCACCGCCACCTCCGCGAGGTCGACCTGGATATGGTGACTTTTAACTAGACCACAGTCGCGCCCGCCGCGGCCAATTCCGCTAGTGCAGCCTTGCCGCGCTCCGGGTCCACCGCCGCGACCTGATTGCTCAAAACGCGGACGGAAAAGCCCTCCTTGAGACCATCCAGCACAGTGGCGCGGACGCAGTGGTCAGTCGCAACACCCACCACATCGATTTCTTCGATGTCAGAGGCGCGGAGAGCGTCGGCAAGCGAAACGCCAGCCTCCGTTGTTCCCTCAAAACCGGAGTAAGCGGCGGCGTACTCCCCTTTCGTAACATCGATGCGCACAGCAGCGGGGTTGAGCTGCTCAAAAAACGCGATGGCACGCTGCATGCCGGGGTGAATTTCCGCACCCGGGGTACCTGCGACACAGTGTTTCGGCCACGTATCGACGTAATCCGGGGTTTCAGAGAAGTGAGTGCCTGGGGCGATGTGATTGTCACGGGTGGTCGCAAGAACCGAGTACTTGTTCGCTGTGCCCGCGACATGCAGATATGTAGCGGTGTACGCTGCCTCAGCACCGTCGACGGCAAGTGCGCCACCCGCGGAAAAATCATTCTGAGCGTCGACGACTACCAGTGCCATGCGGGGGCGCGCCGGGCGCTGTTGTTCCTCGGAGTGGGCGTCGTTGCTGGTGTCTGCCCCGGTGCCAGCGTTGTCCGAGTTGTCCGCATTGACCTGTCGGTAGATTTCGGAGAAGGAAGCGTTCATGGCCTATATCTTGCCACGTGCCCACGTTCAGAGGAGCACGTGAACTATCGACAGGATATCGACGCCCTAGCGACAACACAGAGTCAATCCGGGAAAGCGGTTAAAATTGCTCCGGTAATTCTTTGATACGACGACGGCTCCTGGTCGCGTCCTCCAATACGGGAGGTTTTTATGGCAGGCGGACTTGTCGCGCTGCTTGACGACGTTGCCACGATTGCACGTGCTGCAGCGGCAACAACAGACGATATTGCGGCTGCGGCCGGCAAAGCTAGCGCTAAAGCCGCCGGTGTTGTGGTTGACGACGCTGCGGTAACGCCTAAATTCGTCGAGGGTGTCTCGCCGAAACGCGAGCTGCCGATTATTTGGCGTATCGCCAAGGGCTCCTTGGTCAATAAAATTGTCATTATTCTGCCGATTGCATTGCTGCTAAGTCAGTTTCTGCCCTGGGCGCTGACGCCGATTTTGATGCTCGGCGGCTCCTACCTGTGCTTTGAGGGCATGGAAAAGGTCTGGGAGAAGATTAAGCACCGAATCTCTCCCGATCAGACTGAGCAGGAGCGGATGGAGGCGGCGACCAACCGCACACCACAGAATGAAGATTCCCTGGTGAAGTCTGCAATTTTCACAGACTTGATTCTCTCTGCGGAAATCATGGTGATTTCTCTCAATGAGGTCGCTGATCAGCCACTGCTCAATCGCGCGCTGATTCTTATTGTGGTCGCACTCATCATCACGCTTGCGGTCTACGGCGTGGTGGGCTTCTTGGTCAAGATTGATGATATTGGCCTGCACCTGCAGTCCAAGAAGTCAGCCGGTATCAGCAAGTTTGGTGCGGCGCTGGTCAAAGCCATGCCAATCGTTTTGAACACAATCGGTATTATCGGCACGTTTGCCATGCTGTGGGTCGGTGGCCACATCATGGTGGTCGGCCTCGACGAGCTGGGCTGGCACCTCCCCTACCAGCTGGTCCACAACCTTGAGCAGCTGTTTACCGGTGGCTTCCTCGGCTGGTTGGCCAACACCACCGGCTCACTGATTTTCGGCGCCATCTGGGGAGCAATCATTGTGGCGATTGTCGCCGTGCTGCCATTCGGCCACGGCAAGCACAACAAGTCTGACGAGGAAAATGCAGCGGAGGCCTCTGCCTAACAAGTCTGACGCTTAGGAGTACGTGACCTCGCCGTCGACGTAGACCCAACGTCGCGCACGACGAACAAAACGAGAACGCTCGTGCATCGTGCCGACACCGTCATGGTCATGAAAGGCCGCTTCAAATTCCACGATGCCTTCGCGGTCATCCTCGCCACCATCGACAGCGTTGATGATGGTGAGTCCTTCCCATTCCACACTGTCATCGACATTGATAACTTCCGGGCGGTAGCGCGGATGCCACGTCCGCCAGATGTAGTCCGCCTCGTGGGCAGCGTAAGCGCTGTACCTCGCGGCCATCAGCTCAGCTGCGGTCACTGCCTCCCGCTCACCGCGGTGCAGCGGGCCACAGCACTGCCCGTAGAGTCCCCCACCACACGGGCACAAATCGGAATCAGTAACGCGGGCGCGGGCGAAAAATGCGTTCCCGCTTCCTGCTCTAGCACCGTTTCCTGCTACCAATCCAGACTCCGTTACAGCACTGTTTTCTCTTACCTGCCGACCCATAATCGCCAGCCCCTCCCCAATCTTGCACGTGGTACTAAACACGTCCTAACAACGTCTTTACATACCTACCAATTGGCCCGCAGCACCGCTAGTCGGCTTAGCCCCGAGAGGCTTGACGACGGCTACCGCGTCGCCCTCGGCATTCCTTCCGCAAAGCCCGCAGCGGATTGAATTCCCACCACTGCCCGCTCAGCGAACTGCTCGATGGTGGCCGAACCCGCGTATGTGAACGAAGAACGTACGCCCGAGATAATGCGATCGATCTGGTCCTCCACGCCTTCGCGGCCTGGCTCCAGGTAGATTTTCGCAGTCGAGATGCCCTCTTCGAACATCTCGCGCCGGGCCTTCTCAAAGGCCTCTACCTGTGCATTTCGGCTCTCCACCGCACGGTGTGAAGCCATGCCAAACGACTCCTTGAACATGCGCCCGTCGACGTCCTTTTGGACATCACCTGGGGACTCGAAGGTACCGGCAAACCACGAACCAATCATCACGTTGGACGCACCCGCAGCCAACGCAAGCGCAACATCGCGAGGGTCCTTCACTCCACCATCAGCCCAGACATGCACGCCGCATTCACGGGCAGCTGCAGCGCATTCGAGCACGGCAGAAAACTGTGGACGCCCAACTCCGGTCTGCATTCGGGTTGTGCACATCGCACCCGGACCGACGCCGACCTTAATAATGTCGGCTCCCGCCTCCGCTAGGTCGCGAACACCATTGGCGGTCACGACATTGCCAGCGGCAATTGGCACAGGTGGGTTGAGCGCGCGGACTCGTCGTAAAGCACGGAGCATCGATTCCTGATGACCGTGGGCGGTATCGACAACGAGCACGTCGGCACCTGCGTCGAGCAGTGTCTTCGCGCGCCCTTCAACATCACCGTTGATGCCAAGCGCCGCACCGACGCGCAGCTTGCCCTCCGCGTCGACAGCCGGCTTGTAAAGCGTCGCCCGCAGCGCGCCTTTACGCGTGAGGATACCCACCAGCGCGCCATCGGCATCCACCACCGGAGCGAGTTTGCGCCCGGATGCGGTGAGCTGGTCGAAAGCGTCACGGGGCTCAATATCGGCCGGAAGCGTAAATAGCGAAGTGGACATGAGCGTCCCCACCTGCGCAAAGTTGTCAACGCCCGCCAGATCACGGCCGGTAATCAGACCAACCGGTTTGTTGTCTTCCACCACCACTGCCGCACCGTGCGCGCGCTTCGGCAGAAGATGGCGCGCATACCCCGCGGTGTGGTGAGGCTTGACGACGATTGGAGTGTCGAAAACCAGCCCAGCGGACTTGACCTTGCGGATGGTCTCAGCAGCAATGTCAGCTGGGACGTCCTGCGGCAGGATGGCAATTCCGCCTCGGCGAGCGGTGGTTTCGGCCATCCGGCGACCGGAGATGGCCGTCATATTGGAGACGACAATCGGAATGGTTGTGCCGGTGCCATCATCGGTGGCCAAATCGACACCCATGCGAGAGCCGACGGATGACTTTGACGGCACCATGAAGACATCGCTGTAGGTCAACTCGTAGGGCGCGGACTGATCGTTGAGGAATTTCACACACCCCAGGATATGCCGATTTTTCCGGCGCGCACGGTGAGAGTGCACAGAGGTGAGCATCAGTGGCTGACCTCGCCTGGTGTAGGTTCGAACGGGACTCCATTGACTCAACCGGGATTTTTCAGCCCAGGAAAGATGCTTAGCAGAATCTGATGAAAACGCCGATCAAAGATTACTTGTCCGAAATCGTCGAATCCGTCCGCCCCGATGAGTCTGGCGAGGTAGCGGACTATATTCCCACCCTTGCCCAAGCTAATCCCGACCGCCTGGCACTTGCTATGACCACCGTGTCAGGTCGCACCTACGCCACGGGCGACACCGATACTGAATTCACCATTCAGTCGATGTCCAAGCCCTTCGCTTATGCCGCAGCCATCACCGAGCACGGCACAGACAAAATCGACAGCATTGTGGGCACCGAACCTTCCGGTGAGGCTTTCAACGAGCTGTCGCTGGAGCAGGGCACGCACCGACCAAAGAATCCGATGATTAATGTCGGTGCACTGACCATCAACCAGTTCGTATGCCAGCCAGGTGCCAACTGGAAGACTCGCACCAAGCACATGGTGGAGCTTCTCTCAACTTTGGCTGGCCGTAAGCTCCGCGTTGACTACGATGCCTATGAATGCGAAATGGACACTGCCCATCGAAACATGTCCATCGCACATATGCTGGCAGCTTACGGTTTCATCGAAACCACGCCCCACGATGCTGTCCGCGGCTACACCGCACAGTGCTCCGTGCTGGTCAACACTCGCGATGTCGCCATGATGACCGCAGTGTTGGCCAACGGTGGCGTTAACCCGGTCACCAATCAGACTGTGCTCGGCCGCTCGGTTGTTCGCAGAGTCTTGTCCGTGATGGCTATTGCCGGCATGTATGACGAGGCCGGTGAATGGTTTACCGAGGTCGGGATTCCCGCCAAGAGCGGTGTCGCCGGCGGCTTGCTGGGAGCGCTGCCTGGACAGGCGGGTCTTGCAGCCTTTTCGCCGCGATTGAACGACCACGGCAACAGCGTCCGCAGCATTGCCATCTTCCGGAAGCTCTCCGAAGATTTGGGTCTTCATCTCATGGATGCCGATGCGATTGGTTCGCGTGCGCTGCGCGGTACGCGCGTCAGCAATGGCCGCTCGATCATCGAGATTCAGGGCCCAGTCAACTTCACTGCGGCCGAGATCATTCTCAACAGGTTGGCGACTTCCACACCGTCGGAAAGCGAAGTTGTCTTCGACGTCAGCCGCGTTGGCATTGTCAACCCGGTGGGACGCACGTTGATTCTGGAAGCGATGCGACGTCTGAGCCATGACGGCAAGGAGATCTTGTTCTACGACCCGGAGGGCGTACTGCCGAACCCAGATATGGGCGAGGGGCTGCTGCCAGTCATCCTCCAGGATGCGCCGTAAACTACGCTAACCGAAATCCAATATGGTGACGTTCGGGTAGTCTTGAACGATCGTAACGCCCGAAAGGCAGCAGCGCGAGAACAACCGGAGGGATGTAAATGCAGGTCAGCGATGTGGCATTAGTCTTCGAGGGCGGAGGGACTCGCAATAGTTACACGGCACCTTTCGTCGAGCGGCTACTTCGCGAGAGCATCGATGTCGGCTGGGTCGGTGGCGTAAGCGCCGGCGCCTCTCACGTGGTCAATTACCTTTCCCGGGATATCCAGCGCTCTATAATTAGCTTCACTGACTTCATCGCACAGCCGAACAGCAGTGGCTGGCGCCCAATGTTGCGCGGGCGGGGCTATTTCGATGCCGAGTACATCTACGAAGACGCGGGACTTCCCGACGGCGCCATGCCCCTGGATTACGAGACTTTTAAGAACAATCCAACTCCCTACCGGATTTCTGCTGTCCGAGCGGATACGGGCGAGACCATCAACTGGGGGCCGGACGATATCCCAGATCTACCTACGCTGATGAAGTACACTCGCGCCAGTTCGACGATTCCGGGTGTCATGCGTATGCCCTATATTGATGGCGTTCCGTTCGTCGACGGTGCACTGGGATCATCAGGTGGCATTCCCATTAATGCCGCCGAAGCAGATGGTTTCAAGAAGTTCCTCATCGTCCTGACTCGCCCGAAAGGATTCCGTCGCACCGCCCCTAAGCGCCCACAGCTACTGCGCCAGATTTTCCGCAGTAACCCGGTGGTGGCTGAGCTGCTTATCACTAGACACGAGCGCTACAACGCTTCTCTCGATTGGGCTGCTGAGCTTGAACGAAAAGGCCAAGCATATGTTTTCTACGCCAATAACATGAGCATCACAAAGGCGGAGCGGAGGCGGTCGAAGCTGCTGCACAACTACGAGCTCGGCCGGGCGCAAGCCGATGCCGAATGGCCAGCAATTCGAGAGTTCATGGGCTTATAACTCCCGCCACCTTTAGGAAGCTTTTCGTTCATTCCTCTTTACTGTGTACGTAACCTTGTGTTAACCTTTGCGTAGCGAACAACCTCGTTAGGTAAGGCTCCTATATCCACATAGGCCGCTGCCCTGCACTTTATCGAGAGTTTCGAAAGACTCTCGAAGCAAGGGTCCATCTCAAGTGGCCACCTTTAGTTACGGCATTACATTGCCAACACTCTTAGGCGGGGAGCCATAATTTTTCAATCAACAGAAATTCCCTCCTAGCAAAGGAGCTGGGATACCTGGAAAAGGATCCACAATGACACAGACACAGAACACCATCGCCAACTTCTTCAAGCCGAAGTCTTCAATCAGCCCGTACAGCCTCCTGCCTGACACCGTAAGCATGCACATGACGGATTCTTACATTGCGCTGCCGGAGGACATCACGGTCGGTGAGGCACTGAGCACCTACGCAGCCGAATTTGCTGGTCTCGATGACGATACCTGTGTCTTCCTCGTCGACGATGAAGGCTACCTGACCAGCGATATTACGCTGAAGGAACTCCGTGAGTACGCCGACCGCGATGCCTACATGAACACCGTCGGCGCCCCGGTGAAGGTCTTTGTCAAGCCCGAGGATCCAGCTGCAATCAGGGCTCGCCAGCTTATTGACGGGCCGCTCAGCGAGCTGCCCGTCGTCCGCAGCGGCAAGCTGGTAGGTGTCCTCACCGACCGCATCTCTGAGCGCATTCTTGGCAGGACAAAGGCAGCTAAGAAGTCAAAGAAGTCCAAGGGATTCTTCTCGCCGATTACCGCGTTTTTCGGCGCCGCCAATAACTAGGGCGACTAACTTGGGTAGACGACCCGAGTAACTCAATAGGCCAGCTAGCGTTTGCTAGCTGGCCTATTGTTGTTACCACACTGTTCTATCCCCACAGATGAGAGCCCTCAGGAGGCAACCGTGATACGAGACTGGATTCGGGTAGCCCTGGGCATGTTCGCGGTTGCGTTTGGAGCCAACCTCTTCGCACCACTCCTGCCCGCGTATCGAATAACCGATGCTCTCAACCAGTCCCAGGTCACCTTTCTCTTCGCCATCTACGTCGCAGGACTCATCCCCGCGCTACTCATCTGCGGCCCACTTTCCGACCGGCTCGGCCGTCGCGCCATCATCCGGCCTGCACTCATAACCTCTGCCGTTGGCTCAGCCGTCCTACTCACCGGCATCTGGTTCCACTTCCCATCACTTCTGGTAGGACGTCTTATCATCGGCATTTCGATGGGCATGGTAATGGCCGCCGGTGCCTCGTGGATCAAAGAAATTGCGCCCGTCGCACCTCAAATTTCTGCCCGGCGCGCAACCGTTGCACTCTCCGCCGGATTCTCCCTCGGCCCCCTGGCTTCCGGGTTGGTCGCAGAATTCACCCCGCGCCCTGATGTCATCCCCTATCTTGTTCATCTCGCACTGCTGCTTTTTATCGCACCAATAACATGGAACGCTTCCGGAGGACTTCCAAACGCAGCGCACAGCGACTCTCCGCAACGGTTCTTCTCCTCCGCCACGCTTAGCCCGAGGTTCCTGTGGGCAGTCGCCGCTTGGGCACCGTGGGTCTTCGGCGCTGCGTGCACATCCTTCGTCGTCCTGCCAACAATCGCCGAATCCCGCTACCCCATCGCCTTCGCCGGGCTCATCGCCTGTATCACGATGGGCACCGGCGTTTTGGTGCAACCACTGGTCACTCGCATCAGTTCCAGCAGCTTTATCCCGCCAGCTATTTTCGGTCTTGGCTTAACGACGGTCGGAATGCTGCTCAGTCTTATCGTTGCACTCACCCAGAATGTGTGGAGCGTTTTCCCCGCTGCTCTAGCTCTCGGTGCCGCGTACGGCGTGATGATGGTCTCCGGCCTCCGCGAAGTGCAAATTATCGCACCGCCAGCCGAGCTGGGCGCTGCGACTGCTATCTACTATTCGCTGACCTATGTTGGTTTCTTCGCTCCTTTTGTTATTTCTTTCGCAGCACCGAAATTCGGATTCGTGCCCGTTTTCATCTTCGGTGCGATTATTGCGTTGGTATCCACGTACCCCGTGGCAAAGGTTGCACAGTCTGCGGTGAGGTCCGACGGAGCGTCGTGAAGCAGACGCGACTGAAATTCTTGATATTGGGAAGCGTGCTGAGGCGAGCTCTTGTATTCTTTCTTTCACAAAAGATTGGCTCCGGCTCAGGACATCTGATCAGGTTGCATAGGTTGTTGAAATTCAGCTCGATGGAATGAGGAATCATGAAGCAGCGCAGCTCTGGAATGTGGAAGAAAATTGCGACAACCGTCGTCGCAGGTTGTACAAGCGCCGCCCTGCTCACCGCATGCGGCTCGGGAGAAGAAAGCAACAATGCCGGTGGCGAGGCAGGCAAAGAGTCGACCAGCAAGATGACGAAGGCAGACGGGTCAGCTCCAGCTGCATCCGAAGATCAGCTCCTGCTCACTAATGAAGTTCAAGGTGTGGACTTCTCCAACAACAGGATTAATGGGTACAAGGACGCAATGGAGATGTTTTCGGAGGATTCTTTAGATATAGAGCCGGCCGAATGTGCCACTTTCATCAAGCCAACGGAAGAATTGGAGCGAGCTGTCAGTTCTTTCGCTAATTTGGACGCGGAAAAGGTCACCATCGCTGTCTCAGTATTGAAGAACCCTCAGACCTACCAGGAGTACACAGATGTTCTTAACAAGTGCTCTGAGGTGACCGCTTCGATGGATGCTTCCGACCTCGTAAACGAATCCATGGAAGGCCAGGAACTTCCTCCTGAGGCGCAGGAGATGCTCAATGACATGGATATGACAACCACCATGAAAATGCACCGGGAAAAGTGGGAGCCGGATCTTTCCGTCAAGCCAGATGAGCTCACTGCACACGCGACAGTTGTGGACATTAGCTCCGGTGGCACTAATACTGATGCCACCAGCTACGACATTGTCGGCGTTGTCAATGGCGTGATGGTGATGGTGTCCGCTGCCCCGATTCCAGACGTTCCATCAACCGGCGCGGAAAATGCGACACAACCGATGGAACTTGCACAGGCGACCCCAGAGTCCAAGGAAGCGGCAAAGAAGCGCGCCTTGGAGGTCTTCGATGCCCAGGCAAAGAAGATTATGGACGCCGCTTAGTGGCCGCTTGGCTGCGCTGCTTTTGAAAAGTTGCGGCGTGCGGCGCGCTAAAACTCCGTTAATTCCTGCACTTTGGGACTCCAGAACGCAGCGCGTGGTGCACTAAGAGTTTTGAAGTGCGGGCTTGTTAGTTCATCAAGAGCCCGGACGTAACCGGGAACCATATCCCGCGGGATTCGCAGCCCCATAGTCAGGTGCGGAATCCAGCGGGAGCCGCGACCTTCAGGGTTAAGACGACTGATCTCACGAGCGGCTTCTTCCAGCTCATCGCTTGTTTCTAATAACCATGCGACAGTCTGTTTACTCTTTGTGCCGAACACTACCGTTCCTACCCTGCGGAATTCCGCAGGCATCAGCGGTGGGAGAATTTCGGCTGCTCGTTGGATTACCTCCGGGCTCATGGTCGGTGCGAAGGTGACAGTGATGTGGGGCTTTTGATTCTGCTGCGGGAATCCACGCTCTGCCAGTTGCACAAATATCTCTTTAACCTGCGCCTCTTGCTCAGGCAGAAGGTACATCAGGATGTTGTCGGGTGACACCATGTGACGTTTACTCCTCCCCTATTGCTGTCGGTCGACACGTTTGAGGCGCTACCCAAGGGCGCCGTTACTAGAGCTCCTAACCTAAGGCACTTAGGACCTTGCACCCCAGAGCATAGCGTAGGGATTTTCCACAATTTATAACCTACCTATAGAAATTTCTAGCCTCTTGTTATTTAGCCCGGTAAAAACCACTTTTTATTGGGATAATGGGGATAGACAGGCTTCCTGAAAGCTTTCTAGACCATCTTCAAAGACAGTGTGGAGTGACGGCCGATTCTCCACACTGCACAAATACCTACACGGCTGGAAAGGTAAGTAAAGACATGGCACCGAAACCTAAAAAAATTACACCCCCCGAAGAATCAAAAGCTGGTGAAGAGCAAGGCAAGCTTCAGCCGCGATGAGCTCGCGGATTTGCTGGAGACGCTGGCAGCTCGCATCCGCGCCGGGGAAATGACTCTCGGCACTGGTGAGTCCACGGTGACGATGACCATGCCGACATCGTTTAATACCACGATGGAAGTCGTCGATTCCCGAAAGCGTGCTGGCATCGAGCGCGAGCTGGAGCTGGAAATTGACTGGATGGTCGACGAGGCTGGCGAGCCCGTCGAAAAGCCAGGACCAGCATCTGGCTTCGCAATCTCCTAGCAGGCTTGTTGCTGTCCGGTTTGGTCCGCGCAGTGTTGACTAAGCAAAGGGCGACTTCGGAATTGTCTTCCGAAGTCGCCCTTTGTCTTGGCTCTTAATTCTGCAGGCCTTACGCCTTAAGCACGTATCGCAGAATCTCTACAACCTGGTCGGTCGTCGTACACCACGCCGAATACACCCGCCATACACCCACGCCTACCCACATCGCATGAGGTGACGCTAACCTAATTCGGGAAAATCCGCGACGAAGGGAACGCGCATGGCCAAGGGCAAGAAAGGCGACAAGGGCAAGAAGACGCACGCCGCCAAAACCAAGAAAAAGGCTGCGGCAACGACCTCGCTACGCCTGCCCGAATACTCGAAGGCCGAGGCCAAGGCCGCGAAAAAGCTCGCCGGCAAGGACCCCTTCAAACTGGCCGCAATGACGCCGAAGAAGAAGTGCTGCAAATCCGGCATCCGCTGCCTGCGCTGCCCCGTGGTGCTACACAAGCTCAATCGCGAGATCAAAAACGGCGAAGTCGACCACGCCGCCCTGCTGCTCGTCGCCGCGAAAGCCCGGATCCGGTAGCCGGCCCTCGCCCCCCCCCAGCCCGCCGTCGGGCCCGTCCTATGAGCAGTGGTGTCGCGCACTGTATGGCACTGGTACCGATTCTCCCGGGCTGTCTGCTCTTCGGACACCGGCTCACACGCGTCACTCCAAGCACCGCGACAACGCTCCAGCGAACTCCCGCCAGGTCAGGAAGTTTTATTCCGTCGACATGAGGCCTCGGCCAGAACCGGGAATGCGGCCGTCGGAGGATGACACCTTGTGTATCCTTTGAGTGTCATTGAGCCCTGAAGGAGCAAGAAAGTAGCATGACCCGCCCCTCCTCCGCCGCCTCTACGGTGGGCTTCCAATCTCATGCCCTGCGTTTCGCACCGCGCCGCTCGGACTGGTCCCGCGCGACGATTGGGCGCGACCTCTCGGCAGGCCTCATGGTGGCCCTCGTCGCACTCCCTCTCGCGCTCGGCTTCGGCGTTGCGTCCGGTGTCGGCGCGGCGGCCGGAATTACGACGGCCATCGTTGCGGGTATCCTGGCCGCGATCTTCGGCGGTAGTAACGTCCAAGTAAGCGGCCCGACCGGCGCAATGACCGTCGTGTTAATCCCCATCGTGGCCAACCATGGTGCCGATGGGGTTCTCGTCGTCGGCGTGCTGGCAGGGCTCATGCTGCTCGTACTGGCGTTCACCGGCGCTGGCCGCGCGATGAAGTACATGCCACTACCTGTCGTCGAAGGTTTCACCGCCGGTATTGCGTTAATCATCGGCTTACAACAGCTGCCTGCAGCACTTGGTGTTGACGTGGAGGGCGAGAAAGTCCTCGGGTTGGCGTGGGGCTCAATCAATGCTTGGTTAGATGCTCCGGCATGGCAGGCGCCCGTGATGACCCTTGCAGTAGCGGCTGGAATCGTGCTTGCTGCGCGCGTCCGTAGTGGCTTCCCCGCGGCGCTAGTGTTGGTAGCTGCAGCGACAGCCATCAACATGCTGGCAGACAGCGGCCTGAAGACAATCGGCTACATCCCGTCGACATTGCCTGCTCCGCGCTGGCCAGAGATTCCGTGGGAGCACCTGGATTCATTGCTGTTTGCAGCGGTCGCCGTCGCAGCTCTCGGTGCGCTGGAATCGTTGCTGTCTGCGACGGTTGCCGACGCAATGACTGTCGGCGACCGGCACGATCCCGACCGCGAACTCTTCGGGCAGGGCGTGGCCAACGTCGTCGCGCCCCTGTTCGGCGGGATTCCCGCAACCGCCGCGATTGCCCGAACTGCCGTCAACGTGCGTGCAGGCGCAGGCACACGCCTGGCAGCGGTGTTCCATTCGCTGCTCCTGCTCGTGGCCGTGCTCGTCGCGGCCCGGTGGGTGGGCGAGATTCCTCTCGCCGCGCTCGCCGGCGTGCTCATCGCCACTGCGATTCAGATGATCCACCCGCGGAACCTCCGCTCGGTGATACGCGCCACCAAGGGCGACGGGGCGACCCTGCTCATCACAGCTGCCGCCACCGTCGTGTTCGACCTTGTCGTCGCCGTACTCATCGGCCTTGTAATGGCGGGCTTCTTCGCACTGCGCGAGACCGCCCGCACTGCGGTGTTGGAAGCCGCCCCACTAGACGAGGGGGACCACCGCGACAAGGAACGCGAGCTCCTCGACGAGCACATCGCCGCCTTCCGTATGGAAGGCCCTCTCTTCTTTGGCGCAGCGCACGATTTCCTCCTCGAGCTCGCTGATGTCTCGTCGGTCAAGGTTGTCGTGCTCCGCATGCGCTACGTTACGACGATCGACGCCACCGGCGCCCAGATGCTCGCCGACACGATTGGGCGCCTCGAACGCCGCGGTACCAGGGTCCTGCTCGCAGCCACGAAGCCCGAACATATTCCGGTGTTGCGCGAACTCGGCGTATTCGACCAACTTGCGCACGAGAATCACGTCTTCGACAACACTCTCGACGCCATCGCCCACGCCCGACTGCATGCCGCACGCATTCAGCATGAAGAGTCTGATGGCGCACCCGGGACGCCGCAGAGTCAATAGCTTGGCTGAGCCAGACAATGGTCACTCCGTCGCAGTCGCCCCTGCGATCGTGGGTCCACATCCCCATCGCGCGATGCTTGAAAAACCTTTACACGTTGCACTTAAACTCCTCGACGTGTCGTTGCAAAGTCACCTTCTCATTCGTGAAGCCGATGTGGGTGTAACCGCTTGGCGCGTAGCATTGGCGACATGCGCATTTTCACCGTGGGCCACTCCAACCTCGAGTTCGAGGACTTCGCTGAAATGATCGAGGCTGCCGGTGTGGCATCCATCGTGGATGTGCGCAAGCTTCCCGGGTCCAGGAAGTACCCGTGGTTCAACGGCGACCACCTTGCCGAACACCTTCCTACATGTGGCATCACTTACAGCAGAAGCGAGGGCCTCACCGGGCGGCGCAACGTGTCCCACTCGGTGCCGTTTGAGGTTAACGGCAACTGGCGTAACCGCAGCTTCCACAATTACGCCGACCATGCGCTGGGCGAGGAGTTCTCCGACGCAATCTCGCAGCTACGGGCGAACGCCGCGGAAACCCCCACCGCAATCATGTGCGCCGAGGCGGTGTGGTGGCGCTGCCACCGGCGTATCATCGCCGACCACCTCATCGCCCACGGTGACGAGGTTGGCCACATTATGGGTCTGGGTGCAGCCGGGGCGAAGGTGAGCGAGGCAACGCTCAACGACGGCGCAGTCATCGGCAACGATCTCCTCGTGCGCTACCCCGAGCGGGGCTAGCGCGTACACCAGAGGCCAGTGGGTGCGGAAACTCGGACTACGACCCAGTGAGCCACGGCATCCTCCTCGGCCTGACCTAAGGCGCGACTTACGCCTTGTATTCATGGAGCGCCCACCACCTTATGAGCAGCAGCATCGGAGGCACACCAGCGGATAGCACGCTCAAACGAGCTTTAGGTTAGGAAATCTGAACCGCGCAATCTAAGAAGAGCACCGGCAACCCCGGTAGTGTGCCCCAAAGCGTCGAATCGAAAAACGTACTACCGACTTGCCACGGCCCTAGACGTCGAGCTTGAACTCCACGGCATCTCGTTGCAAAGTTACCCCCTCTCGTTAACACCATCAAAAGGAGTGTTATCCAATGAAAGCGTTCGGCTTCTTAAGCTTCGGGCATTACGCCTTCGGCAGCTAGCGCGGGCCATCTGCGGAAAAGATCGCCAAGACTCATCTGGAGATCACCCAGGCTGCGGACGAAATCGGCGTGAACAACGCGTCCTTTCGTGTCCACCACTTCGCGCCGCAGGCCTCCGCCCCGATGCCGCTGCTGGGTGCTGTCGCGGCCACTACCAAACACATCGAGGTGGGCACCGGTGTCATCGACATGCGCTATGAAAACCCGCTCTACCTCGCCGAAGAGGCCGCGTCGCTGTACCAAATTTCCGGTGGCCGCGTGGCCCTGGGCATCTCGCGCGGCGCCCCCGAGGTGGCTGACCGCGGCTGGGAGGCCTTCGGCTACTGGGGTAAAGCGCCCAACGGCGCGGACGTGGCGCGAGCCCACCTCGAGGCGTTCATGGCTGCAGTGGACGGCAACGGATTCGCCACCGCCGCACCGCTGGACCGGCAGTACCCCAACATATTCCAACCCGGCTCCGCCCTGCCGGTCTTCCCCATGGCGCCCGAGCTGCGTAAGCACATTTTCTACGGCTCCGGCACCCACGCTTCTGCCGAGCAAACCGCCAAGGGCGGGCTCAACCTGATGTCCTCCACCCTGGTCTCCGAGACCACCGCCGAGACTCTGGGCGAAATCCAGGCGGATCAGATCAGCCGCTATCGCGCCGCGTGGAAGAAGGCGGGCCACGATTGGACGCCGCGCGTGTCGGTGTCCCGCTCTATCTTCCCCATCGTCGACGGCGCGGACATGCAGTTGTTCGGCATGCAGGCCTCCGGCTCCGATCAGGTGGGCATGCTTCCCGACGTCGGCGCCTCCACCTTCGGCCGCACCTATGCCGCCGAGCCGGACAAACTCATTGAGCAGCTCAAAGCCGACGCCGCCGTCATGTCCGCCGACACCCTGCTCATCACCATCCCCACCGGGATGGCGTCGACGTCAACGTGAAGATCTTGGACAACTTCGCCACGCATGTCGCCCCCCGCGTTGGGTTGGCAGCCGAATCACGAAGGCCCAGTTACCGGCTATCTCATCGACTAATTCCTGCAGTTCGCAAGCTCTTCGCTTCAATGTCAGTTCAGTGCGTGTTGAATAGTTCAGTAATTGCTGTATAGTTCAGTATATGCTGACTATTGCTTCACGCCTCGACGTCATGAACCGGCTCGGCCGGGCCATGGCGGATCCGACGCGCTCCAGAATCCTGATCACCCTACTCGACGGCCCGAGCTACCCGGCCGTGCTTTCGCGCGACCTGGACCTGACCCGCTCGAACGTCTCGAACCACCTGACCTGCTTGCGTGACTGCGGCATCGTCGTCGCCGAGCCGGAGGGCCGCAAGACACGCTACGAAATCGCCGATCCGCACCTCGCGACAGCGCTCAACGCACTAGTGAACGCAACGTTGGCTGTCGACGAAAACGCCCCGTGCATCGACCCTGAGTGCTCGGTGCCCGGCTGCGACGGAAAAGGAGCGGACGCATGAGTTCAGCATGTGGATGCGAACACGAACCAGCCACGGAGATCGAAGATCTCGATCGGCCATGGTGGAAGGACCCCGAGTTGCTACTGCCGATCTTCTCCGGCGTAGCCCTCTGCATAGGTCTGGCGCTGGACTGGTCCGGACTAGAGACACCCGCGACAGTTCTGTTCTGGATCGGCCTGCTGCTAGGGGCGTATACGTTCACGCCCGGCGCTATCCGGAACCTTGCCACGAAGCGCAAGCTCGGCATTGGTTTGCTGATGACGATCAGCGCGGTCGGCGCGGTAATCCTCGGTTACGTCGGAGAGGCGGCGGCGCTAGCGTTCCTGTACTCGATCGCCGAGGCACTGGAAGACAAGGCGATGGACCGGGCCCAGGGCGGACTGCGGGCACTGTTGAAATTGGTACCGCAGACCGCGACGGTGCTGCGCGACGGTACGACGGTCGAGGTCGCAGCGAAGGATCTCGTGGCTGGCGAGCTGATGCTCGTGCGCCCCGGAGAGCGGATCGCCACGGACGGCATCATTCGGTCTGGGCGCTCCAGCCTTGACACCTCAGCGATCACCGGAGAATCCATTCCGGAGGAGGTTGCGCCCGGCGACGAGGTGCCCGCGGGAGCAATCAACTCCGCCGGCGTGCTGGAGGTCGAGACGACCGCAGCTGGAACGGACAACTCGCTGACCACACTCGTGGACCTGGTCGAGCAGGCGCAGGCGGAAAAGGGCGACCGCGCCCGGATCGCCGACCGGATTGCCCAACCCCTAGTGCCCGGGGTGATGATCCTGGCGGTGCTGGTCGGCATGATTGGCTCGCTGCTGGGCGACCCCGAGACGTGGATCACCCGCGCGTTGGTGGTCCTGGTCGCAGCATCGCCGTGTGCACTGGCAATCTCCGTGCCGCTGACGGTCGTGGCCGCGATCGGCGCGGCCAGCCAGTTCGGCGTGGTCATCAAATCCGGCGCGGCGTTCGAGCGACTCGGCGGCATCCATCACCTGGCGGTGGACAAGACCGGAACCCTTACCCGCAACCAGCCCGAGGTTACCGACGTGGTCCCGGCAGACGGATTCGATCCGGCGCAGGTGCTTGCTTTCGCGGCGGCAGTTGAGCAGCAATCGACGCACCCCCTCGCTGCGGCGATCGCGGCAGCGGTGCCCGAAGCGCCCGCTGCCTTGGACATCAGCGAGGAAGCCGGGCATGGCATCGGCGGCACCGTCGAAGGTCGACGGGTACTTGTGGGCAGTCCCCGGTGGATCGACGCCGGGCCACTGAAGGCAGACGTTGAGCGCATGGAGTCCGAGGGTCAAACCTGCGTCCTTGTCACCGTCGATGACGCCCTCGCCGGGGCGATCGGGGTCCGCGACGAACTGCGGCCCGAGGTGCCCGAAGCTGTGCAGGCCCTGCACGCCAACGGCGTGGAAGTGAGCATGCTCACCGGCGACAACACTCGCACCGCCCGGGCGCTGGCTGAAATCGCCGGAATCGACGACGTGCGCGCCGAGCTGCGTCCAGAGGACAAGGCAAGCATCGTCGCCGAGCTCTCCTCCAAGACGCCGACGGCGATGATTGGCGACGGCATCAACGACGCTCCTGCGCTGGCGGGCGCGACGGTGGGCATAGCAATGGGAGCGACCGGCTCTGACGCCGCAATCGAGTCCGCTGACGTCGCCTTCACCGGCCACGACCTCCGGTTGATCCCGCAGGCGCTGCAGCACGCCCGTCGAGGCAGCAGGATTATTAACCAGAACATCGTGCTGTCTCTGGCCATCATCATCGTGTTGATGCCGCTGGCGATCAGCGGCGTGCTGGGTCTGGCCGCCGTCGTATTGGTTCACGAGGTCGCTGAAGTTATCGTGATCTTGAACGGCCTGCGGGCTGCGCGAGCGAAGCGCTGACGCGCACCTTCGCCCAGCGCGCGGCTCTCCAGCGCGGATCTTTGAAGGATCGAGCTGCTCAGGGACCAAGCGTCGTCTCAAAACTTTTGATGCCGCGCTTCATCGACACGACCCGCGACTACCTGGGCAGCGTATTTAGCAAAAGGACTCGACACCCGTCAGGGTTGCCGAGCCGTCGCCGGTCCAGTTGCTGTAACCAACTAGATGGAGATTCTTCATCGCGGTTTCACGGCCACGCATGAGGTGGCGGAATGGACCGAGGGCCGGACGGAAACCAGTGCACCAGATTAGATGGTCGTGGTCGAGCTCGCTCAAGCTATCGAAGATGGAGGTAGCGGTGAGCTGGCCGGCGTCGCGGAGCTCACGTAGATGAGGAAGCGCGAGAATGTCCCCGAGGTTCGGGTCGGAATCGCCACCGAGAATCCGACGACGGCTGCTACCGTAGGCCTCGTTGCCTAACTGACACCAACGCCGTGTCCACTACTCGGGGGACACCCCCAACATTAATGCTGCCCTGCCGGCAGACCAGGGCGGCCGTGTGAGTATCGGACAATAATGCGTAGTCCTCCAAGGTTCTGGACACAGGGGCTTTCCCCTTTCCTCAGTGGTGCGACCAGAGGGAGTAGAAACATCCACCCCGGTGCACCCGCTGCGGTGACAACGACCCATCGCCCGCAGCAGGTGGCAATCGTCACGGTTATCCCTCTTTTTCAGATTCCTGTCCTCGGGATCAGAAAAAGACGGGGACCTGTCATAGGTCAGTGAGCATTTGCTGCATCTGGGCAATCTCGTCCTCCTGGTCGTTGATAATTTGTTCGGCCAGGGTGATTGCATGGGGATTCTGGCCGTCAGCAACCTCGTCACGGGCCATGTCGACCGCGCCTTCGTGGTGGGCGGTCATCTGCTCCAGGTAAAGGCGGGCGGCGCCGGTGCCCTGGGCTTCCTCAAGGGCTGTCATGTCCTCCTGGCTCATCATCCCGCTCATGCTACCCATCTCGCCGTGATCCATTCCACCTATCTCATCCATGGTTCCCATGCCCCAGAGTCGGTGACCGGCTGCTGGTCCCAGGCCTCGAGCATGGCGTTCATCCGGTCAATCTCCGGTCCCTGGGCGTCAATAACTCCCTAGGCAAACTCCACGACCTGGGCGGGGATGCCCTCCTTGGCCAAGAGCATCTCACTCATTTCCACGGCCTGCTTGTGATGGGGGATCATCATCTGGGCAAACATGATGTCCGCGTCGTTGTGATCGGCGGAGATCTCCCCGTCCTCCTCAGTCGCCGCCCTGGTGGTCTCGGTCGTCTCAGCGGTAGTCGTCGCAGTGCTGGTGGCCGAGGTGGTGGCGTCGGTGTTGCCTGAGTCGGTGGCCTCACCGCAGGCGGCCAGCACCAGGGTGGAGGCCACGGCGAGAGCGGAAAGAATAAGGGTGCGCTTTATGGTGGAGCCCTTTCAGGGTCATATGGGGTCAGTGGAGAGAAGTGATGGATCAGTGGACGGCGGTGGATTTCGGAGTAGGCGTGGTGTGTTACTCCTTCGGACTGGTGGGAGCCAGGTGGGCCGGGTCCAGATCAATCCGGCGCAACAACTGGGCGTTCAGGGCCACCACGATGGTCGAGGCAGACATCAAGATCGCGCCCACGGCCGGGGACAGCACGAACCCGATCGAGGCGAGCACTCCGGCGGCCAGCGGCACGGCGAGGATGTTGTAGCCAGAGGCCCAGACCAGGTTCTGGATCATCTTGCGGTAGCTGGCCTGGGACAGCTCAATCATCGACAGCACTGCCCGCGGGTCATCACTGGCTAGGACCACCCCGGCAGATTCCATGGCCACATCCGTGCCGGCACCGATGGCGATACCGACCTCCGCACGGGTCAGAGCGGGGGCGTCATTGACACCGTCACCGACCATGGCCACGCTCAAACCCCGGTCCTGCAGCTGCATGACCTTGGTGTCTTTGTCCTGGGGCAGGACCTCGGCGAAGACCTCATCGATCCCCAGGTCCTGGCCAACCGCCTGGGCCACCTGCTGCGCGTCACCGGTGATCATCGCGACCTTCACCCCGCGGTCCTGCAGGGCTTTCACGGCGGCGCGGGATTCGGGGCGGATCTTGTCCTCGACGGCCACCGCACCGATAATCTGACCGTCGCGGACAATATGGAGCACACCGGCCCCACGCCCGGTCCAGGCACTGGTGGTGTCGGTGAGCTCGGCCGGGGTGGTGAGGTTGAACTCGCGTAGCATGTTCGGCCCGCCCACGAGGATCTCAGCGCCATCGACAGTGGCCCGGACCCCCCGGCCGGAGGCGGCGCTGAAACCAGTTGCACGCATTTGCCGACGGGAGGCCTCGGGATGGGCGGCCGCGGCCGCCACGATGGCGCGGGCCACGGGGTGCTCGCTGTCGGCCTCCGCGGCGGCGGCCAGGGCCAGCAGCTCGCCCTCGGTGACGCCGACAGCTGCTGCGACACCGGTGACCGCGTGCGCACCCTCGGTCAGGGTGCCGGTTTTGTCGAAGAGCACCACGTCGATGGTGCGCATCCGCTCGAGCGCCATCCGGTCCTTGATGAGCACCCCGGATTTCGCGGCCCGCTCGCTGGAGATCGCAATGACCAGCGGAATCGCCAGGCCCAGGGCGTGCGGACAGGCGATGACCAGCACCGTGACCGTGCGCACCACGGCATTGTCCGGGCTGCCAATGATGGTCCACACCACCGCGGTGATCAGAGCGGAGATCAGCGCGAACCAGAACAACAACGCTGCCGCCCGATCCGCCAGGGCCTGGGCCCGGGAGGAGGACTCTTGGGCGTCGGCAACCATGCGTTGGATCCCGGCCAGGGCGGTGTCCCCGCCGGTAGCCTCCACCCTGATGCGGACGGTGTTGTCGGTGGCCACGGTACCGGCGACCACCTTGTCACCGGTGTCGCGGAAGACGGGACGGGATTCGCCGGTGATCATCGCCTCATCGAATTCGGCGGCTCCGTCGATGATGGTTCCGTCGGCCGGCACCCGGGCACCGGCCCTCACCAGCACGACGTCGTCGACGACCAGCTCGGAGATGGCCACGGTGCGGGTGGTCCCGTCGATGGCTTTCTCGGCCTCATCCGGCAGCAGGGCAGCCAGCGCGTCAAGCGCGGAGGACGCGGCCCCGAGAGCACGCATCTCCAGCCAGTGGCCCAGCAGCATGATGGTCACCAGCAGGGCCAGCTCCCACCAGAAGTCCAGGTCAAAACCGCCCAGCCCCAGAGTGGTGACCCAGGAGGCGACAAACGCCACGGTGATGGCCATGGCGATCAGGAGCATCATCCCGGGTTGGCGGGATTTCAGTTCTTTCCATCCGCCCTTGAGGAAAGGCGTTCCGCCGTAGACGAAGATGATCGTGCCCAGCACCGGGGGGATCCAGGTGGATCCGGGGAATGCCGGGAGGTGGTAGCCGAGCAGGTGGGCGACCATGGGGCTGAAAATAACGGCGGGAATGGACAGAATCAGCGACCACCAGAAGCGGTCCCGAAACATTGCAGTGCTGTGTCCAGCGTGTTCGCCGTGACCATGAACGTGGTGGTCTTCGTCCAGGGCGGAGTGCGGGTGATCGTGGGGCATCCCCTGGCCGTGGGTGTCGGCATCTGTGTGGTGTTCGTGGCTGGCATGATCCGGGTGGTGGGTGTGGTCTGTTTCCGGAGCGGGGTGATCACCATGGTGATCGCCGGAATGGTGGGGAGTGCTCATGACGTTCCTTCCGCTCAACCCGGTCGGGGTCGAGATGATGGGTAAAACTGATCAGGATAAGACGGTGTAGCCGGCCTCCTCGATGGCCCGGCGAACCATCTCCGGAGGTACGGCACCGGTGACCGTGACGGTGGAAACACCACCAGCAGCGAGGTCAATCTGGACGTCGTCGACCTGGGGGAGCCCCTGAAGGGCCTGAGTCACGCTTTTCGCGCAGTGCCCGCAGGTCAGGCCGGTGACCTGGTAGCTAGGGGAGGACCCTCCTGCTGACGAGTCGCTGGCGGCAGGGACGGAGGCGGTGTCGGCACGTGAGGCAGGTCCGCAACAGCTGCAGCCGTGGGAGGCCATCGGCAAGAGGCGGGGCGGGGAGGTGATCATGGGAAAGCTCCTACGGGTCGGTGGGATGCGGTAACGCTCGCTAGCATATACCCCCCTGGGGTATATTTTCAAGGAGTGGAGGGCACGGCCCTCACACGGGGCAGGGTGTGCTCACCGAGCAGCCTCCTCACTGTCGGGAGGGGACAGCGGGAGGCGGAGGGCAAACACCGCTCCGCGACCGGGTCCGGGGGAGGTGGCGGTGAGAGTGCCGCCGTGGGCCTCGATCAATGCCTTGGAGATGGTCAGACCGATACCAGACCCGCCGTTGTCCCGGCTGCGGGCGGCATCCCCCCGGTAGAAGCGCTCGAAGATGTGTCCGAGCTGGCCAGGTGGGATGCCCTCGCCGTCATCGGCGACGTGGATGAGCGCGGTGGACGCCCCCTGTCGGTGGACGCTGATCTGGACCTGCCCGCCGGCCGGGGTGTGCCGTAGCGCGTTCGACAGGAGATTGCTCATCACCTGGCCGAAGCGTTGCCGGTCCACGAGCACCCGGGCGGTGTCCGTAATGGTCTCGACCTGTAAATCGACGCCTTTGTCAGCATAAGCTTCCCCCGCGGCAGCAGCGGCGGTATGGAGCAGATCCCCGAGCCTTTCCTCTGCCAGGTCCAAATCGATCCGGTGTTCCTGGGCTCGGGAGACATCGTCAATGTCTTCCATCAACCGGGTCAGGCGGGTGAGTTGGTCAGCCATGATCGTATGGTTGGCATTATTCCAGTCCACGACCCCGTCCTGGAGACCATCGAGGTAGACCATGAGCACCGATAAGGGGGTGCCCATTTCGTGGGCCAGATCAGAGAGCATCTGGCGGCGGACCTGTTCGGTGTGTTCCAGCCGGTCGGCCATGGTGTTGAAGGCATCCGCCAGGGTGGCGACCTCGGGGCCTGCTTCTCCGGCGGGCACGCGGATACGGAAGTTACCGGCCGCCAGGCTGGTAGCGGCGCGGGCGAGATCCTGCAGGGGGGTGCGCAGACGCCGCGATAACCACAGGCTGGCCAGTAGGGCGCTGATCAAGGCAGTGGGCAGGGCGACGGCCAGGGTGATCAGGTTGGCGTCCCGGTAGGCCTGCTCGGCATGGAACAGCTCCAGCGAGGGGTCCTCCCGGCCGGCCATCAACATATGATCATGGAACAGGGTCGGCCCCACCGTCGTGGCCACGGCCGCGGCCACCATCAGGCTAATCACCACGACCAACACCTGGGCGGCCAGGAAGCGGAAGGTCAAGCCGGGTCCGTGATTCATGGCTGCCCCACCCGGTAGCCCACGCCACGCACGGTGTCGATAAACCCCCGGCCTCGGGTGTCGGTGCCGAGCTTGCGACGCAAGTTGCCGATGTGGACATCGACGATGCGTTCATCACCGACCCAGGTAGTGTCCCAGACCTCGGTGACCAGGTCGTGGCGGGTCAGCGCCTGGCCGGGGCGCAGGGCCAGGGCAACCAGCAGCTCGAACTCCGTGCGGGTGAGCTCCACGGTAGTCTCCCCCACCCGCACCTGATGGGCGACGGGGTCAAGGATGAGGTCACCAACGATTAAGGGGGTGGTCACCTGCGGTGGGGTGGTGCTGGTGCGCGGGCGGCGCAGCACTGCATGCACCCGGGTCACCAGTTCCCGGATGCTAAAAGGTTTGGTGATGTAGTCATCCGCCCCCAGGGTCAAACCGCTGATCTTGTCGTCCTCGCTGCCACGCGCGGTGAGCATGAGGATGTAGCAGTCCGAGAAGGTGCGGATCCGTCGGCACACCTCCAGGCCGTCGAGTTCGGGCAGCCCCAGATCCAGCACTACAACATCGGGGGAAAAGCGACGGGTCTCGTCCACGGCCTGGGTGCCGGTGTGCGCCTGACGGGTATCGAAGCCTGCCCGGATGAGGTAGGAGGCCACCATCTGAGCCAGGGGTTGTTCATCATCGACGACCAGCACCCGCCCCGGGGGCGTGGCGGTGGTCGGTGTGTGGTCAGCCATAGACCCCAGTATCGCTCCGGTCAGAGGGGAATACCATCCTCGCTCAGTGCCCGGCGGGGAATCTTCATCAAATCTTCAAACATAACCTTTCACCGCCGTCACCCCTGTGCCCCACCCCGGGCCGGCGGCATCACCTCCCTTGGTCGGTTCAGCAGGCGCCACCAGGGATTTCACTGCAAGCACCGCATACCCGGGGCGGGTAGAAGGACATCGACCACGGCTGTGGGGTGGTGTCCCGGTGGTGACCCAGCTCACCGAATTCACCCTCTTTTCGCCCTGCTATAAGGCCGTGAGCAGGGTTTTTGATTTCTAGTCCGTCAGGCACCCGTGCTAGATAAAGGTATGGCATCGACCTTGAGGCGGTGTCTTCTCACGGTCCTACCCACGATCCAAGGAGATTGACGTGAAACGAGCAGCGATCGCAGTCGCCGCCCTTGCCCTCGCCCTCACGGGGTGTTCGGCCGCCGACCCGGAACCCACGGCCGACGGGACGGTGTCCCAGGATACATTCCTGACTACCCATGGCCTGGCCGACATGGGCGCGGTGGAGATCATTGATCACCTCGACCGGCAGAAGGTCACTGAGCGTCCCACGGATTTGATCGCCTCAGTGCGCGCCGATGAACTGCTGCTCTCGAGCGGTGACCAGGAAGTCGTGGTCGATCTTCCCGACAATCAGACGTATGTCTCGATCGCACCCTATCTCACCTCCACCCACGACTGCTTCTACCACAGCCTCACGACCTGCCTGGGGGAACTCAACAATGAGGATATCCAGGTCACGATCACCGATGAGGCGACCGGTGAGGTGCTGGTGGACGAGGCGACAACCACCTTCGACAACGGGTTTATTGGCTTCTGGCTTCCCGATGATGTCACCGGTCTGATTGAGGTCAGCTACCAGGGGCGTACCGGCACCACGGAGTTTTCCACCACCGACGACGGTGCCACCTGTGTCACAGACCTGCGCCTGACGTGATGGCTCAGCAGGGTCCTCACCTGCGCCTGTCTCCCGTGTCACTGAATTCTTACACCAGGAAGGTTAAATCATGACGAACGCGTTTTCCCGACGACAGTTTCTGCTCGGCGGGCTCGTCCTCGCCGGCACCGGGGCCGTGGCCGCCTGCACCAGCGATCCTGGACCCGCTGCCTCGGCACCAGGTTCCTCCCTTCACCCCACTCCCACCCCCACTGCGCTCGGTGAGCCGACGGTGCGCCGGACACTGACCGCCCGGCCCCTCTCTCTGGATATCGGCGGTATCGAAGCCAAGACGTGGGGATACGTCTCTGACACCGGGGATGCGGCCATTGAGGCCACCGCCGGCGACGTCCTCCAGGTCGATATCACCAATGAACTGCCTGAGAGCACCTCCATCCACTGGCATGGCATCGCACTCCACAACGCAGCCGACGGTGTGCCCGGCATGACCCAGGACCCCATTGAACCTGGCGAGTCTTTCTCCTATGTTTTTGAAGTCCCCCACGGTGGCAGCTACTTCTACCATTCCCACTCCGGCCTGCAGCTTGATCGCGGCCTCCACGCCCCACTGATCGTCCGTGACCCGCAAGACGCTGAGGACCAGGACGTCGAGTGGACCATCGTGCTCGACGACTGGGTCGATGGCATTCAGGGCACTCCCGACGATGAGCTCGACAAGCTCACCGGAATGGGTTCGGACGACCATAACGGGAAGAAGGGGATGGGAGGTCACGGCCATATGATGCACGGCACCCCGGACCGGGTACTGGGCGGGGATGCCGGCGATGTGATGTATCCGCACTACCTCATCAACGGACGTATCCCCCGTGCTCACCGGACCTTCGAGGCTCGCCCGGGCGACAAGGCCCGCCTGCGGTTTATCAACTCCGGCGGTGACACCATCTTCAAGGTGGCCCTCGGTGGTCACCGCATGACCGTCACCCACACCGACGGCTTCCCTGTCCAGCCCCGGGAGACCGAATCGATCTACCTGTCGATGGGCGAGCGTGTCGACGTCGAGGTCATCCTCGGCGACGGCATCTTCCCGCTCACGGCTTTGGCGGTGGGTAAGGACGACCGCGCCTTCGCCGTCATCCGCACCGCCGGCGGCCAGGCCCCCCGCCCCGATGTCGACTTCCCCGAGTTGTCATCCACCGGACTGCTTCTGTCCTCCCTGAAGCCAGCAGACCGTGCACTCCTGCCTGAGGGCACACCAGACCGAGAAGTCAGCATCGACCTGGGCGGGCAGATGATGCCGTATGAATGGAGCATTCTCACCGACGGCCAATCGTCCTCCGCGACCGTGCAGGAGGGCCAGCGCCTGCGGATGGTCATGCGCAACAGGACCATGATGCCCCATCCCATGCACATCCACGGCCACACGTGGGCGCTGCCCGGCAGCGGCGGGCTACGCAAGGACACCGTCCTTCTCCGCCACGGTGAAACCATGATCGCCGACCTGATCGCTGACAACCCCGGTGAGTGGGCATTTCACTGCCATAACGCCTATCACATGGAAACCGGGATGCTCAGCTCGCTTCGCTACGAGTAACCCCCCCCCCACAGCAGGGTTGAGTGCCGAGGTGGGCAGAGTCGCTGCAGGCCACCCACCGGGCAGCACGATGACCTTCCTCGGTGTTGTGGTCTTCCGGGACAACCAGAACACCGTCTTCTTCCCCACCGCCCCGGAATATGGAGATCTAATCCATGCCGAGCACACCCCGCAGAGCCGCCATCGCGGTTGCCGCGGTGCTCACCGCCGTGACCCTGGTGGCCTGTTCCTCAGGCGACGGCGTCCGAAACGCCGTCGCCGTCGGGGGGGGCACCTTCCAGTTCCACTCACCAGGAGGCCAAACCGAGATTATCTACGCAGAGGAGGAATGTGCGCCGCTGCCGGGCTTCTCCTGCCCGTCGTTGATGGAGGAAGGTGAGGAGATCAGCCTGTCTGATTTTGAAGGCGAGGTCGTCGTCCTCAACGCTTGGGGCTAGTGGTGTGCACCGTGCCGGACGGAAGTCGATGACCTGCAGCTTGTCCAGGAGACTCTCGACCCCCTCGGTGGCACGGTGCTGGGCATCAACGTCCGTGACTACAACCAGACCATCGCCCAGGACTTCAAACTCGACAACGCGGTGACCTATCCCTCGATCTACGACCCGCCGTTTCGTATCGCTGCGGCCCTGGGAGGTGCCGACCTCGGTCATCCCGACCACCATTGTCCTGGACCGAAGCCACCGCCCGGCCGCGGTGTTCCTGAGGGAGGTCACCGCCGATGACATCCTTGATGTCGCTCTGCCGCTGGCCGAGGAGGCACCAGCATCATGACCGTTGATGTGATTGCGCAGTTGGCGATTGGCCAGCAGTTCGCCGACGCCGCGGCCACCGGGCCACTGATGATCGGCATCCTGGCTGCAGCAGCTGCAGGTCTGATCTCGTTCGCCTCCCCGTGCGTCGTACCCCTGGTACCCGGATATATGTCGTATCTGGCCAGTGTGGTCGGCGGGGAGGTCGACTACGACGCCGAGGGGGGGGGCGCGGTGGTCACCAAACGCCAGTGGGCGGTAGCGGGTGCGGCCGGGTTGTTCATTCTCGGCTTCACCGTCGTCTTTGTGCTGGCCACCGTCACCGGGGGTGTCTCCCGAGTAAAGGACACGGCGTTGGTGTCAATCTATTGCGCAGTAAACGTGCCAATCGAATGGCTGGCTACTTCACTGTTTAATTAACGTGTCAATGAAATGGCTGCCTAGTACATAGTGCAATCTACGTGTCAATAAAGTGGCTGGGACAGAAGAGAGCACGCAAGAAGGGCCAATTGAAGCAGCAATGCACTGCACGCTGGCGATATCGCGCATGGAATTACCGCGTTCGATAGCACGATAGATACCAAGTACAGCCTCCGCCTCAGCAGGGATGATCTCGCCTGTTGAGCTGTAGCCAATAGGACGTACACCGTCGGAACACCAGCGCCCTTGCTCAGCACGCTGCTGTTGGGCGCGTGACTGCCTAGCGCCTTTACGCTCGGGTACACTGGCGGAAGCTTGCTAGCGGTAGTCAACGATTTCACCCTCCCCTGGGCCCCGTGATGGTGTAGTCACGTTGAATATGCGCTGTTGCCTGACCCCACTCGCTCGCTTTAACCCGCGCTTGGTGCGAATCGAACGATGCTTGATCAGTGAATTGTTCTGATACATTCCATACGAGCGGGTCGTCGGATTGAGTGACCTCGAAGCACAGACACCCGGGTTCATCACGAGAGAGCTCAACGTGTTTTGGAAGGAACCGTTCAACGATTGAAACATCACTGTGGTCTTTGCAGATCAAGATGCCGTTCAGCTCGATCATGCTCATAGAACACCTTCGCTATAAGTCAGACGCGGCGCTTAAACGTTAAACTTAAACTCGACGGTATCTCGTTGCAAAGTTACTCCCTCTCGTTAACACCATCAAAAGGAGTGTTATCCAATGAAAGCGTTCGGATTCTTAAGCTTCGGGCATTACGCCTTCGGCAGCTAGTGCGGGCCATCTGCGGAAAAGATCGCCAAGACTCATCTGGAGATCACCCAGGCTGCGAACGAAATCGGCGTGAACAACGCGTCCTTCCGAGTCCACCACTTCGCGCTGCAGGCCTCCGCCCCGATGCCGCTGCTGTGTGCTATCGCGGCCACCACTAAAATCATCGAGGTGGGCACCGGCGGCATCGACATGCGCTAGCGCATATCGGGGTTGTAGCGTTTGAATCATTGACTCCCGCCGTCTACAAGTACCTACACACTTGATCGGTACTGCACGTTTCAGGATCCGGGTGCGCGGCGTCCTGGCTAAGGTCCGCGATAGTGTCGCGCAGCACGGAGAGCTGCGCGATCTGCTGCTCGATCTCAGCGAGGCGCACGTCAAGCAGGTCGCGCACGTGCTCGCAGGGCGCATGGCCGCCGTCGCGGATGTCGAGGATCTGGCGGATCTGGGCGAGGGTGAGGCCCGCGGCCTGGCCGCGGTGGATGAAGTCGATCCGAGCGACCGTCTCGGGCGCGTAGTCGCGGTATCCGGACGGCGTGCGCTCGGGCGGGGGCAGAAGGCCCTGTTCCTCGTAGAAGCGAAGGGTCTTCGCGGTAGTGCCCGCCCTCTCGGCGAGTTCTCCGATCCGCATTGCTGTCTCCCTCCGTGGCCGCGCTTGACCTTCCCCTGCACTGGAAGGTCCAGTATGGCTGAGACAGAGCAGAAAGCCAAGAGTTGACAGGAGCAGCGATGCCTACGAAGTACGATCTCGCCATCATCGGATCGGGAGGCGGCGCGTTCGCCGCTGCGATCCGCGCCAGCACGCTCGGGAAATCGGTGGTGATGATCGAGCGCGGGACGCTCGGCGGCACCTGCGTAAACACGGGCTGCGTCCCGTCGAAGGCGCTCATCGCCGCGGCCGGCGCGCGGCACGTCGCCGTCGACGCCGCAACCCGGTTCCCCGGGATCGCGACGACGGCGGATCCCGTCGACATGCCCGCGCTGATCGCTGGGAAGCAAGCGTTAGTGGAGTCGCTGCGCGGCGAGAAGTACGCCGACGTCGCCGACTCCTACGGCTGGCAGGTCCTCCGCGGCGACGCCTCGTTCGTGGGCACCCCTGATGCGCCGGTTCTCGATGTTGCCGGAGCCGACGGAAGCGTCGAGACCATCGAGGCCCACCACTACCTAGTCGCGACTGGTTCTCGCCCGTGGGCACCGCCGATCGACGGCCTGGAGGAGACCGGATACCTGACCTCGACCACGGCGATGGAGCTGACGGAGGTCCCCGAGTCGCTGCTGGTGCTCGGCGGCGGCTACGTCGCCCTGGAGCAGGCGCAGCTGTTCGCCCGCCTCGGCTCGCAGGTCACGCTGCTCGTGCGGTCCCGGCTCGCCTCGAAGGAGGAGCCGGAGGTGTCGAAGGCGCTCCAGGAGGTGTTCGCCGACGAGGGCATCCGCGTCGTCAGCCGCGCAGTGCCCACCCGGGTCTCCCGCGGCACGGGAGGCGAGGCCGTCGTGACCGCCGCCTTGTCCGGCGGCTCGCAGGAGTTCCGCGCCGACCAGGTCCTGGTCGCCCTCGGACGCCGTCCCGTCACCGATGGCCTGAACCTCGATGCGGTCGGGGTGAATACCGGAGACTCCGGCGAGGTGGTCGTCTCCGACCGGCTGCAGTCCTCGAACCCGCGGGTCTGGGCCGCGGGCGACGTGACCGGGCACCCCGAGTTCGTCTACGTCGCCGCCCACCACGGCACCCTCGTCGCCGAGAACGCGTTCGCCGACGCCGACCGGTCCGTCGACTACGCCCGCCTGCCGCGGGTGACGTTCACCGAGCCCGCGATCGGCGCGGTCGGGATGACCGAGAAGGACGTCCTCGCCGCGGGGATCCGCTGCGACTGCCGCGTCCTGCCCCTGCACCACGTGCCCCGCGCCTTGGTGAACCGCGACACCCGCGGGTTCATCAAGATCGTCGTGAACGCCGAGACGAAAGAGATCCTCGGCCTGACCGCCGTCGCCAAGGACGCCGGGGAGCTCGCCGCCGCAGGCGTCCACGTGCTCGGCAGGACCGTCGCCGAGGTCGCCAACGCCTGGGCCCCCTACCTGACCATGGCCGAGGGCATCCGGATCGCCGCGAAGGCCTTCACCACCGACCCGTCGCTGCTGTCGTGCTGCGCATGAACGGCAACGCAGGCAATCGGGGAGATCTCATCCAGAAGCAGACGATGAGCGCCGATCAGGACCGCGACGAATGGCGCGCCGGTCCCGTCGTCGCTGCAGTGACCGGGCTGCTCCTACTGGCATGCTGCGCGCTTCCGTCGCTGCTCTGCTGCGGCCTGCCGTTCATCGCGGCGGGCGGAGCACTCGCAGGCGTCGGTGGGCTCCTCGGTAATCCCTGGATCATCGGTGCCGGGACCGCCGTCGTGATGGCCGTCATGGCGGGGATGCTCGTCAGGCTACGGCGGCGGCACCGGCGCTGCAGGTCCGGCTGCTGCGAAAATCCTTCGACCGCTGATCGGAACCGGTAGTTCGAGCGGATCCAGCGATCACTGCCACCTGCGGAGGCCGCTGAAATCGAAGCCCGACGGGAGAAGGAGGAGCAAAAAGCGTTCGAATCAACCGGTGACGAGGATAATACTGAGGCTGGATCCCGGCCGTCGCGACGCGGTCTCCGCTTCCGCCGAGACGAGAAAGGGTTGTGGGCACCTAGGCTGGGCGGCATGAACGACATGACCATAGCGCCCGGCCCGGGGATCCCCGACGGTGCGGTCATCGCCGCCGATCTCGCGGAGCGTTTCGCGAAATCGTCGACTCCGGGCGGCCAGGGCGTCAACACGACGGACGGCAAAGTCCAGCTTTCCATCGATGTCGCCGAATGCGCATCGCTTACCGACGCCCAGCGTCACCGTATCTCGCGCAACCTCGAGCACCGCCTAGACGGCTCCGTCTTTACCGTGACTGCGTCGACTCAGCGGTCTGTGTTTCGCTCCTGGTCCTCTCGCTTGCACCTGCGACACAGCCTCGTGCCCCCGGGCCGTAGCGTTCGGGGGAGCACAATAGCCCCAGTCCTCATCACGTCCCGGGATCAAAGAGTTCATCGCAGAGGTTAAGCACTACACGTTAAATTTGAACTCGACCACATCACCGTCGTGCATGATGTAGTCCTTGCCCTCCTGGCGAACCTTGCCCTTGGCCTTCGCCTCGGCAATCGAACCGGCCTCGACCAAGTCGTTGAAGGACACAATTTCAGCCTTAATGAAACCGCGCTCAAAATCAGTGTGAATCACGCCGGCAGCCTGCGGAGCCGTAGCACCCTTCGGAATGGTCCAGGCGCGAGACTCCTTCGGGCCAGCGGTCAGGTAGGTCTGTAGCCCCAGGGTGCGGAAACCAGCGCGAGCAAGCGAATGCAGACCCGGCTCGGTCTGGCCAATTTCAGCCAGGAGCTCATTGCGGGATTCCTCATCCAGCTCCAGAAGGTCCGACTCAGCCTTGGCGTCGAGGAACACACAGTCCGCCGGTTCCACAGCAGCGGCCAGATCCGCGCGGCGGTCCTCGTCGGCAAGCACTTCCTCGTCAGCGTTGAAGACGTAGAGGAACGGCTTTGCGGTGAGCAAGTGCAGCTCGCGCAGAGCGGAGAGCTTCACATCATCGGAAGCAGCGAAGAGAGTGCGCCCTTCTTCCAGTACGGCAAGAGCCTGCTTGACGGCTTCAACCTCACCGACCTTTTCCTTATCCTTCTTGGCTTCCTTTTCCAGACGCGGCAGCGCCTTCTCAATAGTCTGGATATCAGCCAGGATGAGCTCGGTTTCAATCACACCGATGTCAGAGGCCGGGTCAACCTTGCCGTCGACATGCACAACGTCATCATCATTGAAGACACGGACGACCTGACAGATAGCGTCAGCCTCGCGGATGTTGGCGAGGAACTTGTTACCTAGACCTTCGCCCTCCGATGCACCCTTGACGATGCCGGCGATGTCCACAAACGACACCGTAGCCGGAAGAATACGCTCGGAGCCGTAAATTTCGGCGAGCTTATTCAAACGGGGATCGGGAAGCTCCACAACGCCGACGTTCGGCTCGATGGTGGCGAACGGATAATTCGCAGCCAGCACATCGTTGCGTGTCAAGGCGTTAAACAGGGTTGACTTTCCGACATTGGGCAGACCGACGATTCCAAGTGTAAGACTCACATTGCTCATCTTACGGGCTCGGGGAGAAAGATTTGAACTCGCCCTAACTTCGTGAAGTTGCCCCCTATCCCCTACGAACCCCCATAATGAATACGTGAGCAATAAACCCAATGAAGGCGAAGAGTGGACTGCGCAGTCCGAAAAAGACGCTATCGATCACGTAATGGGATCGGAGCCTCTGCGTATAGAACAGTCTCTGTCTATCCCCTCCGACGCCCATAAGTCAGCGGCAACGCAACCGGATCTGCCGGAAGATGCTGAAAACCTCGATGAGCTTATGAGCGAAAATGACTCCGAGTCCATCGACCGCGCCGACGTCATTGGCGAGGGCGCCCGATGGTTCGCAGGTTGGTGCCTGCGTTTCCTCATCACCGCAGCGGCGCTGTATGTCAGCGCTATGATTCTGGGAAAGATTTGGGCTGGCGTTCTGCCGATTCTGCTGGCTCTGATTGTCTCCACGGTGCTGGCTCCGCCCGCCGTGTTCCTGATGAAACACCGCTGGCCCCGCGCACTCTCCGCACTGACGGTCATCCTAGGCGCGCTGGCGCTGCTTGGCGGCGTCGTCGCGTTCCTCGCACCGACTGTGCAGTCGCAGTTCCCAGAATTGCGTCGCCAGTTCACCGACGGCATTCAAGAAGTCCAGAACATCATTCAGGCACCGCCATTTAACGTCAAGGATGAACAAATCCTCGACGCTCTGGACCAGGGTTCCCAATGGCTCCAGGAGCGCTCCGGCGATATCGCCAACACAGTCTTCCAAGGCATCTCGGTGGTCTCTTCGGTCGCCGTAACCTTGATGGCAATGCTGGTGCTGACGTTCTTCTTCATCAAGGACGGCCAGGACTTCCTGCCATGGCTCCGCCGCCTGACCGGACGTCGCCTCGGCTGGCATCTCACGGAGGTACTCACCCGCTCCTGGAACACGCTGTCGGGCTACATCCGCACGCAGGCTATCGTTTCGCTTATCGACGCGGTCTTCATCGGTGCCGGTCTTGCGATTTTGAATGTGCCGCTGGCAATGGTCCTGGCCGTGGTGACTTTCTTCGCTGGCTTCATTCCTATTGTCGGCGCGTTCACCGCCGGCTTCATTGCGGTGGTTGTCGCACTTGTTGCCAACGGCCTGACCACAGCAATCTTTGTCTTGCTCATCATCATTGCCGTCCAGCAGATTGAGGGCAACATCCTCTCGCCGATTCTGCAGTCCAAGGCTATGGACCTGCACGCCGCAATCGTCCTGCTGGTTGTCCTACTCGGTGGCGGTATCTTCGGCATCATCGGCGCCTTCCTGGCGGTGCCGGTCACTGCAGTCGTCGCGGTCTGGTTCCGCTACCTCGGCGACCTCACTGATTTGCGTACGGGCGACAAGACTGCAAAGGATATCGAGTTCGCCACGGACGCCGGATCAATCTCCGGCATTCAGATTGAAGCTGCCGGCCGTGCGATGCGCGACCGACTGGCTTCGTTCCGTCTGGGCAGTGATGACTCCGACAGCTCCGCGGAGAGCGCTGTGAAGGCAGATGCTCGCACCGCCGGTAAGGTTTCCCCCGATGCTGGTCCGACCAAGCAGGAAGAGGGAACGATGACCAAGGCCTTCCACAAGGTCACTGAAGTCGTCTCCGGGCCTTTCTCTAAGAAAAACAAGTAGGGCGAGATTCCAAGACACGGGCAGGCTCTTATACCGGGCTTGCCCGTTTTTATCACTAATAACCGGTAGGATACGCATTCGTGTCGAACAGATCAGCAATAACCCGTAAAGGCAGTGGGAACAAACCCCTGCTTCCACGCGTGCCAATGTTTGTGCCGCCGTTGCTGATGCTTCTGGCCGGAGTTTTTGGTTTGCTCTTTTCTGTTCCCAACGGTTCGCTTGGCAAGCCCTACTTCATTGCTTTTGCCGTGGCTGCTGTCGCCGGAACACTGTTGGTGGTTCCTCGCGGCCTGGTAGTTACCGTCGCTCAAATCCCCATTTTGTTCGCGCTTGTCACGTTTTTCACAGCGTGGTTTACCGGTTCTCTCGCCGATCCCGAAAATGGTGGCGCGACCGCGACGACCTCTAAACGCGCTCGCCTGGTGACCTCGGCATATCCCATCATCCAGCAGTTCCCGTGGCTGCTGATCTTGATGATCATCTGTGTCATCATCGCAGTATGGCGTTACCTCGAAATCACCCGCACCCAGGAGAAATCCCTCAACACCCAGCGCAAGGCCGCTAAACAGCGCCAGCATCGTGACGAAGCCGCTGTCGAATCCAGCTCTCAGGTGCGCCGTCGTCTCGCCGAATCTGATCGCCGCGTAGCTTCTCGCTCTCAGGAACGCCCTGCTTCACGACGTCCCGCTGCGGACATTATCCGAGATGCCGAAGCTCGCCGCCAGGCGCGCCAGCAGGCTGCACGCTCTCGGCAGGAGACTTCTCGTTCTGGTGCCCGACCGGCAGCGAGCGCCAGCTCGGCATCGCGCAACGCCGAGCAACTGCGTGAGCGACCAGTTGACCGCTCTGGGGAGCGCGCCCAGCAGCGCTCGAATTTCGCCCAGCGGGCCCAGCAGCCAACATCCCGTTGGCAGTCTCGCCCGCATCCGGGCCAGGCGCAGTTCACTCAGGATTCCACTTCGCCAAACTCGACCAGACAGCAGCCTCGTCGTCCGATTGAACGGCCAAACGCACCGCAGCGGCCAACGCAGGAGTTTCCCCGTCGTCAAGCGGCAGGAACGGCACGGATGTGGGGAGAACGGTCTTCGCCGGAGTCTCGGTCCGAAAAGCCTCAACAGAGCCCCGCACGCCCGGGGAGCAACCACCGTCGCACCGAGGAGTGGCCACCGCGACAGCAGCGCCCTCGCCAGGAGCGCATAACCGGGCGCGATACCAGGTCTCGTTACCGCAAGTAGCTCGGACTTGCACCTTACCGTCACAGTTGCCCACAGGCAGATTTAGCCTGTGGGCAACGTGCGTTTATTAGCAGGGCAATCCGGGGTTAAACGACAAAATGTGTGTCTGGCTCGGCGTGTCGCGCGGGGGTTAGATTTGGCCTTTCTGGATGCCGATTGA